>NZ_BBWS01000037.1:0-45516 GCF_001463925.1 Aureimonas sp. N4 | reverse complement strand
ACCCGCCTCTTTGCGTTTGGGCTTCGACCTCACGCCCCGACCATACCTCGCGCGCCAACCCCATGGCGCCGAAACGAAAAACGCCCTTGCCGGGGGAGGACCGGCAAGGGCGTCAGGGGTAAGCCGAAAGGTGGGAGGAACCGTTCGGCTTGAACGCCGGGGCCGGGGGAGGACCGGCCAGGGCGAAACTGAAAGTCTTAGCGGGCCGTCCGGCGCTTGCTCGACGGAAGGTCGGAGCGCGAAAGGCCGATCTCCGACAACTCGCGAGCGATGAAGCCGTTCCGTTCGCGAGCCGTAAGGCGGAACTGGGGGCGATCTTCGAAGAGGCGAGCGAGTGTCACGGTCTGGTCCTTGTCTGCCCGGCCTCGTCTGGTTGGCGGCCGGCTCGACGTTGTTGTCTGTTGATCCCTATGTAATCCAGCGAAGCGATGACGAGGAGCGCAAAGCTGGAAAAGGAGGGATGCGTTGGCGCGATAGCGAAGGCTCGCAGATCAGCCATGCCGGCAGCGCATGGCGGGAGGACGAAGCTCCTTATGTGAGCCAGGGCGGACCGAAGCCCGCCCCGACTGTCTCAGGCATAATATCCGAGCACGGATTTCGTCTCGAGATATTCTTCCATGCCCTCGCGCCCATACTCGCGGCCATTACCGGAGCGCTTATAGCCGCCGAAGGGCGCGTTCGGGTCCCAGGCCGGCGCGTTCAGATGCACCTGACCGGCGCGGATCTGCCCCGCCACATCGCGAACCTGATCCATATCGGCGCCATGCACATGCGCGCCGAGCCCGTAGATCGTGTCGTTGGCGATCTCGATCGCCTCCTCCACGCTGTCATAGGGCAGGATGGCGAGAACCGGCCCGAAGATTTCCTCGCGCGCGATGGCCATGTCGCTGCGAACCTCGGAGAAGATCGTCGGGCGCGCGAACAAGCCGGCATCGATCCCGTCGGGCCGTCCCGCCCCGCCCGTGACGAGCTTGGCGCCCTCCGCGACGCCGGTCTCGATCATGGTCTGGATGCGCTCGTACTGCGCGCGGTTGGCGATCGGACCATGGGTCGTCGCCTCGCCCAGGGGATCGCCCACCACAAATTCCGCCGCCGTCCTGGCCGCCAGCGCTTCCACCTCGGCCAACCGCGCGCGTGGCACGATCATGCGCGTCGGCGCGCTGCAGGATTGCCCGAGATTGCGCATGGCGGAGGCGACGCCCAGCGGAACGCAACGCTCCAGATCGGCGTCGGGCAGCACGATATTGGGCGACTTGCCGCCGAGTTCCTGCGCCACGCGCTTGACGGTGGGCGCGGCGGCCTGCGCCACCAGAACGCCGGCACGGGTCGAGCCGGTGATCGACACCATGTCGACCTCCGGGTGCGAGGCCATGGCTTCGCCCACGACAGGCCCGCTGCCGTTGACGAGGTTGAACACGCCCGCCGGGCAGCCGGCGTCGTGCATGATCTCGGCAAACAGAAGCGCGCTCAAGGGCGACAGCTCGCTCGGCTTCAACACGACCGTGCAGCCGGCGGCGAGCGCCGGACCGACCTTGGCCGTGATCTGGTAGAGCGGCCAGTTCCAGGGCGTGATCAGCGCGCAGACGCCGATCGCCTCCTTCAGGATCGCGGTCGTGCCGCGCGGCGCGACGAAGGGAAAAGTCGCCAGATTGTCCCTGGCCACCCGGAGATGCTCTGCGGCGAGCGGCACCTGCGCCGCGCGGGCATAGTTGATCGCCGCGCCCATTTCGGTGCGAAGCGCCTGCGCGATCAGTTCGGCCCGTTCCAGAACGAGCGCATGAACGCGCGAGAGAAGCGCGGCGCGCTCGGCCGGACCCGTGCGGGACCACGGGCGAAAGGCGCGGCGCGCGGCGAGGGTCGCGCGCTCGACATCCGCCTCGTTGCCCATCGCGATCTCGGCCACCACCGCTTCGCTCGCCGGGTTCACGACGGCGAAGCGCTCGCGCCCCTCCGGCTCGCGCCACGCGCCGTCGACATAGAAGCGAAGGAGATGACCGGCCTCGCTGAGATGGCGAACGGGGTCGATCATTGGAAGCGGTCCTTCATGCGATAATAAGCGCCGACGATCGGCAGGAACCAGGGCTTGCCGAAATGACCGGGAATGGCCGGCCAGTCGAAGTCCTTCCAGGGATTCAGATGAGCCTGCCCGTCCATGACATCGGCCATGATCGTGCCCATCAGCGTCGACATCTGCGTGCCGTGGCCGCTATAGCCCATGGAATAATAGATGCCGTCGCGCTCGCCCGCGCGGGGCAGCCGGTCGCGCGTCATGTCCACCATGCCGCCCCAGCAATAGTCGATGCGCGTGTTGCTGAGTTCGGGGAAGACGTCGTTCAGCGCCGCGCGCAGGATCGCGCCGCTCTTCTCGTCCGAGGCCGGATTCGACACGGCAAAGCGCGCGCGCCCGCCGAAGAGCAGCCGGTTGTCGGGGGTCGGGCGGAAATAGTTGACGAGGTTCTTGGTATCGACAGCATTGCGCCGACGCGGCGTCAGCTTGTGCAGGAGGTCCTGCGGCAGCGGCTCGGTCGCGATCAGGAACGCGCCCACCGGCACCACGCGCCGGCGCACCCAGCCGATGGGGCCAACCTGCGAGATGCCGCTGGCGAGGAGCACCTGTTTGGCCGTGAACTTTCCCTTGGGCGTTTCAACAGCGTGGCCGCCGCTCACGCGCTTCAGACCCATCATCGGCGTGCGCTCATAGATGGCGACGCCGCGCCGCGCGGCGGCTTCCGCCAGGCCCCTGATATAGCGGCCCATATGCATGGCCGCGCTCTTGCTGTAGACGAGGCCGCCGTAATAGCGCTCGGTTCCGACCTCGGAGGCGAGGTCGGCGGGGCTCACCATGTGGGTTTCGGGATCGACATGGGCGGCCAGCAGGGCCTGCGCGCGGGCCAGCTTGTCGTAATGCTCGGGCTTGGCGGCGAGCTTCAGCTTGCCGACGCGAGCGAACTGGCAGTCGATGCCCTCTTCGCTCACGAGGCGCTCGACCGTATCGACGCCCGCGTCGAAGGCCTTGTAGAGTTGATCGGCCTTTTCACGGCCGAGCTTCTCCGACATGGTGGCGTAGTCCTGCGCAAAGCCGTTGTTGCACATGCCGCCATTGCGACCCGACGCGCCATGGCCGATCGTCTCGGCTTCGAGCAGGATGACCCGCGCGCCCTTCTTGGCGAGCGTCAGCGCCGCCGTCAGGCCGGTGAAGCCGCCGCCGATCACGGCGACATCGTAGCTGCCCTCGATCGGACCCTGGGCGCCGCCGGTGAAGGGCGGGGCCGTGTCCAGCCAATAGGATGTGAGCTTCATCTCGGCTCCGTGTTCTCGCAAAAGCGCGGGGTTCGCGCAAAAAGGCAGGCGGCGAAGGCGCTCCGGCTCTCAGTTGATGGATTGGTTGGACAGGGCGAAAAGCCGCGCCGGACCGCTGGGCGAAAGCTCGCCGCGCACCATGACGAGCGCGTCGCTCACCTGCGGCAGGCCGATCTCGGCCAGCCACGGGGCCAAACCCGATTTCACCGACGTGTCCATGCGCACGAAGGCCCCTTCGAGGCGCGACAGGGCCGCCGTGGTCAGGAGGCGCGCGTCATCCACATCGGCGGCAATCACCGGGCCGATCACATGGCCGCGCCCGAACAGGCGCGAGACCGCGTATCCGGCGGGCTCTCCGCCGCGCAAGAGCACGAACACCTCGCCGACTTCGGCCAGCCGGCGCAGCAGCGGCCCGCGCTGGAAGCCTGTGGCCTCCTCGTCGAGCCGCACCAGCGCGTCCATATCCTCGGCCCGCATGGGCCGCACGAGGTCTTCGGACGGGGCGTCGTGGCGGCCGGGAAGCCGACCCTGATGCTGGCGGATCTCGTCCACCGGCACGAAGCCGCGGCGCTCGTAGAGCGCGCGCCCTTCGGGCGTGGCGTTGAGAAGAATGGTGCGCGAGCCCGCCGCTTCGAGAAGCGTGTTCATCAGGCGCGAACCGTAGCCCCGGCCCTGCGCGGCGTTGGAGACGATGATCATCCCGGCCGTCGCTCCGGTCTCGCCGAACGGAAACAGGATGGCGGTGCCGACGACCTCATCGCCCCGTTCCAGAACGAAGCCCTGGCCGACCGTCAGCGCAAAGGCCCAGTCCTCGTAGCGAAAGGGCCAGACCAGATCCTGCGACAGTTTCAGCGCGCCGGGCAGATGCGCTTCGGTGAACGGCACGAGCGCGACATCGTCCGGCTTGTCGCTGGCGGTCTGGTGAAGGGCATGGCTCATGATGGGATGGCTTCTCGATCGAAGGAAATCTTGGGGGCGCGGGCGTTGGGCAAGCCGCGCTCAGCTCAAGGCGTGGCCGGCGAGCCCGTAGGTGCCGGGCGAGCCTGATGTGACGGGCGGCAGCGCGCCGCCATGCGTCAGGGTTCGCACCGTATCGAACTGGACCAGGCCCGCCTTTGAGAGAAACTCCCGCAGCGGACCGGCTGGCTGGCGTGTGTCGAGCCGCACGAAGGCGCCGCCCATCCCTTTCAGGAGTTCGGCGACGAGGGCGCGCGCGTCTTCATCGCTCGTTGCCACCAGCGGGCCGATGACATGCCCGCGCCCGAAGGGTCGGCGCATGGCAAAGCCGACAAGTTGCCCGTCGCGGCGAATGCCGCAGGCCTCGGCGGTTTGCGCGAAGAGGGTCAGAAGCTCGGGGCGCGGCGCGCCAAAGGCGGCGGCGTCCAGCGCCGCGATCTCGTAGATGTCGCCGAGCGGCAGCGGCTCGACACCGCGCGTCAGAGACGGATCGACCTCGAAGCCCTCGGGTACGAAGCCCTGGCACTGGTAGACGGTGCCCTGCGGCTCGAAGCCGAGCGAAACATAAAGCGGATAGGCGGCGCGGGTGGAGTTGAGCAAGAGCCGGCGCGTGCCGCATTCGGCCAGAATGCGCTCCATGATCCAGCGCCCACCGCCATGCGTCTGAAGGCGCGGCGAGGTGATCACCATGCCGATGGTCGCGCAGCTTTCGCCATGGGGGAACCACATGGCCGAGCTGAACACGCGGCCGATCTCGTCCAGCGCCACGATGCCATGACCGAGCGCGCGCAGGACATCCCAGTCGGCCGGACGGTGCGGCCATCGCACGCCCACCGACAGCTCGTGCAGGCGCCCGACATCGACCGTGGCAATGTCCTGACCGGCCAGTTCGTAGGCGTCGAGCCGGATGGTCCGGGGCGTCGTCTGGGGCATCGTCACAGCTCTCGATCCTCCGATCGGACTTCGCTGGCGAAGACGGCAGCGCGCAGCGCCACGAGCGGGACGGCGGTCCCGTCCCTATAAGTCCAGCGTTCGATCCAAAGTGCTCCCGCCGGGACCGAAGTTTGCACTGCATCCCCGCGCCTTTTCAGAACTTTCGGCTGAACCTTCCCGATTTACGGCAGGAACGCCGGGTCGGTTTCTTTACCTTGAGCTGACATCCAGCGGAGACAGATCATGGTCGAGGACATTCTGGCGAAACTCGTCGCCTTCCCTTCCGTGGTCGGCACGCCCAACGCCCCGATCGTCGGCTGGATCGCCGATTATTGCCGCTCGCACGGGGCGCGGGTCGAGATCCTGCCCGGTCCCGAGGGCGACCGCGCCAATCTCTTCGCCACGATCGGCCCAAGCGATACCAGGGGCTACGTGCTTTCCGGTCACACGGACGTGGTGCCGGCGAGCGAAGCGGGCTGGAGCGCCGATCCGTTTACGTTGCGGCCCGAGGGCGAGCGTCTCTACGGGCGTGGCACGACGGATATGAAGGGCTATCTTGCCTGCGCCCTCGCCGCCCTCCCGGGCCTCGCCCGGCGCGATCTCAAGCATCCCGTGCATCTCGCCTTTTCCTATGACGAGGAAGCGGGTTGCCGCGGCGTGCCGCACATGATCGCGGAACTGCCCAAGCTCTGCGCGACGCCGCTCGGCGTGCTTGTGGGCGAGCCGAGCGGCCTTCAAGCGGTTCTGGCGCACAAGGGCAAGGCGGCGGCGCGCATGGATGTCTTCGGGCGCTCGGGCCATTCCTCCCGCCCCGATCAGGGCCGCAACGCCATCCACGCCATGGCGGAGGTTCTGTCCAGCGCCATCGCCCATGCGCGTGCTCTGGAAGCCGGCCCCTTTGACACGCGCTTCGAGCCCGCCTATTCCTCGCTGCAGATCGGCACGATCTCCGGCGGGCGCGCGCTCAACGTCATTCCCGATCATTGCGTGGCCGAAATCGAGCTGCGCGCCATCGCCGGCCAATCGCCTCGCGCGCTGCTGGAGCCGGTGCGCGCGGCGCTGGAGGCGCTAAAGACGCAAGGCTTCGAAACGCGCTGGGACGAGCTCTCGGCCTATCCCGCGCTGGCGCTTGAGCCCGAAAGCGACCTCGCCGCTCTGATGACGGAAATCACCAAGCTGACGCCGCAGCCCGCCGTCAGCTATGGCACGGAAGCCGGCCTGTTTCAGGATGCGGGGATGGACGCCATTATCTGCGGCCCCGGCGACATCGCCCGCGCCCATCGCCCGGACGAGTTCATCACACGCGGCGAATTAGCGGCCTGCCTGGCCATGATCGACGCGCTGGGCGACAGGCTGGCGGCATGAGCGCGCCCCCCGTGTTTCTGTGCAATTCCACGGCCGAGCGCGCCACGGTCTTTCGCGAGGCCTTCGCGCAGGCGCTGCCCGAGATCGGCTTCGAGCAGGACGCGGCCGCCGCCAGCGCCGACGACGTGCGCTATCTCCTGACCTGGACCATCCCGCAAGGGTTGGAGCGCTTTCACAACCTCGAAATCGTCTTCTCGGTCGGCGCGGGCGTGGACCAGTTCGATACGAGCCGACTGCCGGATCATGTGCAGGTCGTGCGCATGGTCGAGGACGGCATCATCCGCATGATGCAGGAATATGTGACGCTGGCCGTCCTGACCCTGCACCGCGACTGGCCGAGCTATCGCGCCCAGCAGGCGCGCTCGCTCTGGCGCGCCCTGCCGACCCGGCGGGCGGGCGAGCGGCGCATCGGCTTTCTCGGCCTTGGAATGCTCGCGCAGGCGGCGATGGAGCGCCTCCAGCCCTTCGGCTTTCGCCTCGCCGGCTGGAGCCGGTCGCCGCGCGCGATCGAGGGCGTGGAATGCTTCCATGGCGCGGATCAGTTGCCGGAGTTTCTGGCGCGCACGGACATTCTCGTCTGCCTTCTGCCGCTGACGGACGAGACGCGCGGCATCCTCGATGCCGCGCTGTTCGCGCAGCTTCCCGAAGGCGCGGCGCTGATCCATGTCGGGCGCGGGCCGCAGCTCGATGCCGACGCGCTTCTGGAGGCGCTCGACAGCGAGCATCTCTCGGCCGCCATTCTGGACGTGACAGAGCCCGAGCCGCTGCCGCCCAGCCATCCGCTCTGGCGCCATCCCAAAGTGATCCTCACGCCCCATGTCGCCAGCGTGACGCAGGCCGAAACGGCGGCAGAAGCCGTGATCGCCAATATTCGCCGCCACCGTGCGGGCGAGCCGATGGTCGGCCTCGTCGACCGCGCGCGCGGCTACTGAGCCCACCCTTTCCCATTTCGCACCTCAGGAGACCACCATGTCGCTTCTCGTCACGATCGATCCCAACCCGACCTTCACGCCCAAGCCCGCGCTGCCGCTACCCGAGCGCCTGATCTCCGGCGCGCCCGAGTTCAAGACCTGGGCGCAGGACGATTCCAACGGCGAGAAGGTGAAGACCGGCGTCTGGGAAGCCACCCCGGGCGAGACCCATTCGATCAAGGGCACGACCTTCGAGTTCTGCCACATCCTGTCCGGCCATGTGGAGATCGAGGAGACGGGCGGCGAGACCAAGACCTACAAGGCGGGCGACAGCTTCGTCATGAAGCCCGGCTTCGTCGGCGTCTGGCGCACGATCGAGACCGTGCGCAAGATCTACGTCTGCGTTTACGAGTAATTCGACCAGGGGCGAGGCTTCGACCCTCGCCCCGTCTCCCCTGCCGATCGCACTCCCCAGGACCCTCGCCATGAAGACTCATTCTATCGCGCTCGTTCCGGGCGACGGCATCGGCCCCGCCGTGATCGACGCGGCCTGGGCGGTGCTCGAACGCGCCGCTTCGAAGCATGGCTTCGCGCTGACCTCGACCCGTTTTCCCTGGTCCTGCGCCTTTTATCGCGAGACCGGCGCGATGATGCCCACTGATGGCATCGAGACGCTGCGCGGCTTCGACGCGGTGTTTCTGGGCGCGGTCGGCTGGCCGGCGGAGGTTCCCGATTCCGTGTCGTTGCACGGGCTGCTTCTGCCGATCCGCAAGGCCTTCACGCAATACGCCAATATCCGCCCGCATCGCCTTCTGCCGGGCGTCGAAGGCCCGCTGCGCGCGGAAGGCTTCGACATTCTCTGCATTCGCGAGAACACCGAAGGCGAATATTCGGGCGCGGGCGGGCGCGTCCATGTCGGCACGCCCGACGAGGTGGCGGTGGAGACGGCGGTCTTCACTCGGCGCGGCGTCGAGCGCATCCTGCGCTTCGGCTTCGAACAGGCGCGCCAACGTCGCGGCAAGCTCGCCTCCGTCACCAAGAGCAACGCTCAGAAGCACACGATGGTCTTCTGGGACGAGATGACCCAACTCATCGCGGCCGACTATCCCGATGTCGAGGTGACGCCCTATCATATCGACGCCATGGCGGCGCGCATGGTCATGGCCCCCGAAACGCTCGACGTTATCGTCGCCTCCAACCTCTTCGGCGACATCCTCACCGATCTGGGTGCGGCCATCCAGGGCGGCCTCGGATTCGCGGCCTCCGCCAATATCAACCCGGACCGCACCGCGCCCTCCATGTTCGAGCCCGTGCATGGCTCCGCGCCCGACATCGCCCACTTGAGTATTGCCAATCCGATCGCCACGATCTGGTCGGGGGCGATGATGCTGGAGCATCTGGGCGAGCAGGCCGCCGCCGCAGACGTGATGCGCGCCGTGGAAGCGGCCACCGCGCAAGGCGTCGGCACCCGCCCCGGCCGCGACCGGACGGAGACGATCACGCAGGCCGTTCTGGCGGCTCTCGCCGCGTAAGGAGACATGGACATGGCATTGAACGACACCACACTCTTGCGCTTCCAGGGCCTCATCGATGGGGCTTGGCAGGATGCGAGAAGCGGCGCGACGGTGGAGGTCATGGACCCCGCCAAGAACGAGGCCATCGGCACCGTGCCCGACATGGGCGAGGCCGAGACGCGCGCCGCCATCGAAGCCGCCGAGCGCGCCTTCGGCCCGTGGAAGCGCAAGCCCCATGCCGAGCGCGCCGCGCTTCTGGAAAAGTGGTTCGCGCTCATGGTCGAGCACGAAGAGGATCTGGCGCAGATCCTCACCATGGAGCAGGGCAAGCCGCTCGGCGAGGCGCGCGGCGAAATCCGCTATGGCGCGAGCTTCGTCAAATGGTTCGCCGAGGAAGCGCGCCGCATCGGCGGCGCGACGATCCCCTCGCCGACGCCCGATCGACGCATCCTCGTTCTCAAGGAAGCGGTCGGCGTCTGCGGCATCATCACGCCCTGGAACTTCCCGAACGCGATGATTACGCGCAAGGTCGCGCCCGCGCTCGCCGCCGGCTGCACCGTCGTGATCAAGCCCTCCGAGTTCACGCCCTATTCGGCGCTGGCGCTCGGCGTTCTGGCTGAGCGGGCCGGCATTCCGGCCGGCGTCGTCAATATCGTGACCGGAATGCCGACCGGCATCGGCGGCGAGCTTCTGGCCAACGAGACCGTGCGCAAGATTTCCTTCACGGGCTCGACCCGCGTCGGCGCGCACCTGATGCGCGGCGCGGCGGACTCGATCAAGCGCCTCAGCCTGGAGCTGGGCGGCAACGCGCCTTTCATCGTCTTCGACGACGCGGATCTGGATCTCGCCATCGAGGGCGTCCTGATCTCGAAATTCCGCAATGGCGGCCAGACCTGCGTCTGCGCCAACCGCATCCTCGTCCAATCCGGCGTCTACGACGCCTTTGCCGAAAAGCTCAGCGAACGTGTGCGCGCCATGAAGGTCGGGCCGGGCACCGAGGACGGCGTGACCATCGGCCCGATGATCAACGCGGCGGCCATCGAGAAGATCGAACGCCACGTGGCCGACGCCAAGGCCAAGGGCGGCAAGATCCTGGCCGAAAGCACCGACATCGCCGACGGCGCGCAATATGCTCGCCCCGTCCTGATCGGCGAGGCCAATACCGACATGCTGCTGGCGTCGGAAGAAACCTTCGGCCCGGTCGCCCCGCTCTTCCGCTTCGAGCGCGAGGAGGACGCCATCGCCATTGCCAACGGCACGCCCTTCGGCTTGGCGGCCTATTTCTACACCGAGAGCCTGTCGCGCGCATGGCGCGTCGGCGAGGCGCTGGAGTTCGGCATGGTCGGCCTCAACACCGGCCTGATCTCCACGGAAGTCGCTCCCTTCGGCGGCGTCAAGCAGTCTGGTCTCGGCCGCGAGGGCTCGCATCTCGGCATCGAGGAATATCTGGAGGTAAAGACCTTCCACATGGGCGGTCTCCGGTAGGCCTACCCGCGCAAGCATTGTCCGAACAACGGCCGCCCCGCAACAGCAGCGGGGCGGCCGTTTGCGTTTCAGGCGCCCGCAACCCTCAACGAAAAAAGGCGGCCCGAGAGCCGCCTGTCCTTGACCATTCCAAAGTTTGGCCGGAAGCGCCCGAAGGCGCCCCGATCAACCGTCGACCTTAAAGACCGACCACGCCCGCAAGGCCGGAAATGTCCTTGATCTCGGTATAACCATAATAGGGGTTCGCTGGCTCGTGGCCGCGATTGACCCAGACCTTGTTCTTGATGCCAAGATCGTGCGCGGTCATCAGGTCGTAGCGGAACGAGGACGAGACATGGAGAATGTCGTCCGGCGTCGCGTTCAGCTGGTCGAGCATGTATTCGAAGCCTTTCATGCGGGGCTTGTAGGACTGGGCCTGCTCCGCCGTGAAGACGGCGTGGAAGGGCGCGCCGAGCTTCTCGACATTGGACGGGATCTGCGCGTCCATGGCGTTCGACAGGATGACGAGCGGGATTTCCTTGGCGACCTTGGCGAGGCCCTCGGGCACGTCGGCATGGGGACCCCAGGTCGGCACGCGCTCGTAGATGTCGCGCGCGACCGCCGGGTCGAAGGCGATGCCGTTGCGCTTGCAGGTCCGCTCCACGGCGTTGTGCACCACTTCGGCATACGGCTTCCAGTCGCCCAGAACTTCGTCGAGGCGATAGGCCGAGAAGTTCGAGACGAACTGCGCCATCTGCGCTTCGCTGAGCTGCGCGCTGTAATGATCGCGCGCGGCATCGGCCATCTGGAAGTTGATGAGAGTGCCGTAGCAATCGAAGGTGATGAATTTCGGCCGGAACTGGCTCATGAGGGGCGATCCTTCTCAACCCGTGTCGACACGGCGTGCCGATCGAGCCCCATCATAGAAAGGCCGAATCCCGCTGACGGACCGCAATGGCCCCGGCGATAGCAGATTGTTGTGAAATGCAAGGCGCGCACGGCACGACTTGCTCGGCTCCCGCCCGCCTGGCTCGCGCCGGGGAGCATAAGATGCGGAACTCGGCCCATCAAAAGCGCAAATGATCGGTCAGGATAGCTGGACGATACGCCTTGCCGGTCGGCGGGCGCTATGCTGGCCTCCAGAGAGTGAGAGCGCGCCCCGTCCGGGATCGCCCCTTCGCCTTCGCATCCGCGCGCTTGGGTTTCGACCGGCGCGCCCTGTTGGAACTGGAGACCCCATGCTGAGCAATTCGCTGGTCGAACTGGACCGCGCCCATCTGGTGCACCCCGTCGCCTCCTATCGCGGCCATGAGAAGGCGGGCGTGCGCGTCCTGCGCTCGGGCCAGGGCGCGCGCGTTACCGACGCGAGCGGCCACGAGATGGTGGACGGCTTCGCCGGTCTCTGGTGCGTGAACGCAGGCTACGGGCAGAACAGCATCGTGGAGGCGGCCACGCGCCAGATGCAGGAACTGCCCTATGCCACCGGCTATTTCAGCCTGGGCTCCGAGCCCGCGATCCGGCTGGCGGCGGAACTGGCCGAGCGCGCGCCGGGCGATCTTAACCACGTCTATTTCACGCTGGGCGGCTCGGACGCGGTGGACAGCACGATCCGCTTCATCCGCTATTACTACCATTGCCTGGGCAAGCCGGAGAAGGACCAGTTCATCTCGGTCGCCAACGGCTATCACGGCTCCTCGACGGTCGGCGCGGGCCTGACCGCGCTGCCGCTCTTCCATGCCGGCTTCGGCCTGCCCTTCGACTGGCAGCACAAGATTCCCTCGCACTACAGCTACCGCAACCCGGTCGGCACCGATCCTCAGGCGATCATCGACGCCTCGGTCGGCGCGCTGCGCGCCAAGGTGGCGGAACTCGGCGCCGAGCGTGTCGCGGCCTTCTATGTCGAGCCGATCCAGGGCTCGGGCGGCGTGCTGGTTCCGCCCGACGGCTGGGTCAAGGCGATGCGCGAGACCTGCCGCGAACTCGACATTCTCTTCATCGCCGACGAGGTCATCACCGGCTTCGGGCGCACCGGGCCGCTCTTTGCCTGCACCACCGAGGACGTGGTGCCCGATCTCATGACCACGGCCAAGGGCCTGACCTCGGGCTATGTGCCGATGGGCGCGGTGTTCCTGTCGGACAAGGTCTACAACACGATTGCCGATGGCGCGGGCGCGGCGGCGATCGGCCATGGCTATACCTATTCGGCCCATCCCGTCAGCGCGGCGGTCGGCCTCGAATGCCTCCGCCTCTATGAGAACGGCCTTCTCGACAACGGCGCGCGCGCCGGCCAGCGCCTGATGGCGGGGCTCCATGCCCTGGCCGACCATCCGCTGGTGGGCGAGGTGCGCGGGCGCGGCATGTTGGCCGCGATCGAACTCGTCACCGACAAAGCGAACAAGACGCCGCTTCCCGCCAGCGCCGAGCCGGCACGCCGCATCTTCGACCGCGCCTGGGACAATGGCCTCGTGATCCGCGCCTTCGCCAACGGGATTCTCGGCTACGCCCCGCCGCTCTGCTGCACGGACGACGACATCGACCGCATCGTGGACTGCACCCGCACGACACTGGACCAGACGCTCGAAGACCCGGATGTGCGCGCGGCGATGAAGGGCTGATCAAGTCTTCGGCACGATGCGGCGCTGCACAAATTTTGTCAGAGCCGGCAATTCGCAATATTGTGCCGTCCGCTTCGCTGGATTCAGCGCAATCCACGATGCGGGCGGGGCAGACTGAAGGCAGAGGGAAACCTTAACCAGCGCCGCCCCTCGCGGGACACGGCGCTTCCGATCTCAAGCGGTCCGGTCGGACCACTCGCGATCGGATCTGGCGGAAGGGGCCAAACAGCTGCCGAAGCACGTCCCACCGGACGTCTCGGCACGAGGGCACCCGGCACCGCCGGTTTCGAACCCGAAGGATCAGGGCGAGTGGCCCGGTCCTTCGAACCCACCCGCCGACAGGGCGTCGTCAATTAAGGGGAATTGCAATGCGCGATAAGATGGCCAACTGGACGTCTCGTGACGACGCCATGGTGGAGGACGCCATTCGGCGGGGCGCCAATCGGCGCGAACTCCTCAAGATGATGCTGATGGGCGGCGTGGCGCTCACCGCCGGCACCGCGATCCTCGGCCGGGCCGGCGCGGCCTTCGCCGCGACACCCGTCAAGGGCGGCCATCTCAAGGTCGCCGGGTTCTCGGCCTCCACGGCCGATACGCTGGACCCCGCCAAGGCCTCCAACGCGACCGACTATTCGCGGATCTGCGCTCTCTACAATCGCCTGACCTTCATCGACGGCTCCGGCCAGACGGTGATGGAACTCGCCGACAGCATCGAAAGCACGGACGCCAAGGTCTGGACCGTCAAGCTGCGCAAGGGCGTGACCTTCCACGAAGGTCAGAGCCTGACCGCCAAGGACGTCGCCTACTCGCTGATGCGCCATCTCGACCCGGCGGTGGGCTCCAAGGTCAACGCCCTCGCCAAGCAGTTCGAAGGCGTCAAGGCGGTGGACGATCTGACCGCCGAGATCACGCTGGTGGCTCCCAACGCCGACCTGCCGACCATCCTGGCGCTGCATCACTTCATGATCGTGGCCGACGGCACGAGCGACTTCTCGAAGGGCAACGGCACCGGCCCGTTCCTTCTCAAGGAGTTCCAGCCGGGCGTGCGCTCCATCATGACGCGCAACGACAATTACTGGAAGGGCACCGGACCTTACGTCGATACGTTCGAGTTCTTCGCGATCTCGGACGAGTCGGCCCGTCTCAACGCGGTTCTGTCGGGCGACATCCATGTCGGCGCCAACCTGAACCCGCGCTCGATGCGCATCATCGAGGGCAATTCGGCGGTCGCCCCGTTCGTCAGCAAGCTCGGCACCTATACGAACCTGAACATCCGCCTCGACATGGCACCCGGCGACAAGGCGGGCGTGGTCGAAGGCTTCAAATATCTCGTCAACCGCGAGACCATCCAGAAGTCGGTCCTGCGCGGCCTCGCCGAGATCGCCAATGACCAGCCGGTCCCGTCGTGGAACCCCTATTTCAACGCCGAGCTGAAGCAGCGCGAGTTCGATCCCGAGCGCGCCAAGTCGCTCTTCCAGAAGGCCGGCGTTCTGGGTCAGGACATTCACATGGTGGCCTCGGAAGCGGCCAGCAGCTCGCTCGACTACGCAGCCGTCATCCAGCAGGCGGCCGGGAAGATCGGTCTCAACATCGTCATCGACCGCGTTCCCTCGGATGGTTTCTGGTCGAACAACTGGCTGAAGGATGCCGTCGGCTTCGGCAATATCAACGCCCGTCCGACGCCCGACATCATGTTCTCGCTCCTGTACCAGTCGGACGCCGCCTGGAACGAAAGCCGCTTCAAATCGCCCAAGTTCGACGCGATGCTGCTGGAAGCGCGCGGCATGCTGGACCAGGCCAAGCGCAAGGAAATCTACGGCCAGATGCAGGCCATGGTCTCCAACGAGGCCGGTACGGTGATCCCGGCCTTCCAGTCCAATCTCGACGGCGTTTCGCCCAAGCTGAAGGGCCTCGTGGCGAACCCGCTCGGCGGCATGATGGGCTACACCCTGGCCGAACACGTCTGGATCGAAGCCTGAGACTGATCTCTGCCCTCGGGAGCGGCGACGCTCCCGAGGGCCTTCCGTCGTTTCCGCCTCCGCGCATGGGCCGCTCATGAATTCTCTCATCCTCCGTATGATCGCGGGACGCGTGGTGGTCGCCCTGGTGACGCTGCTGATCGTCGCCGTCGTCATCTTCTTCGCGACCGCTCTTCTGCCGGGGGATGTGGCCCAGATTCTCTTGGGACAGGCGGCAACGCCCGAGGCCGTCGCGGGCCTGCGCACCGCCATGCATCTCGACCAGCCCGCCGCCGTGCGCTTTCTTCTATGGCTGCGCAATCTCGCGACCGGCGATCTCGGCACCTCCTATGTGAACAATCTGCCGGTATCGCAGCTGATCGGCGGACGTCTCGTCAATTCGCTGAAGCTCGCCGGCATCACGGCCGCCGTCTCGGTTCCGTTCGCTCTGATGATCGGGATCACGGCGGCGATCCTGCGCGGCACGATCGTCGACCGCATCATCTCCTTCTTCACCATCGCGGTGATCTCGGTGCCCGAATTCATGGTTGCGACGCTCGCGGTCATCATCTTCGCGGTCTATCTCGGCTGGCTGCCGGCGCTCTCCATGACCGGCGACATCACCACGATCTCAGGTCTTCTGAAGGCCTTCGCCATGCCCGTGATCACGCTGAGCTTCGTCATCTCGGCGCAAATGATCCGCATGACGCGCGCCGCCGTGATCGAGACCCTCAGCGCGCCCTATGTCGAGATGGCGCTCCTGAAGGGCGCATCGCCCAGCCGCATCGTCCTGCGCCACGCCCTGCCCAACGCGCTGGGCCCGATCGTCAATGCCGTCGCCCTGTCGCTGTCCTATCTGCTCGGCGGCGTCATCATCGTCGAGACGATCTTCAACTATCCCGGCATCGCCAAGCTGATGCTGGACGCCGTTTCGACACGCGACCTGCCGCTGATCCAGAGCTGTGCGATGATCTTCTGTCTCGCCTATCTGCTTCTGATCACCATCGCGGACCTCGTCGCCATCATCTCCAACCCGAGGCTGCGCAAAGCATGACGGCTCCCCTCTCCAGCCCGCAGACGGTGCGGCGCTCGCGCCTCGGCTACCGGATGAACCTCGTCGGCGTGATCTCCTTTCTGGTGATCCTCGCCTGGGCGCTGGTCGCGATCTTCGCGCCCCTTCTCGCGCCCCATCCCGTGGGCGAGATCGTGGATTTCGACTATTTCGGTCCGGTCTCCTCGCAATTCCCGCTCGGCACCGACTATCTCGGCCGCGACGTTCTTTCGCGCATCATCTTCGGCGCGCGCTATACGGTCGGCATTTCGCTGGCGGCCGTCTTCATCGCCTGCTTCTGCGGCATCACGCTCGGCATGACGGCGGCGGTGATCGGCGGGTTCTTCGACAGCGCGCTCAGCCGCCTTCTGGATGCGCTGACCTCGATCCCCAGCAAGATCCTGGCGCTGGTTCTGGTGGCCGCCGTCGGCTCCTCCATCCCGATCCTGATCCTGACGCTCGCCTTCATCTACATTCCCGGCTGCTATCGCTTCGCACGCGCGCTCGCCGTCAATGTCAACGCGATGGACTATGTGGTCGTGGCGCGGGCGCGCGGCGAGCGGCTCGGCTATCTCATCCGCGCCGAGATCCTGCCGGGCATCATCGGGCCGGTGCTCGCCGATTTCGGCCTGCGCTTCGTCTTCATCGTGCTGCTTCTCTCCAGCCTGTCCTTTCTCGGGCTCGGCGTGCAGCCGCCGGACGCCGACTGGGGCGCGCTGGTGAAGGAAAATATCGGTGGCCTGTCCTTCGCCGCGCCTGCCGTGCTCTTTCCTTCCATCGCGATCGCCAGCCTCACGATCAGCGTGAACCTCCTGATCGACAACCTGCCCCAGAAAATCCGCGACCGGAGCGAACAGGCATGAGCCGTCTTGTCGAAGTCCGCGACCTGAAGATCGAGGCACGCACCGATTCCGGGCGCCGGGTGGAGATCATCCGGGGTGTTTCCTTCGACATCGACGAGGGCGAGATCGTCGCGCTGATCGGCGAAAGCGGCTCGGGCAAGACAACGATCGCGCTCGACCTCATGGGCCATACCCGTCCCGGCTGCCGCGTCACCTCGGGAACGGTTCATCTGGACGGCGTGGAGATGGGCGCGCTCTCCGAGCGCCGGCGCGCCGAGATGCGCGGCTCGCTCGTCTCCTACGTGCCGCAGAGCGCGGCGGCCGCCTTCAACCCCTCGCACAAGATCATGGATCAGGTGGTCGAGGTCACGCGCATCCACGGCTCGATGCCCGAGGCCGAGGCGCGTCGCAAAGCGATCGATCTCTTCCGCGCGCTGGCCCTGCCAAACCCCGAGACGATCGGCGAGCGCTATCCGCATCAGGTCTCGGGCGGCCAGTTGCAGCGCCTCTCGGCGGCCATGGCCCTGATCGGCGACCCCAAGCTCGTGATCTTCGACGAGCCGACCACCGCGCTCGACGTGACGACGCAGGTCGAGGTTCTCCGAGCCTTCAAGTCGGTCATGCGCAAGGGCCGCATCGCGGGCGTCTATGTTTCGCATGATCTCGCCGTCGTCGCGCAGATCGCGGACCGCATCGTCGTGCTGCGCCATGGCGAGATTCAGGAGCAGGGCGAGACCTCGGATATTCTGGAGCGCCCGCAGCATCCCTACACGCAAGAACTTCTGGCGGCTTTCCGGCCGAGCGCCGCGCCGCGCCCGCCGGCCCCCGCAGAGACCGGCGACGCGCCGCTTCTGGTGGCCCGCAACATCACCGCCGGCTATGGCAAGCTCGACGCAAACGGCATTCCGTCCTTGCGGGTCTTGAGCGATGTCAGCATCGAGCTGAAGCGCGGGCGCAATCTCGGCATCGTCGGCGAATCCGGCTGCGGAAAATCGACGCTGGCTCGCGTCATCTCGGGCATTCTGCCGGCCGCCAAGGGCGAGGTGCTCTTCGAGGGCCGCCGTCTCGCGCCCGATCTGCGCCAGCGCACGCGCGAGGAGCTGCGCCAGCTCCAGATCGTGTTCCAGTTCGCCGACACCTCGCTCAACCCCGCCAAATCCATCGGCGAAATCCTGGCCCGTCCCCTGATCTTCTATCATGGGATGAACGGGCGGGCGCGCGAGGCGCGGATCGACCAGTTGCTGGATATGGTGCATCTGCCGCGCGCCCTGCGCCATCGCCGACCCGGCGAATTGTCGGGCGGCCAGAAGCAGCGCATCAATCTGGCCCGCGCGCTGGCGGCCGATGCCAAGGTCATCCTGTGCGACGAGATCACGTCGGCTCTCGACACGGTGGTCGCGGCCGCGATCATCGACCTTCTGAAGGAACTCCAGCGCGAGCTGTCGCTGTCCTATCTCTTCATCAGCCACGATCTGGAAACCGTTCGCGCGATCTGCGACGAGGTGGTGGTGATGTACAAGGGCGAGAATATCGAGCAGCTTCGCCCCGAGATCGACGGCGGCCACCCGACCCATCCCTACACCAAGCTCCTCTTCTCCTCCGTCCCGCAGTTGCGCACCGGCTGGCTGGACGGGCTGGCGCAGGACCCCGAGCTTCTGAAGAGCTTCGCGCAGAGATAAGGAGGATGGGGCGCGCCGCGCCCCGTCACACGCGGAACATCGAATCCAGCGGCAGGTAGGTGCGCACGATCGGCGACTTCAGCACCACGAAGCTGAAATATTTCTCGATGCCGATATCGAGGTCGAGCAGGCGCTCCATCGTGCTTTGATATTCGCCGATATCGGGCGTCACGAACTTGATCAGATAGTCGTAGCCGCCTGAAATCAGATGACATTCCATCACCGCCTCGACCTTCTCGATGGCGGCGAGGAAGCGGGCGAAGTCGATCTGCCGGTGGTTCTTGAGCGTGATCTCGGTGAAGACGGTCAGCGTCTGGCCCAGCTTCGACACGTCGATCTGCGCGGAATAATTGGTGATATAGCCTTCGCTCTGGAGCTTCTTGACCCGCATCAGGCAGGGGCTCGGCGAAAGATTCACGAGTTCGGCCAGTTCGACATTCGTGATGCGTCCGTTTTTCTGGAGCTCCGAAAGGATCTTCAGGTCGATACGGTCGAGCTTCATGGCGGCCTTGTCTGGTCTTTCGGTCTGGCGCGGACTATCGCCGCTTTCGCCCCCGCTCGCAATCGAATGCGCGCTCGGCCCCTCGGCACAATCGCCTCCCCCGCGCTCACCCAACGGCAGGAACTGCCGCAGGACCGGCGCCAAGCAGCGCCGCGGTCGACCCGGCCTTGGTTATGCTGCGGCGCGCGCCAAGGAGAAACCATGTCCCAACCCCTGTTGCGAATCGAGAGCAGTCCCGATCTTCCCGCCGAGGCCGATGTCGTGGTGATCGGCGGCGGCGTCGCCGGCGTGTTCTCGGCCTATTACCTCTCGCGGCGCGGCCTGAAGGTCGCGCTGGTCGAGAAGGGTCTGGTCGGCGCGGAACAGTCCAGCCGGAATTGGGGCTGGTGCCGCCAGCAAAACCGCGACGCGCGCGAGCTTCCGATCTCCACCAGGAGCCTCGACCTTTGGGACAAGCTGGCCGAGGAAACCGGCGAGGAAACCGGCTTTCGCCGCTGCGGCCTCTTCTATCTCTCGCAGAACGAGGCGGAACTGGCCGGCTGGGCCAAGTGGGGCGAGTTCGCCCGCACGGTCGGCGTCACCACCTATATGCTGAATGCCGCTCAGGCCGCCGAGCGCGGTCAGGCCACTGGGCGCGGCTGGAAAGGCGGCGTCTTCTCCCCCAGCGACGGCACGGCCGACCCCTCGTGCGCCGTGCCGGTGATCGCGCGCGCGATCATGCGAAACGGTGGCACGGTCCATCAGAATTGCGCGGCGCGTGGGCTGGAACTCTCGGGCGGGCGCGTCAGCGCGGTCGTCACGGAAAAAGGCACGATCCGCACCAAGGTCGCGGTGATGGCGGGCGGAGCCTGGGCTTCGTCCTTCTGCCGCCAGCTCGGCCTGCGCTTTCCGCAAGCGGCGGTGCGCTCGTCCATTCTGGCGGTGTCGCCCGGCGCCAACGACCTGCCCGACACGCTGCACACGGCGGGCGTTTCCGTCACCCGGCGCGGCAATGGCGGCTATACGCTGGCGATCAGCGGCCGCGCCCGCGTCGATCCGACGCCCCAGCAGTTCCGCTTCGCGCGCGAGTTCGTGCCCATGTTCGCGCGGCGCTGGCGCAGCCTCGCGCCCGGCGGGATGGAAGGCTGGCGCAGCGGCCACGAGACGCTGGCCCGCTGGAAGCTGGACGAGGTGACGCCGATGGAGCGCGTGCGCATTCTCGATCCCAAGCCGGATCGGGGCCAGATCAACGAGACCCACAAGCGCGCGCTGGAGCTTCTGCCGGGGCTGCGGCAGACGACGATCACCCATAGCTGGGCCGGCTATATCGATTCCACGCCGGACGGCGTGCCGGCGATCGGCGAGATCGAAGCCGTTCCGGGCTTCATCCTGGCGGCCGGTTTCAGCGGCCATGGCTTCGGCATCGGTCCCGGCGCGGGCCATCTCGTCGCCGATCTCATCACCGGGCAGACGCCCATCGTCGATCCGCGCCCTTACAACCCGAAGCGCCTCAACGACGCGGCCTGGGGCAAGGTCGCCGAGTTCTGACGGGACCTCGCGCCAGAGCTTTTAGCGCGGCCCCGGCTCTTGGCCTGCCGGGGCGATCCGTGGGAAGATCGGGGTTGAAACGAGCGCACCGCTTGAGGAAGCGCGCCGCTTGGGGAGACGCCTATGAACATCACGCGCAATGGTTCGACACCTTCGGGTCGCGGGCCGTCGGACTGGTTCACCGGGTCGGTGCGCGTCGATCCGCTCTTCTCGCCCAATGAGGCGAGGCGTGCCGCAGCGGCCAGCGTGACCTTCGAGCCCGGCGCGCGCACGGCCTGGCACACCCACCCGCTCGGCCAGACGCTGATCGTCACCGCCGGGCTCGGCCTTGCGCAGCGCGAGGGCGGCCCGGTGGAAGAAATCCGGCCGGGCGACGTGGTCTGGTTCGAGCCAGGCGAAAAGCACTGGCACGGCGCATCGCCCACCACGGGCATGACCCATATCGCCATTCAGGAGCAGAAGGACGGCAAGGTCGTGGACTGGCTGGAGCCGGTGTCCGACGCGGATTATGGAGGTTCGACGGCGGGCTGAGACAGCCGCCGGCTTCCTCGCTCGGAGCACAGTCGGTGAGTACGGGGCGGGCGACAGTCAGTCGCCCTCGACGCGGAAAATTCTTGCCCGCTCCAGAAGCAGCCGTCGCTTCGCCGCCCATGCGAAACCGACCGATAGCCTTGCTGCCGATACCGTCCGCTCGGCGTTCGCATGAGACCGGCGTGCCGGCCCTTCAACCCGGCTGGTGCTGGAGAATGTTCACCAAACGCGCGAAGGGGTCGCGTACGAAGAAGCGCCGGACGCCCCAGGGCTCCGTCGCGGGGCCGTATTCGATGGCGCTGCCCGCGTGCAGTAGTCGTTCGTAGACGGCATCGAGATCGTCCACCTCGATCGAGAGATCGGGGACTGGCGTGCCGGACCCGCCCTCGTGCGCGAAGCTGATCTGCGGCGCGGCGGCTCCCGCCCCGACGAAGGTCACGATCCAGCCGTGATCCATGCCGACCTCCAGCCCCAGAAGCTCGCCGTAGAAGCGTCGGGCCTCACCCAAGCGATCGGTCGCGATATTGGGGACGATGCGGAGCACAGCCATGGCTTCTTCCTCGATTATCCCCGCCCGATCAGACCAGCCCTTGTTTGCGGTAGCGGTGGATCGTGCTGCGGTGAAGGCCGAGCTGGCGGGCGGCCTTGCTGACATTGCCGCCATGGGCGGAGAGCGCTGCACGGATCGCCGCCACCTCGCGCTCCTCGCGCGTCATGGCCGGGCGCGGCTCCACCGGGCGCGCCACGAGGTCGAGATCGCTCCCACGCGCAGCGGCATGATCCGTATCCCACTGGCCGGCCGCATAGGCCCCGGAGGACAGGCGCAGGAGAAGTCCGTCTCGGCTGGGCTCCTCGACCGAGAGGATCGTCTCGAACGAGGCGTCGTCCAGCGCGTCCCACGAGAGGCCGGCGAGCGACAGGCCGCGCCGGTTGCCGGCCACGAGGCCTTCTTCGCGAAACACCAGGATGCCCTCCCGGCTGGTTCCGAGCATGGCCGGGTCGCTGTGGAAGCGTAAGAGTCGGCAGTCCTGAAAATGCCGGCGGAACAGGCGATGCTCGATCTGATCCACCGCCAACCGGATCAGGCCGAGCGCGTGGCCATGGCCGTGGGTGGAGGGGCCGGTGAGGTCGAGCGCGCCGATCAGCGCGCCACGCGGATCGATGATGGGTGTCGCCGCGCAGCTGAGAACGCGGTGATCGGGAAAGAAATGCTCCGAGCCGTTGACCGCGATGGCGCGTCGCTCGGCCAGCGCCGTGCCGATCGCGTTGGTGCCCGTGCTCGCTTCCTTCCAGGAGACGCCGGGGCGCAGCGCCACCTCGGCCGCGCGCGAGGCAAAACCCGCATCGCCGATCGCATCGAGGATCATGCCGTCGCCATCGGCCAGAACCACGACGCTCATCGTGTCGCGCGCCTCGCCCGCCAGCATTTCCAGCTCCGGGCGACACAAGCGGCGCAGCGCGTCGTGCCGCTGGTGCAGGAGGCGTAGCTCGCCGTCCGTCAGCGGCTGAAGCGCGGGCGGGCGCTGTTCGGCCAGCCCTAGGTCGCTGCATCGCAACCAAGATCGCAAGACGGGCTGTCGCACCGCAGCACTCGGCAACTGTCCTTCATGGAAGAACGCCTGTCGCGCCGAGATCATGTCATTGGTTTCCATGACGGTTCGACCTCCCCCAACTGTCGCAATCTGCGACACCGGCTTGTTCTACTGTCGCGCGCCGCATCGAATGCTACACGGACACATCAGAAAGTTCATCACATCCCGGCGCCCCGGTCCATCCACTACTTGCGACTCCCCGATGCGAGGAGGAACCTCGCCTGGCTCATCGCGAGGAATGAGGAGGTTCCATGACGATCCAGCTACCCATCACCACCCGCTCGGCTCCGTTCAAGAGCCGCTACGGCAACTTCATCGGCGGCCGTTTCGTGGACGCCGCCGATGGGCGCACCTTCGAGAACCGCTCGCCCGTCGACGGGCGTTTGCTCTGCGAAGTCGCGCGCAGCGGAGCGGAAGACATCGAGCGCGCGCTCGATGCCGCCCATGCCGCCGCGGACGCCTGGGGCCGCACCAGCCCGGCCGACCGCTCGCTGCTGCTTCTGCGGATCGCCGACCGGATGGAGGAGAATCTCGAGCTTCTGGCGACCGTCGAGACCTGGGACAATGGCAAGCCGATCCGCGAAACGCGCGCCGCCGACGTGCCGCTCGCGATCGACCATTTCCGCTATTTCGCCGGCTGCCTACGCTCGCAGGAAGGCGCGCTGTCGGAGATCGACAACGACACGGTCGCCTATCACTATCACGAGCCGCTCGGCGTCGTCGGCCAGATCATTCCGTGGAACTTCCCGCTCCTGATGGCCGTGTGGAAGCTCGCGCCCGCGCTTGCCGCCGGCAATTGCGTGGTGCTGAAACCCGCCGAGCAGACGCCGGCCTCGATCCTGGTGCTGATGGAGCTGATCGCCGATCTCCTGCCGGCGGGCGTCGTCAATGTGGTGAACGGCTATGGCCTGGAAGCAGGCAAGCCGCTGGCGCAGTCCAAGCGTATCGCCAAGATCGCCTTCACCGGCGAGACGTCCACCGGCCGTCTCATCATGCAATATGCCTCCGAGAACCTGATCCCGGTGACGCTGGAGCTGGGCGGCAAGAGCCCCAACATCTTCTTCGGGGATGTCGCGGCCGAGGATGACGACTATTTCGACAAGGCGCTGGAAGGCTTCGCCATGTTCGCGCTGAACCAAGGCGAGGTCTGCACCTGTCCGAGCCGCGCGCTGGTGCATGAATCCATCTACGATCGCTTCATGGAGCGCGCGGTGAAGCGCGTGGAATCCATGATCCAGGGCGATCCGCTGGACGGCGCGACGATGGTGGGCGCGCAGGCCTCCCAAGAGCAGATGGAGAAGATCCTCTCCTATTTCGACATCGGCCGCGAGGAAGGCGCCAAGGTGCTGACCGGCGGCGAGCGCGCCCGCCCGGATGGGCTCGACGGCTATTACGTGAAGCCGACTGTGCTTCAGGGCAACAACCGGATGCGCATCTTCCAGGAGGAAATCTTCGGGCCGGTGGTCTCCGTCACGACGTTCAAGGACGATGCCGAAGCGCTCGCCATCGCCAATGACACGCTCTATGGCCTGGGTGCCGGCGTCTGGACGCGGGACGGCACGCGGGCCTACCGCATGGGCCGCGCCATCAAGGCGGGCCGCGTCTGGACCAATTGCTACCACGCCTATCCCGCCCACGCGGCCTTCGGCGGCTACAAGCAATCCGGCATCGGGCGCGAGACCCACAAGATGATGCTCGACCACTATCAGCAGACCAAGAACATGCTGGTCAGCTATTCCCCCAAGAAGCTCGGCTTCTTCTGAATCCAGGCTCGAGCCGTCCGGGCCTACGCCCGGACGGCTCCGCCGGACCCGTCGTCGATTTTCCAAAAGACCACCATCGGGAGGACCTCACATGGCCAAGACCATGCGTGCGGCTGTTGTGCGCGAATTCGGCAAACCGCTTTCCATCGAGGAGGCCGCGATCCCGGAGCCCGGCCCAGGCTTCATCCAGGTCGCGATCCAGGCTTCGGGCGTATGCCACACCGACCTGCACGCCGCCGAGGGCGACTGGCCGGTCAAGCCCAACCCTCCCTTCGTGCCCGGCCACGAGGGCGTCGGCTATGTTTCGGCGGTGGGCGCGGGCGTGCGCAACGTCAAGGAAGGGGACCGGGTGGGCGTACCCTGGCTCTACTCGGCCTGCGGCTGTTGCCGGCACTGTCTGGGCGGCTGGGAAACCCTGTGCGAAAGCCAGCAGAACACCGGCTATTCCGTCAATGGCGGGTTTGCCGATTATGTGATCGCCAACCCGAACTATGTCGGCCATCTGCCCAAGGGCATCTCCTTCGTGGACATCGCGCCGGTGCTCTGCGCGGGCGTCACGGTCTATAAGGGCCTCAAGATGACCGACACCAAGCCGGGGGACTGGGTGGCGATCTCAGGCATTGGCGGCCTCGGCCACATGGCCGTGCAATATGCCAAGGCCATGGGCCTCAACGTGGCGGCGGTGGACGTGGACGACGCCAAGCTCGACCTTGCCCGCCGGCTCGGCGCGACGCTGACGGTGAATGCGCGCAACGAGGACCCCGCCACGGTCATCAAGCGGGAGACGGGCGGCGGCGTTCAGGGCGCGCTGGTGACGGCGGTCAGCGAGAAGGCGTTCGAGCAGGCGGTCGGCCTCATGGCGCGGGGCGGCACGCTGGCGCTGAACGGCCTGCCGCCGGGCGACTTCCCGCTCAATATTTTCGGTCTCGTCCTCAACGGCATCACCGTGCGCGGCTCGATCGTCGGCACGCGGCTCGACCTTCAGGAGTCGCTGGATTTCGCGGCCGAAGGCAAGGTCAAGGCGACCGTTTCCACCGCCGGCCTCGAACAGGTCAATGACGTGTTCGACCGGATGAAGAAGGGGCAGATCGAGGGCCGCATCGTCCTCGATCTCGCCGCCTGACATCGGGCGAGCCGGCCCGGCTTCAAGCCGGGATCAGGACACGTCCACCGGCTTCGAGCGCAGCCGGTTCGCCGTGGCAGGGTCGGCGCGCCGGCAGAGCTGCGGCGGCAGGCCGCGCATGATGAGTTCGGCGTCGGCCACGGCCATGGCGCCGATCTCGTAGAAGGCGTCCCGCGTGCCACCCGTGCGGTGAGCCGACAGGATGAGGCCGGGCAGTTGGCGCACCGGATCGTCCGCCGGCACGGGCTCCACCGGGAAGACATCGGTCGCGGCGCGAATATGCCCGGAGCGCACGGCGTCCAGCATGGCCGGAAAATCCACCACGGCGGCGCGGCTCATCAGAAGAAAGGCCGCGCCCTTCGGCATCCGCGCAAACTCGCGCGCGCCGATGAAGCCTTCGTTCTCTGCCGTCACGCTGGCGAAGACGAACACGACTTGCGAGGTTTCCAGCAATTCGTCCAGCCCGGCGGGGCGGCAGTCCAGCCGCTCGATCGCGGCCGATGGCAGCCAGGGGTCGAAGACGCGCACTTCGTTTTTGAAAGGGCGGATCAGCTCACGCAGCGAGCGGCCGAGATCGCCCAAGCCGATAATGCCGACCGGCGCGCCGGCGAAACGGAACGTCTCCTCGTTGCCGGCCAGCCCATAGGCTTCCTCGCCGGCGCGAAAGGCGCGGTCGGCCGCCGTGATGCCGCGCGCCAGATCCAGCGCCAGCCCGAGCGCGGCTTCCGCCACCGGCGCGGCGAAGGCGGAGGCCGGCGTCAGCACGGGAATGCCGCGCTCGTTGCAGGCCTGATAATCGATATTGGGCAGGAAGTTCGTCTCGACATTGACGATGGCGCGAAGGCGCGGCGCGCGGTCCAGCCGCTCGCGCGGCATGGCCGTCTGGCCGAAGATCAGAACCGTGTCGGGCAGAAGCGCATCGACCTCGGCGTCGGGCATCGGCCTGTCCTCCGACAGGACGACCTCGCCCAAAGCCTCCAGGCGGGCGCGCACGTCCGGCGTCATGATGAGGTCCAGCGTGCGCGGCAGCGGATCGACGAGAATGATGTTGCGGCTCAAAACGGCGGTCTCCCTGAGTGGCGCGCATCTTCGCCGCTTCGCTGCGCGATCTCTACGCTATGTCCGGCGTGATGCAGGCGAGGCGGAGCCTTGCACACAGGTTTCTGCGCGCCCGCCCGCCCCTACGCTATCCGCTGCACGAAATGCCCCGGCGCGACTTCGTCATAGATGCGCGGCGGCGCGACATAATCGAGCGGTCTGAGCGGGCTCTTCAGCTCCTCGGACAGTTTGGGCGGCAGCGAGCCGCGACGGGTCGGATCGGGCAGCGGCACCGCTTCGATCAGGCGTTTCGTATAGGGATGGCGTGGGGCGCCAAACACCGAAGCGCGCGGGCCGATCTCCACGATCTCGCCGAGATACATCACCGCGACGCGGTGGCTGATGCGCTCCACCACGGCCATGTCATGCGAGATGAAGAGATAGGCGAGGCCCATCGACTCCTGAAGATCCAGCATCAGATTGGCGACCTGCGCCTTCACCGACACGTCCAGCGCCGAGACCGCCTCGTCCGCGACGATGAGCTTGGGCGAGAGCGCCAGGGCGCGGGCGATCGAGATGCGCTGGCGCTGACCGCCGGAGAACTCGTGCGGATAGCGCGAGGCGACCGAGGGCGACAGGCCGACCTTGTCCAGCAACTCGGCCGCGCGCTCGCGCGCCGCCGCCCTGTTCATCAGCCCGTGCGAGAGAATGGGCTCGGCAATCGCCGCGCCGATCGTGATGCGCGGGTTGAGCGAGGCGAACGGGTCCTGAAAGATCATCTGCGCGGTGCGGCGCATCTGGCGCAGGCCCGCGCGCCCGGCCGAAAGAACGTCCTCGCCGTCGATGCGCACCGCGCCCTCGCTCGGCTTCACGAGCCCGAGAATGGTGCGCCCCGTGGTGGACTTGCCGCAGCCGGACTCGCCGACCAGCGCCAGCGTTTCGCCGGGCCGGATGGCGAAGGACACGTTCTCGACCGCATGGATGCGCCCGTTCGGCAGGTCGAAGCGGGTCGAGAGACCAGCGACATCCAGAACCGGAGCCTCTGAGCTATCGGGCACGCTCGCCGGCGCGCCATCGTCGGCAAGGCCGGTCGCGGCATCGACCCTCGGGAAACGCTTGGGCGCGGGCGAAGCGCCCATCGTGCCGAGACGCGGGATCGCGGCCAGAAGCGCCTTCGTATAGGGCTCGCGCGGGGCGGCGAAGATCGCCTCGGTGCGCCCGGTTTCCACCATGTCGCCGCGCAGCATCACGACGGTGCGGTCCGCGACCTCCGCCACCACGCCCATATCGTGCGTGATGAAGAGAACGGCCATGGTCTCCTCGCGCTGCAATTCGCGGATGATGTGCAGGATTTCGGCCTGGATGGTGACGTCGAGCGCGGTGGTCGGCTCGTCCGCGATCAGGAGCCTGGGCCGGCAGGCAAGGGCCATGGCGATCATCACGCGCTGGCGCATCCCGCCTGAGAAGCGATGCGGATATTCGTTGAGGCGCGAGCGCGCGGCGGGAATGCGCACGCGCTCCATCATGCGCAGGGCCTCGGCCTCGGCCTGCGCCCACGAAAGGTCGCGGTGCAGCACCAGCGCTTCGACCAGCTGATTGCCGACCGTGAAGACGGGGTTCAGCGAGGTCATCGGCTCCTGAAAGATCATGCCGATGCGCCCGCCGCGCACCGCGCGCATCTCCTTTTCGGACAGCGTCAGGAGATCGCGCCCTTCGAGGCGCACGTGGCCGCTCACCCGCGAGGTGGCGGGGGGCAGAAGGCGCATGGCCGAGAGCGCCGTCACGCTCTTGCCGGAACCAGACTCGCCGACGATGGCAACGGTTTCACCGGCATCGACGGCGAAGGAAATATCGCGGATCACCGCGCGCCATTCCCCTGCGGCACGAAAGGCGGTGGTCAGTTTTTCGACGGACAGGACGGGGCTTGCCTCGCTCATCGGATCAAGCCTCTTTGGCCAGGCGCGGATCGACGAGATCGCGCAACCCGTCCCCCACGAGTTGCAGCGACAGAACGGCGAAGACGATGGCAAGGCCCGGAAACAGCATGAGCCAGGGCGCCTTGTTCATGTATTCGCGGCCCGAGGCCAGCATGGTGCCCCAGGTCGGCATGTCGGAGGACGCGCCGACGCCGAGGAACGAGAGGCTGGCTTCCGCCAGCATGGCGGCGGCGAAGATGAAGGTCGCCTGCACCAGAATGGGCGAGGCGAGGTTCAGAAGGACATGCCGCAAGAGGATCTGCCAGGTCGGCAGGCCGAGCGCCACGGCGGCCTCGATATAGGGCAGCTCGCGCAGGACCAGCGTCGAGCCGCGCACGATGCGGGCCAGACGCGGCGCATAGGTGATCCCCAGCGCCAGCACGACATTGACCAGCGAAGGCCCGAGCGCGGCGACCAGCGCGATGGCGAGGAGAATGTCGGGAAAGGACATCATCGCGTCGAGAAGGCGCGAGATCGGCGCGTCGAGCGGGCGGAAATAACCCGCGATCAGGCCGAGAAAGACGCCGAGAACCGTGGCGATCGCCACGACCCCCAGCGACACGCCGAGCGAGACGCGACCGGCATAGATGGCGCGGGAGAAGATGTCGCGGCCGAACTCGTCCGTGCCGAAGAGATGCGCTCCCGACGGCGGTTGAAGCCGGCTGACGATGGAAAGCTTGTTGGGCGCATAGGGCGCGACGAGGGGCGCGAAGGCGGCGAGCACCACCACCAGCGTCAGGATCACGACGCCGATCAGGATGGCGCGGTTGCCCACGAAGCGGCGCAGGCCCTTGGCGAAGGGGGACGAGAAGGCGAGAAGCGTCACGTGCGCACCCTCGGATCGACCGCGAGATAGAGCATGTCCACCGCGAAATTGATGAGAACGTAGATCGCCGCGACGACGAGCAGCGCGCCCTGGATCACCGGATAGTCGCGCCGCAGCACCGCCTGCACCACGAGGTTGCCGACGCCCGGCAGGCCGAACACGGTTTCCGTCACCACCGCGCCGGCGACCAGCAGCGCGATCGACAGGCCGATCACGGTGATGATCGGGATCAGCGCGTTCTTCAGCGCGTGTTTGAGCACGACGCGCCCCGGCCCCGCCCCCTTGGCGCGCGCGGTGCGCACGTAATCTTCGCCGAGAACGTCGAGCATGGCGGCGCGGGTGAAGCGGGTGATCAGGGCGGAATTGACGACGCCGAGCGCCACCGCCGGCAGAACGAGATGGTGCAGGCGTTCCAGAAAGGGCGTGCCCGGCCCGCCATAGCCGGAGGCGGGAAACCAGCCGAGCGACACGGCGAAGGTCTGGATCAGGATCAGGCCGAGCCAGAAGCTCGGCACGCTCGCCGCGATCATCGTGACGCCGACGACGATCTGGTCGAAGGCCGTTCCGCGCTTGACCGCCGAGAGAATGCCGACCGGCAGAGCGATGGCGACCGCGATCAGGATCGAGAAGAGCGTGAGGAAGAAGGTCGGCTCGGCGCGCGCGGCGAGCGCCGTGGTGACGGGCTGGCCGAGAAAAATCGACTGGCCGAGATCGCCGCGCGCCACGTCGAAGACGAAACGTCCATATTGTTCGAGGAGGGGCGCGTTGAGCCCCAGCCTCTCGCGCAGGGCCGCGATGTCCTCGGGCGTCGCGTCCGAACCCAGCATCACGGCGGCGGGGTCGCCGGGCGTCACCCGGACGATCACGAAGACGACGGTGACGACCAGCGCCAGCACCACCACCATGCCGCCCGCCCGCTTCAGAAGGGCTGAGAGCACTCGGGACATCGCGTTTCTCCTATCCTCTGTGAAAGGTCAGCTCTTGGGCGTGACGTTCCAGAAGCGGGGCCAATAGGCCGCCTGATAGCCCGACACGCCGTTGGCCAAGCCGCCCAGCGCGTTGAAATTGCCGACCTTCACCAGCGGGGCGTCGTCGTAGATCGTGGTCTGGATCGTCTTCCAGGCGGCCAGCCGATCGTCGTTCGACACCGCGTTCAGGAAGGCGCCGACGGCTTTCGTCTTGGCGTCGGACGTGTACCAGCCGGGATAGGTGTCGGTGATCGTGTTCAGCGTGGTCGGATCGCCGGGGAAGTTGGAATGGGTGATGAAGATGTCCCACTGGCCCTTGTCGGCGCGCCGGGTCGTCAGCGTTGCCCAGTCCACGACCTGCAGATCGACCTTGAAGCCCGCCGCCTCCAGATAGGCTTTCGCGACTTCGCCGGTCTTGTAGTGGAACTCGTATTGGCGGCTGGTCAGGATGCGGATCGGCTTGCCGTCGTAGCCGGCCTCCTTCATCAGCTTGGCGGCCGCTTCCGGGTCGCCCTCGCCATAGCGCGTCACGCCGTCTTCCGTGTGCCAGAAGAAGCCCTCGGGATAGAACGCGCCGTCGACCGAGAAGAAGCGCTCGTCCGAGAAGGCGGCGAGCATCATGTCGCTCGGGTTCAGCGCGGTCTGCACGGCCTGGCGCAGCGGCTTGGAGGTGAGCGGCCCTTCCGCCATGTTCATGTTCAGCGAAGTCCAGCCGGCATTCTCGAAGATCACCGGCTTGACGTTGGACGCGCCCTCGACGCGCTCATAGGCGCTGACCGGCAGGGCGTCGGCATAATCGTACTGGCCCGACAGAAGCCCCTCGACGCGCGTATTGGCATCGGGTACCGGCACGAAGCGCACTTCGCCCGCGATGGCCTCGCGGCGGCCGGCATAGTTGGAGGGCTCGCCCTCGGGCGACTTGTAGCCGTCGAAGCGCACGAGCTGGGTGTACTGGTCGGGACGGCGCTCCTGCAGTTTGTAGGGGCCGGTGCCGATGAACTCCTTCAGCTCGCCGCCGAGCTTTTCGGAGGGGAAGATCGGCGCCCAGCCCTGGCTCAGCGTCGCCAGAAGCGGCGAATAGCGCGACTTCAGCTTGATCACCACGGTCTGATCGCCGTCGGCCGCGACGGATTCGATCACCTGCGCGACCTGCCGGCCCTTGGAGTTGATCTCCATCCAGCGTTTGAGCGAGGCGACTACATCGGCGGAATCGAAGGCCGATCCGTCATGGAAGGTCACACCCTGCCGCAGCGGGATGCGATAGGTCAGGCCGTCCTGCGAGATCTCCGGCATGGCGGCGGCCAGAAGCGGGCTTGGCTGCCACTTGTCGTCATAGGTATAGAGCGTCTCGAACATATGCTGGGTGATGGTCAGCACGATGTCGGTCGGCGTCTGCATGGCGTCGAGCGTCGGCGGCTCGCCGATAGTCGCGACGGTCAAGACGCCGTTGCCGGACTGCGCAAGGGCGACACCGCTCGTTCCCGCCATGAGGGCGGCGAGGCCGGCGGCAAGAAGCATTTTCGTCATGGCTTGGCTCCTGTCGTGCTGGGTTCGGGGGTCGTCGGGCGCGCTCAGGCGTCGAGGCCGAGCGGATCGGGCACGCGCGGCCAGAGGCCGTGGCTCGCCTTGCGATAGGGCGTGGTGGCGGGATCGGTCGGGTAGCTGGTCGGGGCCGCGACATAGAGGATCTCGGAGGCCACCGGCACGAAGCCCGCATGGAAATGGTTGGTGGACTTCACGAGAAGGATGTCCTTCCCCGCGAAATCGACGCCCATATTGGAGAAGATCGTCGGTTCGTAGGTCTGCGTCCGGCTGGTGATCAGCACGATGTCGATCTCGGTCCCCACGATCCGGATCACGGCCGCGCGGCCGAGCGTGACGCGGCTGTTGCGAAAGCTCTGCCAACCCGAGGTTTCGACGCGAAGGACGCGCACCCGCGCATCCAGCGGCTCGCCGCCATGGTGGGAGGACTTGCCGCCGAAGCGCAGCTCGATCTCGGCCCCCTCGCCCGCCGCATGGCAGAAGGACACGGCCACCGGGTCCCAGATCGTGGCGACGGCCACCCGGTCGATCCCGCGCTCCAGAATGCGGCGCAGGATGGAGGTGGAATCCCCCGCGACGCCCCCGCCCGGATTGTCCCAGACATCGGCGATGACGACGGGCTTGTCCGGGCGCTCGGCGCGGATGGCCAGCGCGCGGTCGAGGCCGGCTTCGGTGTCCAACATCGGCATCGCGGCATCACGGCGCAGCGCGTAGAGTTCGTGTCCGAGCTTTTCGGCCAGCCGGTCGCCCGCCTCGCGTCTGTCATCGGTCACCACCACGATGCGCGTGCCCATATCCGGCACATCGCCGGCCATGAAGCCGTGGATCACCGAGACGGACAGAACCCCGTCCACGCCTTCCAGCACCTTCAGCCGATCCACGAAGGAGCGCATCGGCTCGCGGCTCGTCGGATAGATCGTGATCATCCGGCAGTCGAAGGTCGAGATGACGGGCTTGATCTCGCCGCGGATCGTGCGCAGCGCGAGGTCCACGACATGCTCGCCGCGCTCCTCGAAATCCGTATGCGGAAATTCCAAGAAGGCCGCCATAAGGTCGAGTTGCGCAACCCGCAACGCGGTCAGATGCGAATGCGGGTCGAACTCGGCGGCGACCACCACATCCTCGCCGACGAGCGCGCGCACGCGGGACAGGAAATCGCCTTCGGGGTCGTCATAGCCCTGCGCCACCATCGCGCCGTGCAGGCCGAGCACCACGCCGTCCACCGGCAGCGCGGCTTGAAGCTCGGCGAGGATCGTATCGCGCAGCGTCTCGTAGGTCTGGCGCTGGATCAGGCCGGCGGGCTCGGCCCAGCAGGACGTGCCCTCGATCACGGTGAAGCCTTCCGCCCGGCCGCGCCGCCGAAGGATCGGCACCGGCGAGGAGCAGAGTGTCGGCGTGTCGGGATGCTCGCCCGGCCCCGCGTAGAAGGCGGCCTTGAAGGAATCCAGATCGGTCGGCACCGGCGAAAACGTGTTGGTTTCCGTGGCGAGCGAGGCGGTGAAGATGCGCATGATCTATCGACTCTCGGCGAAATGGGGGGCGAGCGCGCGGGCCGCGCCCTTGAGACTGTCCAGATAGGCGGCATGGTTGCGGCGCGCGTCCTCGCGCGGGGCGACGATGCAGAGCGTGGCTGTGGCCTTGCCGTCCGGCTGGCGAACCGGCACGGCGAAGCAATGGGTGTAGCTGTCGAGCGCGCTGTCGAAGGTGAAATGGCCTGCGGCGCGCGCCCCTTCGACCTCGGCCAGAAAGCGCTCCCGATCGATCGGGACGCCGTTCGGCAGGGCGAAATCGCCCTCGGCCAGAAAGGCCAGAATCTCGTCGCGCGAGAGATGATCCACCAGAAGGCGGCCCGAGGCGGTCCAGGTCAGCGGTACGCGCTCGCCGATATCAGTGGAGATGCGGAACGGGCGCGAGCCCTCGCGCTGCGCGCCGACATAATAGCGATTGCCATCCAGCCGGCAGAACTGCGCGGTTTCGCCCGTCTCGTCCACGATGCGCTTGAGCGCGCCAGCGACCGCGACCTGACGGCCGGACACGGCGGAATAGGCCGAGCCCAGAAGATAAAGCTTCTCGCCGAGGAAGAGCCGGCCATCCTCGGCGTTTTCGAGAAAGCCGCGCTTGAGAAGCAGCGCGGTCAGCTCGTAGACGGAGGAGCGTGGCGCGCCCAGAAGGGCCGCGATCTCACCCGCCCGCAGGGGCCGGCGGGCGCTAGCGAGCGCGTCGAGAATATCGAGCGCGCGATCCAGCCCGCGCGAGCGCGCTCCGGTCTTGGCTTCGTCCTCCGCGAGCTTGTCCACCGGCCTCTACTTCTTCTTGTAGGCGATGCAGTCGATCTCGACCTTGCAATCCACCATCATGGAGGACTGGACGCAGGCGCGGGCCGGCGGGTGGTCCTTGAAATACTGGGCGTAGACGCCGTTGAAGCTCCAGAAGTCGCGGGGATCGTCCAGCCAGACGCCGACACGCACGACATCCTCCAGCCCGTATCCGGCCTCGGTCAGGATGGCGATGACGTTCGCCATGGTCTTGTGCGTCTGCTCGACGATGCCGCCTGGCACGATCTCACCGTTCTCCATGGCGACCTGCCCCGAGACGTAAAGCCAGCCATCGGCTTCCACTGCCCGCGCGAAGGGCAGCGGCTGTCCGCCCGCGCCCTTGCCGCCGCCGCCATAGCGAGTGAGGCTCATCAGTTCTGTCCCCTTATTTGTCCGTTATATCGGACACTAGTCTGAAATTTCGGATTGACCCATAGGGTGACATGGGGCACGACTTGTCAATCGGCTTTCCCCGGGAGACTTTCACATGACCGTGTCGCCGCTCGACGCCCTCGAAACGCCTGCCGTCGTCGTGGATCTCGCGATTGCGCGGGCCAATGTCGCCCGCTTCCAGGCCCATGCCGATGCAGCCGGCCTCGCGGCGCGCCCGCACATCAAGACGCACAAGCTGCCGCAGCTCGCCCGCCTTCAGATCGAACAAGGCGCGGTCGGCATCACCTGCCAGAAGGTGAGCGAGGCGGAGGCCATGGTCGCGGGCGACCCGTCCATTCGCGATGTGCTGATCACCTACAACATCGTCGGCGCGGCCAAGGTCGCCCGCCTGCGCGCATTGGCCGGGCGCGTGCGCGTCGCCGTGGTGGCCGACAGCGAGTCGGTGGTGTCGGGTCTCTCGGCCGGCTTCGCGGATGCGGCCGAGCCGCTTGATGTGCTGGTGGAATGCGACACGGGCGGCCAGCGCTGCGGCGTCGCCTCGCCGGAAGCCGCGCGCGATCTGGCCCGGCGGATCGCCGCCGCGCCCGGCCTCGTTTTCGAGGGGCTGATGACCTATCCCGCCGCCGGCAAGGCGGGCGAAGCGGCCGAGTTCCTGCGTGCCGCCAAGGCGCTGATCGAGGCCGAAGGCATGACGGTGGCGCGCGTCACCTCCGGCGGCTCGCCCGACATCTGGCAGGCGCGCACCGATGGCGTTCTCACCGAGTACCGGCCGGGAACCTATGTCTACAACGACCGCTCGCTGGTGGCGCGCGGCGTCGCGACCCTGGACGATTGCGCGCTGACGGTGCTCGCGACCGTGGTGTCGGTGCCGACCCCCAACCGGGCGATCATCGATGCGGGCTCCAAGGTTCTGACATCCGATCTTCTCGGCCTGACCGGGCACGGCGCGGTGCTCGGCCGGCCCGATCTGGCGATCGACCAATTGTCGGAGGAGCATGGCCGCGTGGTCTCGGACGGGCCGATCGGGCTCGCGGTCGGCGATCGCCTGCGGATCGTCCCCAACCATGTCTGCGTCGTCACCAACATGGTGGATGCGGTTCATGTCAAACTGGAGGATGGCCGGATCGAAAGCTGGCCGGTCGCCGCACGCGGCAAGGTCGTCTGACGGGACAGGCGGCCAGCGCCCATTTGCCCGGCAGGCGGGATTTCGCTAGCGCTGCATCGACGGCGGCATCAGGCGGCCGGCGATGCGGAAAGGCAGACCCATGAGAACGATCCGGGCAAGGGTTCACGCTGCCGGGCTGGCTTTCGTGGCGCTCCTTTTCCTCGGCCATGCCGCGAGAGCCGAACCCTGCCAGCGTGATAGTTTCGAGGGGCGGGACGCCATCGTCTGCACCATCGATCCCGCGACATCAGACCTGCGCCTGTTCTGGCGGGACGCGTCGGGGGTGCCCTATGGTCGCTTCGACGCTTTGGCGCGCGCGCTGGACGCGAAGGGCCAAAAGCTCGCCTTCGCGATGAATGCCGGCATGTACGACACCGACTATGCGCCGGTCGGCCTCCATATCGAGGAGGGCGCGGAGCTGCATCCCGCCGATACGGTCACGATGGATCGCCCGCCGGGCGAAGTCCCGAATTTCTACAAGCAACCCAATGGCGTCTTTTATCTCGGCAAGGCCGGGGCGGGCATTCTGCCGACAGCGGAATTCCTGAAGACACGGCCGGAGGCGCGTTTCGCCACCCAGTCCGGTCCGATGCTGGTGATCGAGGGTCGGTTGCATCCGGCTTTCATCCCGAATTCCGACTCCCGCACCCGGCGCAGCGGGGTCGGCGTCTGCGAGAAGGGTGAGGTTCGCTTCGCGATCAGCGAGACCGACGTCAATTTCGACGAATTCGCGCGCCTGTTCCGCGACCACCTCGCCTGCCCCAACGCCTTGTTTCTCGACGGCGGTCGCGGCTCGGGTCTTTATGCGCCGGCCCTCGGGCGAAACGACGTTTCGGGGCATGGCGGATACGGCCCCATTCTCGGGCTGGTCGAGTAAGAGGGCTTTCCTCCCCCGAAGCCCGCCCCTTCCTATCCAAGATTTAATGCGCGGGCGCGGCTCCCACCGGATGTCCCGTCACCTTCCTCTGTTTAGGAGGAGGCATCGCGAGTCTGCGCGTGGGGTTGGGGCGGTGCGGCCATGGGCGCAGGCGGAAAGTTCGTTGTTGTCGCAGGTCTGATCGCGGCCGGCGCGGGGGCCTATGCCGAGCGCGCGCTCTGGCTGCCGCAGGCGCTGACGCTCCTGCCGGCGCAGTTCGGCGGCCATGGGCAAGGTCCGAACGCAGAGGTCTTGCGCGACCGCTCCGTGCCGGTGGTCGCTGCGCCCGTCACGCGGGCCGACGTGCCGGTCTATGTCACGGGCGTCGGAACGGCCAAGCCGCTGAACTCCGTGACCGTGCGCGCCCAGGTCTCCGGCAAACTCACCGAGATCGACTTCCGCGAGGGCCAGGACCTGAAGAAGGGCGACCCGATCGCCCGGTTGGACGACGCGCTCTACAAGGCCCAGCGCGATCAGGCGCTGGCCAAGAAGGCGCAGGATCAGGCGGTTCTGGTCAATGCCGAGCTGGAATTGCAGCGAGACGAACGGCTGGTGCGCTCGGGCGCGATGACCGAGCAGCTCCTGGGCAACCAGCGCGCGCTAGTGGAGCAGAACCGCGCGCAGGTCGCCGCCGACGCGGCGGCGGTCGAGGCGGCGGAGGCGCAGCTCTCCTACACCGTGATCACCGCGCCGATCAACGGGCGCACCGGGCTTCGCGGCGTCGATATCGGCAATCTCGTCTCCAGCGGCGATGCGAGCGGCATCGTCACGCTCTCGCAGATCCGGCCGATCGCCGTCGTCTTCTCCGTGCCGCAGCAAGACCTCGCCCGCGTCAACATCGCGCGCGCCGCCGCGCCGCTCGGCGTCGAGGCCCTGTCGGGCGAAGGCCAAGTGGTGGCCGAGGGCGAACTCACCGTGGTGGACAATCAGGTGGACCCGACGACCGGCACCGTGCGCCTCAAGGCCGAGTTTCCCAACGACACGCTGGCACTTTGGCCAGGAGCCTTCGTGGATACGAGGCTACTGGTGGAAACCCAGCGAAACGTTCTGACAGTGCCGAGCGCCGCCGTGCAGCACGGGCCGGCGGGTTCCTATGCCTATGTCGTGTCGGACGGCGCAAAGGTTCATCTGCGCCCCCTCACGATCGGGTTTCAGGACGACAAGCGCGCTGTCGTCACGGGGGGAGTGGAGGAGGGCGAAAGCGTCGTCACCTCGGGCTTCTCGCGCCTTCAGGATGGGGCGAGCGTGAAAGTGTCCTCGCCCGAAGAGGCCGACCCCGCCAAGCTCGCCGTGCCAATGACCGAGGGTGGCTCGAAGGGCGGCAAGCACCACAAGGGCAAGCATGGCGCGAAGCCGGCGGCTGCGCCGGCTCATCCCGGCGGAGCCGAACCTGCCGCCCCCCAGACCTCCGAGCGAAGCGCGCCGGCAACGGATGGCGGCGAGGAGGCAAAGCCGGCCGATACGACCCCCGCAGGCGGGGGGACGGTGGAGAACCAGCCCGCCGAAAACCGGCGCGCGGCCGCTGAGGGCCGGGAACAGACCACTTCGACCCAGAGCGATCCAAGCATTGTGTCTGCCGTCGAAGCGCCGGACGCAGACCCTGCATCGCAGGGACGAGCACCGGCCACGACGTCCGGCGCGAGCCCGACCCGCTCGGCCGACCTGAAGGAGTCCGCCCCCGGCTCCCAGGCCGCGCCCGCGCCATGAGCCTGTCCACGCCCTTCATCCAGCGGCCGATCGCCACGACGCTTCTGGCCATCGCCGTCCTGATCGCGGGCTGTCTCGGCTTCGCCTCGCTGCCCGTCGCGCCCCTGCCCCAAGTCGAGTTTCCGACGATCCGCGTGACGACGCAGCTGCCCGGCGCGGACCCCGATACGATGGCCGCGCTCGTCACAGCGCCGCTGGAGCGCCCGCTCGGGCAGATTCCGGCGCTCGCCGCCATGACCTCTTCCAGCGCCTTCGGCATCAGCCAGATCACGCTTCAGTTTCAGCTCGGCCGCGACATCGATGGCGCGGCGCAGGATGTGCAGGCCGCGATCAACACGGCGGCCGGCGGGTTGCCGCGCACGCTGCCCTACCCGCCGACCTATGCGAAGGTGAACCCGGCGGCGACGCCGATCATGACGCTGGCGCTCCATTCCGACACCTACCCCTTGCGCGATCTCAGCGACTTCGCCGACACGGTGATGGGCCAGCGCCTTGCCGAAGTGTCGGGTGTCGGCGACGTGCGGATTCAGGGCGGGGTGAAGCCGGCGATCCGGGTGCAGGCGGACCTTTCGCGCCTCGCTTCCTATGGGCTGGCGCTGGAAGACCTGCGCACCGCGATTTCCAACGCCAATGTCTCGGGCGCGAAGGGCGTGGTGGACGGGGCGAGCCAGTCCTTCTCGCTCGCGGCCAACGACCAGATTCACGATGCGGCGACCTATCGCGCCATCACGGTGGCGACACGCAACGGCGCGCCGGTGCATCTCAGCGATGTGGCCGACGTGGTAGAAGGGTTGGAGAACAGCCGCGTCGGGGCCTTCTACCAAGGCCGCCCGGCCGTGGTGGTGGACATCATGCGCCAGCCGGGCGCGAACGTCATCGAAACCGTCGCCGAGATCGAGCGCACGCTGCCGCGCCTTCGCGCCGCGCTCCCCGCCGGGGCCTCGCTGGATGTGGTGAGCGACCGCACGGATACGATCCGTGCCTCGATCCGGGATGTGCAATGGACGCTGGCGCTCAGCGTCGCGCTGGTCGTGCTCGTCGTGTTTCTGTTCCTGCGCACGGTCTCGGCCACGCTGATCGCGGGCGTCGCGCTGCCGCTGTCGCTGATCGCGAGCTTTGCCGTCATGTGGGCCTGCGGCTTCAGCCTCGACAATCTGTCGCTGATGGCGCTCACCATCGGCACGGGCTTCGTGGTGGACGACGCCATCGTCATGATCGAGAACATCGCCCGGCATATTGAAGAGGGCGAGAGGCCCATGGCGGCGGCGCTGAAGGGCGCGGGCGAGATCGGCTTCACCATCGTCTCGCTCACCGCCTCGCTGATCGCCGTGTTCATTCCGCTTCTCTTCATGAGCGGGTTGGTCGGGCGTATGTTCCGCGAATTCGCGCTGACGCTCACCATTGCCGTCGTGGTCTCGGCCCTCGTCTCGCTGACGCTGACGCCCATGATGTGCGCGCGCATCCTGCGGGCGCCCCAACACATGTCCGGTGGCCTCACCGGCCTGCTGGACCGCGCCCTCGACGGAATGAACGAAGCCTATCGTCGCTCGGTGACGATCGCTGTCCGCCATCCCGCCCTCATGCTCCTTCTGACCGGGGCGACGCTGGCGCTCACGGTCGCGCTTTACGTGACAATCCCCAAGGGCTTCCTGCCCGATCAGGACACCGGCCTCGTCAGCGCCGTGGTGGAGGCCGAGCCCACCACGTCCTTCGAGGCCATGCGGGGGATCGAGGCCGATGTCGGCGCGCGGCTGTGGGCCGATCCGGCGGTGGCGAGCGTCACCGCCTCGATCGGCACCAGCGCGGCCAATCTCACGATGAACCGGGCCGTTTATTCCCTCGTGCTCAAGCCCCGCGACGAGCGGAGCGACGGCGCAGAGGCCGTGATCGCGCGCCTGCGCCAGAGCCTGTCCGACCTGCCCGGAATCCGCGCCACGTTCCAGAGCCAGCGCGACATCGCGATTTCGACGCGCGCCAGCCGAGGCGCGTATCAATATACGCTGACGGGCGCGGATGCCGGCGAGGTGGCGGGCTGGGCCGAAAAGCTCTCGCGACGCCTCGCCGACGACCCGGCGCTGATCGATGTCGCCTCCGACACGGAGCTGGGCGGCGGGCGGCTTGCCATCGACGTGGACCGCGAGGCCGCCGCGCGGCTCGGCGTCACCATGCAGGAAATCAGCGACACGCTCTACGACGCCTTCGGCCAACGCCAGATCAGCACGATCTACGGGCAGGCCAACCAGTACCGCGTCATCCTGGAAGCCGCGCCCCGCTATCAGAGCGACCCCGCCGCACTGGCACAGGTCTATCTGCCGGGCACGGGCGGGGCCATGGTGCCGCTGGGAGCCATCGCCCATGTCGCCTTCGCCGCCGGCCCGCTGGTTGTCAGCCGGGACGAGCAGTTCCCTTCCGCCACGATCAGCTTCGACCTCGCCCCCGGCGCATCGCTCGGCACGGCGCTGGAGGCGGTAGTGAAGGCGGGGCGCGCCATCGGCCTGCCGGACACGATCGGCCGGCGCACCAGCGGCGACACGGAGGAGTTCGCGCGATCCGCCGCCAACGAGCCCTGGTTGATCCTCGCCGCCATCGTCACGATCTATATCGTGCTCGGGCTTCTCTACGAGAGCGCCGTGCATCCGATCACGATCCTTTCCACCCTGCCCTCGGCGGGCGTCGGCGCGCTTCTGGCGCTGATGCTGACGGGGCAGGACCTCTCCCTGATCGCCCTCATCGGCATCGTGCTGCTCATGGGCATCGTAAAGAAGAACGCGATCATGATGATCGACTTCGCGCTGGAGGCCGAACGCGGCGAAGGGCTCACGCCCCGCGAGGCGATCCTGAAGGCCGCCACCTTGCGCTTCCGTCCGATCATGATGACGACGCTGGCCGCCCTTTTCGGCGCGGTGCCGCTGGCTTTGGCGCAAGGCGCGGGCTCGGAGCTGCGCGTGCCGCTGGGCATTTCCATCATCGGCGGCCTCGTCCTCAGCCAGCTTCTGACGCTCTACACGACCCCGGTCATCTATCTCGCGCTGGACGGGCTGAAGCGCCGCTTCGCCCCGCGCGGCGCGGCGGTCGAGGGCACAGCGGCGTGAGACTGTCCGACCCGTTCATCGACCGGCCGATCGGCACGACGCTTCTGGCGCTCGGCCTGATCCTGGTCGGGCTCGTCGCCTACCACGTCCTGCCCGTGGCGAGCCTGCCGGCGGTGGACCTGCCGACCATCCGCGTCAGCGCCAGCAGGCCCGGGGCGGACCCCGAAAGCATGGCGGAAAGCGTCGCGGCCCCGCTGGAACGCCATCTCGGCGCGATCGCGGGCGTCACGGAGATGACCTCCACCAGCGCGCTCGGAGCCACCGGCATCACGCTTCAGTTCGATCTGTCGCGCAGCGTCGACGGCGCGGCGCGGGACGTGCAGGCCGCGATCAACGCCGCCATCGCGGACCTGCCGAGCGACATGCCGGGCCTGCCCTCGATCCGCAAGGCCAACCCGGCCGCCGCGCCGATCCTGACGCTCGCGCTCACCTCCGACACGATGAAGGCGAGCGATGTGTTCGATGTCGCCGACAGCATTCTCGTGCAGCGCATCGCGCAGGTGGACGGTGTCGGCGATGTCTCGGTCAGCGGCGCGGACCAGCCGGCGGTGCGCGTGCGCGTCGATCCCCAGCGCCTCGCAGCTCTGGGCCTGTCGGCCAACGATGTGCGCAACGCCATCGTCAACGCCAACACGCTGGGGCCGATCGGCTCCATCGACGGACCGGGCTCGGGCTATGCTCTGACCATCAACGCGCAGCTGACGACGCCCGAGGATTATGGCGCGATCCTCTTGCGCGCCGCCGACGGCACCGCCCTGCGCCTGTTGGACATTGCCACGGTCGAGCCGGGCGTGCGCAATCGCCGCTCGGAGGCTTGGTTCAACGGCAAGCCCGCCGTGATCCTCAATCTCACCAAGGCGGCGGACGCCAATGTGGTGCAGACGGTGGACGCGGTGAAGGCGCTGATCCCCGAGCTGCACGATCTCCTGCCCGCCGGCATCGACATCGCCGTCCTGCACGACCGCACGCTCACCATCCATGCCAGCGTCGAGGATATGGAGCGCACGCTGCTCATGACGGTGGCGCTGGTCATGCTCGTGGTCTTCGCCTTTCTGCGCGCGCTCGTGCCGACGCTGGCGGCGGGCGTCACCGTGCCGCTCGCCTTTGCCGGTGCCTTCGCGGCCATGTTCCTGTCGGGTCTGGCGCTCGACAATCTCTCGCTGATGGCGCTGGCGGTGGCGAGCGGCTTCGTGGTGGACGATGCCATCGTCATGATCGAGAACATCCATGCCCGGCTGGAACAAGGGCTCTCACCCATGCAGGCGGCGCGCGAGGGCGCGCGGCAGATCGGCTTCACCGTCATCGCGATCAGCGTCTCGCTCATGGCGGCCTTCATCCCGCTCTTCTTCATGGGCGGCGTCACCGGGCGCTTTCTCGTCACCTTCTCGCTGACGCTCGCCTTCACCATCGCCGTCTCCACGCTCGTCTCCTTGACGCTGACGCCGATGATCTGCGCTCATCACATGCGCCGCGCGCCCGAGGGCCATCGGCCGGGACCTCTGTCGCGTCTGGTGGAACGGGGGCTGGAGCGCATGGCGGGCTTCTATGCGCGCACGCTCAAAAGCGTTCTGCATCACCGCTTTCTGGCGGTCGTCAGCACGCTCGGTTGCATCGGGCTCACGGTGCTCCTGTATGCCCAGGTTCCCAAGGGTTTCGTGCCGCGCGAGGACACGGGCTTTCTGGTCGCCAGCACGCAAGGGGCGAGCGACATCTCCTTTCCCGCCATGGCGGCGCTGGAGCGCCGGGCCGTCGCCGTAGTGGATGCCGACCCGGCTGTGGAGAATGTCGGGGCCTCGGTCGGCGGCGGCACGTTCGGCACGGCCAATCGCGGCTCCATGCAGATTTCGTTGAAGCCCGCCGCGGAGCGCGACCCGACGGAGATCGTCGTCAACCGGCTGCGTCAGGCGCTGGGGGCCATTCCGGGGCTGGAAAGCTCGGTCTATGCGCCGAGCGATATCAGGATCGGCGCGCGCAGTTCGGACTCGGAATATCAGTTCACGCTGTTCGACGCCGATTTTGCCGAGCTGACCGCCTGGGCGCCGCGCATTCAAGAGCGCCTGCGCGCCGAGCCTCTTCTCGCCGATGTCAGCAGCGACCGCCAGCCGAACGGCTTGCAGGCGAGCGTCGAGGTGGACCGGGCGCAAGCGGCCAATCTCGGCGTCGCCATGACGGCCGTGGACTCGGCGCTCAACAACGCCTTCGCGCAGCGTCAGATCACCACGATCTATGGCGACCGGAACCAGTATCGCGTCATTCTGGAAGCCGGTGCGGACTTCGCGACCGACCCGGAGGATGTCCTGAAGATCCAGGTGCCGGGCCTTCACGGCGTGCCCGTGCCGCTCTCGGCCTTCGCCCATATCAAGCGCGAGGAAGCGCCGATGGGGGTGAACCATCAGGGACAGTTTCCCGCCGTCACGATCGCCTTCGATCTGGCGGACGGCGCGACGCTGGAGGCCGCCAACGCGGCGGTGCGCGCCGCCGTCGCCGGCATGAACCTGCCCGACACGCTCCATGCCGAATTTGCGGGCGATGCGGCCGTCTCGAACGCCGGCGCGAGCCAGCCGCTCCTGATCCTGGTAGCGCTTCTTTCGGTCTATGTCGTGCTCGGCATCCTCTACGAGAGCCTCGTCCATCCGCTGACGATCCTCTCCACCCTGCCCTCGGCCGGGCTCGGCGCGCTTCTGGCGCTTTGGATCACCGGCACTGAACTCACCCTCATCGCCTTTATCGGCATCATCCTCCTGATCGGCATCGTGAAGAAGAACGGCATCATGCTCGTGGATTTCGCGCTGGAGGCCGAGCGCCTGCGGGGCCTGTCGGCGCAGGAGGCGATTTTCGAAGCGTGCCTCCAGCGCTTTCGCCCGATCACCATGACGACGCTTGCCGCCTTCGCGGGCGCTGTTCCGCTGATCGTCGCCAGCGGCCCCGGCGCGGACCTGCACCGCCCGCTCGGCATCGCCATCGCGGGTGGGCTTCTCGTCAGCCAAGCGCTGACGCTCTATACGACGCCGATCATCTATCTTCTGTTTGCCGGCTGGGCGGAGCGCTGGAAGCGGCCCGCGCCTCAGACGGCCCGTTCCTGAGAGAAGCGCTCAGCGCCCCCGGCAGTTCGGCTCCAGCATGAACTCGACCGGAAAGAACGTGTCCGTTCGCCGGCCGACCGGATTGGTCAGGAGCACGAAGGTCCGCCGTCCGTCCGCCAGGCGCTCGGGCACCACGAACAGAAGATGCTCTCCCATCGCGGTGCGCGCGCCGGGCATCTTCGCCGCCAGGATCGCGAACGGGTTGAAATCCGCGATCGCGCCGGCATCCACCCGCATGGCCCAGAGCTTGCGGCCGTGAATGGTGAAGCCGAGCGGCTTGAACCCGCCCGTGCCGAGCCGCCCGGCCGCCTCGGCCAGAGCTTTCGCCGCCTTGGGCACGAGGCAGCCCATATGGATGTGAAGCCGGTCCTGCGAGCGGGATCGATGGGAGTTGATTCCGAGCGCGAAGCCGGAGGGCGTCGGCTCGGCTTGAGCGGGATCCAGCAGCCAGTGCCGCTGCGCCCAAGCCGCTTCGAAGAAGTTCGGCGCGTCGCGGCCGAGAAGGCGCGGGTCTTCGATGCCTCTGATGGCGCTGAGCGCGACGAGGATCGTGCGCCGCCGGTCGATCGGCTCGCGCAGGATGGCGTAGCCTCCGAGATCGCCGGGCAGATGGCCGACATGGAGGCACGGAAAGGGCAGGCTCGTGAGGGCCGCATTCACGGCGCAGGCATCGGCCACCCAGCCGAGCGTCGAGCGCTGATAAGCATGGGCGAGCTTCACGCCGCCATAGAAGGCGGCGAGAGCCAGAACGAGCGCTATGGCGCGCTTGCGCATGAAGACGATCCGAGAAGCACGGGGCCGATCGGCATGGAACGGCGCGGGGGACAGGAAGCGGCTTGGCGGGGGGCCGCCACGCCCGAGCGATAGG
>NZ_BBWS01000036.1:0-115163 GCF_001463925.1 Aureimonas sp. N4 | reverse complement strand
GCCCGCAAGCCCCGCCAGCCTATGACAGGTCGTGCAGATCCTTGCCCAGATGCGGCTGGAGCGTCCAGTCCGAGAAGCGGACCTGAAGACCGCCGCGCTCCGGCGTGCAGGCCATGGGACCGACGCTGTAGCGCTCGGCTCGCGGAAACGGGCAAAGGCGCAGGAGCGGCCAGCGCTCACCATCGGGCGAAATCTGGAGGCGCAGCACGCCGGCTTTCAGCGACACGCGCAGCCAGACATCCGACGCGTCCCCCTCGAACGGGCCGGTTGCCCAGTCGGAGCGCCCATCGGTGACGACGCTGCCCGCCATCGCCTGCCCGTCCGACATCTCGACGCCGAACTTCACCCAGCGCTCGGCATCCAGCCGCACCATGAGACCGGCCTGATCATAGAGACTTTCGAAACGGGCGCGCACGCGGACCTGTGCGGTGAAACCATCGGATGTGTCGAGGCCGAGATGATGGCCGCTGTCGCGCGTGAACCCGTAATGCGTTTCGCGCCAGAAGTCGGTCGAGGGGCCGGTGGTCAGATCGAGAACGCCGTGTTCCAGCGCATGGGCGGGCGGCTCGTTCAGCCAGATGCCTCGGTCGAGTCCGTTCATTTCAAGTCCGTTCATCCGATGTCTCCTCCCGCGTCCACGGGAGCCGGCCCCGTGGATCGACCTTCGATCAGCGGCACATCCCAGACCTCCACGAGGTCGGCGGCCGGCGTGCCCTGACGGCGCTCGATCGCCATATCCGCAAGACGCCGCCCCGCCAGGCGCACGCTGGAGCGCAGAACCGTGAGGTCGGGCGCGGCGATCTCGCTCGGCAGGGCGGCGATCACGTCGTCATGGGCCATCAGCGAGATGTCGTCCGGCACGCGCAGGCCCGCCGCCGCGATGGCGCGGGCCGCGCCCGTCGCCATCAGAACCGAGGAGCACAGAAACGCCGTCGGCCGCGCGCCCGAGGCGAGCATCCTGCTGGCGGCGGCAAAACCCTGCGCGAAGGTTTGCGGCCCCTGTGCCATCAGGTCCGGGCCGGGGGCGAGTCCGGCTTCGGCCAGGGCGCGGACATAGCCCTCGCGCCGGTCCACCGCGTAGGCATAGATTTCTTCGCCGTTGAGGAGCGCGATCCGGCGATGGCCGAGTGCCGTCAGATGGGCGGTGCCCTTGAAGAACGCGCCGAGATTGTCGACGCTCATCGAGGCGACGGCTTGGCCGAGCAGCGGTCGCCCATGGCAGACCACGGGAAAGTCGATCTCGGCGAGATCGGCGGTGTCGGGCCGGTCGAGAATGGGCGACAGAAGCACCAGCGCATCCACCGCGCCCGAGCTCACGATGCGCTCGCAGGCCGCCCGCTCCTCTCCCCTCTTGGTCGGAAAGAGATGGATCGCCATGCCTCGCTCCGCCGCCGTTTCCGCGATGCCGGTCAGGAGATCGGTGACGATCGGATTGTCGAGCATATTGTCGGCGATGCCGAACAGGAGACCGATCGCGTCCGCGCGGCCTGTGGCGAGGCGCTGGGCCGAGAGGTTCGGGCGGTAGTTCAGCCGCTGGGCCGCGTCCAGAACACGGTGCCGCGTCTTCGCGTTGACTTCGGGATAGCCGTTCAGCGCGCGGCTCACCGTCGCCGGCGACAGGCTGAGATAGTCTGCGAGGTCCTTGAGATTGCGGATCATCCCGCCACTTATCCCGTTCCACGATCAACGCCGCCCGAGCGCAACCTGCAAGCGACAAACCAATCCATGCCATGTTGACACAGAGTTTAAAGCGCTTCAAATTCAATGAAAGCGCTTTAAACAGTGCCGGGACGCAAATTTGTGGGATCATGCAGGGCCGGAGCGGAACCGGCGGAGACCCTGAGCCGCCGCATCGTCGCCAGGGAGGGCGACGGGGCGGAAGGCGGCGCTGATCGGAACGAAACGGGAGGACATCATATGCTGAAAGCATTCGCCGCAGGGCTCATCGCCGCCACGATTCTGGGAAGCGCCGGCGCTCACGCCGAAACCTTGAGCATCGCGCTCGGATCGGTCGGGCGCGACGTGGACGAGATGCGCGGGCAGCTCGACGCGTTCGAGAAGGCGTCGGGCCACAAGGTGACCATCGTCACCATGCCGGCCTCCACGACGGACCAGTTCGGCCAGTATCGGCTCTGGCTTTCGGCCGGCAACAAGGATGTGGACGTCTATCGCACCGACGTCATCTGGGCGCCCCAGCTCGCCGCCAATCTCGTGGACCTGTCCGGCCCGATGAAGGACGTGATTGGCCAGCACCTGCCCGCGGTGATTCAGTCGCAGACCGTGGACGGCAAGCTCGTCGCCATGCCGCTCTTCGCCGATGCGCCGGCCCTCTACTACCGCAAGGATCTTCTGGAGAAGCACGGGCGCCAAGTTCCCAAGACCTGGGCCGAGCTGACAGAAACCGCCAAGTTCGTGCAGGACGCCGAGCGACAGGGCGGCAGCGCGCAGATGAACGGCTTCGTGTTCCAGGGCGCGGCCTATGAAGGTCTGACCTGCGACGCGCTGGAATGGATCGCCTCCAATGGCGGCGGCCAGATCGTCTCGCCCGAAGGCGAGATCACCGTCAACAACCCGAAAGCCGCCGCCGCGCTCGATATGGCGCATGGCTGGGTCGGCACGATCGCCCCGCAGGGCGTGCTCGGCTACATGGAAGAAGAGTCGCGCGGCGTCTGGCAGACCGGCAACGCCGTCTTCATGCGCAACTGGCCCTATGCCTATCCGCTGGGCAACGCGGCCGACTCTCCCATCAAGGGCAAGTTCGACGCCGTGCCCCTGCCGGCGGGCGAGGGCGGCCAGTCCGCCGCGTGCCTCGGCGGCTGGAACCTCGCCATCTCGCAATATTCCGAGCACAAGGACGCCGCGATCGAGCTGGTCAAGTTCCTGACCTCGGCCGAGGCGCAGAAGTCCCGCGCGCTCGGCACCGCGCGCCTGCCCACTATCCCCTCGCTCTACGAGGACCCCGAGATCGTGGCGCAGCAGCCGCTGGTGGCCAAGTGGAAGAGCGTCTTCGAAAACGCGACGCCCCGCCCCTCCGCGCCCACCAAGGCCAAGTATAACGAAGTCTCGCAGCAGTTCTGGACGGCGGCCAACAAGACGCTGGCCGGCCAAGGCGACGGTGCGGCCAACCTTCAGGACCTCGAACGCCAGCTGCGCCGTCTGAAGCGTAACGCCTGGTAAGCTTCCGCCGCTGAGAGAACGGTGCCTTCGCCCCCGAGGCGAAGGCACATGGCATGAGCCCTTTCGACGCCGCGCCGCCACCCCGGCCGCGCGCCGGCTCGACCTCTCCCCTTTGCGAGGCGCTTGCGATGTCCAACGCCACACCCGGCGCACCCCCCACCCGGAAAAGCTTCGAGGCCGAGCCCAAAGCCGGCCTGCCCGCCCCGAGCGCGCCATCCGCTCCGGCAGGCCGCTCGGCCCTGACGCGCCAGCGCCGGCGCGCCGCCTGGCTCTTCCTTCTGCCCATGCTGCTCGTTCTGGCGCTGGTCGCGGCCTGGCCGCTATTCCAGAGCATCCAGTTCTCCTTCACCAACGCTCGCCTGTCCGACCTCGAAGGCGCGCAGTTCGTCGGCTTCGCCAACTATTACGAGTGGGTGGACTATGGCGGCGGAGAGGGTGAAGCCTTCGGCCTGCTCGCCGATCCCATCTGGTGGCAGGCGGTCTGGAACACGGTGCGCTACGCCATCATCTCGGTGTCGATCGAGACGGTGCTGGGTCTCATTTTCGCGCTCGTCTTGAACGCCGAGTTCAAGGGCCGCGCCCTCGTGCGCGCCGCCGTGCTGATCCCCTGGGCCATCCCGACCATCGTCTCGGCCAAGATGTGGGCCTGGATGATGAACGACCAGTTCGGCATCCTCAACGACATGCTCGTGAAGCTCGGCCTCATCTCCGCGCCCATCGCCTGGACTGCCTCGCCCGACACGGCCATGATCGCCGTGATCATCGTGGACGTCTGGAAGACCGCGCCCTTCATGGCGCTGCTGATCCTCGCCGGGCTTCAGATGGTGCCGGGCGACGTCTACGAGGCGGCGAAGATCGACGGCGTGAACCCGGTCAAGGTCTTCTTCAAGGTGACGCTGCCGCTGATCCGCCCGGCGATCCTCGTCGCCGTCATCTTCCGCGCGCTGGATGCGCTGCGCGTCTTCGATCTGATCTACGTGCTGACGCCCAACAACCCGCAGACCAAGACCATGAGCGTCTATGCGCAGGAGAACCTCTTCCAGTTCGACAATTTTGCGCAAGGCTCGGCCGCCTCGACCATGCTCTTCCTGGTGATCGCGATGATCACGCTGCTCTACATCAAGACCGCCCGGCTCAATCTTGCAGGAGGCCAGTGATGAGCGCTCGAACCCTCCAGCGCGCGGCCGGCCGCGTCGGCTTCTACGCCCTCGTCATTGCCATCGTCGTGTTTTCCGTCTTCCCGTTCTACTACGCCATCCTGACCAGCCTGAAGAGCGGCACCGATCTCTTCCGCATCGACTATTGGCCGCGCGCCATCACGCTCGCCAATTACGAGGGCGTGCTGTCCACCGGCACGTTCCTGCGCAACATCCTGAACTCGCTGATCGTCGCGGTCTCTGTGGTGGCGATCTCGCTGTTTCTGGCCGTCACCGCCGCCTACGCGCTGTCTCGCGTCTCGTTCCGGGGGCGCGGGCTCCTGCTGCTCACCATTCTCGCCGTGTCGATGTTCCCGCAGATCGCGGTGCTGGCGGGCCTGTTCGAGATGGTTCGCGCCATGGGCCTCTACAACACGCTCTTCTCGCTGATCTTCGCCTATATGATCTTCACCCTGCCCTTCACGGTCTGGGTGCTGACCACCTTCATGCGCGATCTGCCGGTCGAGATCGAGGAGGCGGCGATCGTGGACGGCGCCTCGCCCTTCACCATCATCCGGCGCGTCTTCCTGCCGCTGATGTGGCCGGCGCTGGTGACGACCGGGCTTCTCGCCTTCATCGCCGCCTGGAACGAATTCCTCTTCGCGCTGACCTTCGTGGCCAACAACGACACGCGCACCGTGCCCGTCGCCATCGCGCTTCTGTCGGGCGCGTCCGAACAGGAAACGCCCTGGGGCACGATCATGGCCGCCTCCGTCGTCGTCACGGTGCCCTTGATCGTCCTCGTCCTCATCTTCCAACGCAAGATCATTTCCGGCCTCACCGCAGGCGGCGTGAAGGGTTAGTCCCGATGCTCGATACGCGAACCCAAGACACTTCCACCGAGAGCGCGGCGATCCATTCGGCCACCGCCCCGGACCGCGACTGGTGGCGCGGCGCGGTGATCTATCAGGTCTATCCCCGCTCGTTTCAGGACTCGAACGGCGACGGCGTGGGCGACTTGCCCGGCATTACCCAGCGCCTGCCCCATATCGCCAAGCTCGGGGCGGACGCGCTCTGGATCTCGCCCTTCTTCACCTCGCCGATGGACGATTTCGGCTACGACGTGTCGGACTATCGCGACGTCGATCCGATCTTCGGCACGCTTCAGGATTTCGACATGCTGGTGGCGGAAGCCCATCGGCACGGGCTCAAGGTCATGATCGACCTCGTTCTCTCCCATTCCTCCGACCGCCATCCCTGGTTCGTGGAAAGCCGCAAGGACCGCACCAACCCACGGGCGGACTGGTATGTCTGGGCCGAGCCCAAGGACGACGGCTCGCCGCCCAACAACTGGATGTCGAATTTTGGCGGCTCGTCCTGGGAGTGGGACGCCGGGCGTCAGCAATATTACCTCCACAACTTCCTGATCTCGCAGCCCGACCTCAACTTCCATAATGCAGACGTTCAGGACGCGATGCTGGATGTCGTGCGCTTCTGGCTCGACCGGGGCGTGGACGGATTTCGGCTGGATACGGTCAATTTCTACTTTCACGACGCCGAGCTTCGCGACAACCCGCCTCTCCATCCCGACAATTGGAACGAGCGCACCGCCCCGCGCGACCGGCCCTACAACCGGCAGGACCATCTCTACGACAAGAACCGGCCGGAAAATCTCGGCTTCCTCAAGCGCTTCCGCGCCCTGCTCGACGAATATCCGGCGGCCACGGCGGTCGGGGAAGTCGGCGAACTCATTCGCGGTGTCGAGCTGATGCGCGAATATACCGAAGGCGGCGACCGGCTTCATATGAGCTACGCCTTCGACTTCCTGAACACGGAGCTGCCCGCGATCGACGATATCCGCCCGGTGATCGAGCGGTTCTTGGACGGGGGCACGGACGCCTGGGCCTGCTGGGCCTTTTCCAACCATGACGTGACGCGCCACGCCACGCGCTGGGCGGACGGGCAGGACGACCGGGACGCCGTGCTGAAGCTCGCCGCCGCGCTGCTTCTCTCGCTGCGCGGCTCGGTGTGCCTCTATCAGGGCGAGGAACTGGGCTTGAGCGAGGCCGAGATTCCCTTCGAGGATATCGTGGACCCCTGGGGCAAGCGCTTCTGGCCCACGATCAAGGGCCGCGACGGCTGCCGCACGCCCATGGTCTGGACCGCCGCCGTGCCGAATGGCGGCTTCACCACGGCCGCACGCCCCTGGCTGCCTGTGCCCCCCGAGCATCTGCCGCTGGCGGTGGATGCGCAGGAGGGCGTGGCGGGTTCCCTGATGGAGACCTATCGCAACTTCCTCGCCTTCCGCCGCCGCCACCCGGCGCTGGTGAAAGGCGACATCGCCTTCCACGATCTCGGCTCGGACTGCCTCGCCTTCACGCGCCGGCAAGGATCGGACGCGCTGCTCTGCGTCTTCAACCTGTCGCGTCGCGAAGCCGAGATCGACGTGGATGGGGATTTCCCGGGGGCGCGTCTCCTGAGCGAAGCGGGCGCGTTCGGCGCGCGGTACGAGACGGGCCGCCTCGCGCTCGCGCGACATGGCGCCGCCTTCTTGCAGCTGGATTGATCGACAGGGGGAGGACGACCAATGGCCCATCTCAAGCTGAGCGGCGTGCAGAAGCGCTATGGCGCGGTGGAGGTTCTGCACGACATCAATCTCGACATTCCCTCGGGCGAGTTCGTGGTCTTTGTCGGCCCGTCCGGCTGCGGCAAGTCCACGCTTCTGCGCACCATCGCGGGGCTGGAAGAGATTTCGGGCGGCACGTTCGAAATCGACGGGCGCGTCGTCAACGAGGAAACACCCAAGCAACGCTGCGTCGCCATGGTGTTCCAGTCCTACGCGCTCTATCCGCACATGAGTGTCTACGACAACATGGCCTTCGGCCTGTCGCTGGAGAAGGGACAGTCCAAATCCGAGATCGATCGGCGGGTGCGGGAAGCAGCGAAGATGCTGCAGATCGAGCCCTATCTCGACCGCCTGCCCAAGGCCCTGTCGGGCGGTCAGCGCCAGCGTGTCGCCATCGGCCGGGCGATCACGCGCGATCCGAAGGTGTTCCTGTTCGACGAGCCGCTGTCCAATCTCGACGCCGCCCTTCGCGTGCAGACCCGCATCGAGATCGCGCGCCTGCACGAGCGGATGCCGAACACGACGATGATCTACGTCACCCACGATCAGGTCGAGGCGATGACGCTGGCGGACCGGATCGTGGTGCTGAACAAGGGCCATGTCGAGCAGGTCGGTACGCCTCTGGAACTCTACAACGATCCCGACAATCTCTTCGTCGCGCGCTTCATCGGCTCGCCCGCCATGAACATCCTGCCGCTGGCGGCCGATGGTAGCGGCGGCTCGGTCTTGAAGGGAAGCCGCTTGCGGGTGCCCGTCTCGGCCCCCGCCGGGGCAGGCGGCGAATTCCATCTCGGCGTGCGGCCGGAGGACCTGTCGCTCGCGGGCGCAGGAGAGGACGCCCTGATCGAAGGCCAGGTGGCGCTGACCGAGGATCTGGGTGAGGTGACGCTGGTTTATGTGGATGTCGGACTGACGGACGAGCCTGTTGTCGCCAAGCTGCCGGGCAGCGTCACCCTTCAGCGCGGCACGAACCTGCGCCTTGCCGCCAGCGCGGACAAGCTGCGTTTCTTCGGCGCGGACGGGCGCGCCCTCCGCCCGCCGCTCGCCCCGACGCGGTTCGTGGCGGCAGGCTGAGCGCGGAGGCGGCGAGAGCCTGACGCGCCGCGCCGGGGGCGATCGCATAACGGGAAGCGCTTGCCTCCGCCCTGACGGCGGGGTGCGTCCCCCTGCCCGATCCCGGATCTGGGGAACCGGCGGATTTGAGCCAACGCGCTTTACCGGATCGCAAAGCGATGGAGCCTAAGGTCGGCCACATCGGGATCGACGAGGGACGAGTCATGGCACGCAACGAGGATCGGACAGCCGAAGCGTTGTCGCGGGACGATCGCGCCGATGCCGGCTTCACGCTGGTCGAGCTTCTCGTGGTTCTGGCGATCATCGCGATGATTGCGACGCTCGTCGGCCCCCGCGTGCTCGGCTATATCGGCACCGCCAAGGCCGACACCGCGCGCACGCAGGTGCACAATCTCGCCAATGCCGTGGAACTCTACTACCTCGACACCGGCGCCTATCCGCAAGCCGACAAGGGCTTGGCCGCCCTCATGACGAATGACGGCTCGCCCGGCTGGAACGGCCCCTATCTCAAGAACCAGAGCGGCCTGACCGACCCATGGGGCCGACCCTATGCCTACGAAGTGTCTCCCGGCGGCTTCCGCATCGTCTCGCTCGGCCGCGATGGCGCACCCGGCGGCACGGGCGAGGACGCCGATATTTCGGGGCCTTGATAGGCGGAGCCGAAGCGGATTCGAGCGGAGGCCGTTCATTCGCAATGAAGGGCGGGAACGGCAGTCGTCGCCTTGGCTTCGACCGATCGCGTTCCAACGTTAGCCCCCGTCCCGACAATCGTTCCGAGCCGTCGCTCGAGCGCTTGCCTACCGCCGCCGTCGCCGATCCTCGAATTTCCGGCCAAACCACCGGGCCGAGAACGATGATGTGTTTGGGGTCTGGGCGAGAAGCGAGGCGCGCGTGAGGCGACGGCGCATCGGCGGTGCGGTCGCGACGAAATATCCTCCACAATGCACAGCCAAGGACTCTGCCGAAACGCGCGGGGAGGATCAGCGGAGCCTTTGGTTTGCACGCAGATCGAGCGGGCTTTGCTTGAACGGATGTCGGCGGGCACGACACGCTGGAAATTCCCGTACCAGCCCGCGCCTGGAACAGCCTTATCCGCGAGACGGCAGTCGGACCGCTTGGGCTTGCTGTGGGCCTTGAGGCAAAACTCGTGTTGGATCAACGACGTTGGAGGCGTCCGGCCGCGACCACATTCGAGGCGACATTCCCGGTCTGTGGCCCACGGCCCTATGAGGATTGGCAGTTTCGAACCCGCCGCGGGCGGTCGGCAGGAAAGAGCCGGCGCGGCGGCGGTGACGAACGACAAGCGTCGGGCGTCCGCCAAATGGTCTTGCCACGTTCCACCGAACTGACGCGGATCGAGCCCTCAAAAGGCGGATCGCTGCCGGCGATCGGGACCGCGATAGGGGGCGGCGGCCGAGGGGGCAGGCAGGAGAAGCCGGATCGCGAGGGCGGCCGCCAGCATCCCGATCAACCAGACGAGCAGAATCGCGCCGAACCCCGCGCCCTGGTTCCATTCGCGCAGGACGCCCAGCGCGAAGGCCACAAGCCAGGAGGTCGCGGACACGGCCCCGCACGCGATGAACAGGCGCCGCTCGCGCCCGCGCCAGCGCCCGTCGATGGCGCGGGCAAGGGACTGGGAAAAGGGCGACAGGACACGGGTGTGCAGCACGAAGGCGTTGGCGGTCAGCGTCGTCACCACCACGATCTTGGCCCAGAGTTTGGGGCTCGCGAGGAAGCCCGGATCGCTCGATACGGCGAGCGCCGTCAAAGCCGCGCCCGAGGCCCAGAGGAGGCCGAAGCCGACCATCACCACACGCCCGCCTGCGCCGAGGATGCTCGGCGCATAATCGGGCGCGCGCCCGGCGCGCATCCAGCCCAGAAGATTCCCGTCCAAGAGAAGCGTGGTGCCCAAGCCAAGGCAGAGGCCGATCAGATGCACCATGCGCAGGAGCGAACGGAGTTCGACGGGCGGCAACGACCAGTCGGACAGCGCGCTCGCCCCGCCGCCATGAGCCGCCATTTCGAGCGGAAGCGAGCCGCGCAAATCCCAAGCGCCGCTCGGTACGGCCTCGGCCGCCTCCACAGTGAGCAGGAGCGCGAGGGCGACCAGAAGCGACGGCAAGACGGTCGGACGAGGCGGCATGGCAGCCAGGATCGAGACGGCGACAGGCGCGGCCCTTCGGGCGCAGCCCGAAGGTGACACGAAGGAACGAGCGCCGCGCGTTCCCCTATCGCCCATACCCGACCTCACTGAGCGGATGAGCGATCAGGGCGGCGGGCGGAGGCCGGTCGTGCCGAGCAGGGCCCGTCCGGTCCCAGCGCCCGAAACAAAGGCGCGGACTGCGGAAGCGCCAAACGCCGCGATACGGCGACGCCGCGCCGCATCGACGGGCCAGCCCGCGTGGCGGCTGCGTATGGGTCGGCCGGGACCGACGACATCACCAACCCATTGTCCATGCCAGTCCCTCCTCTTCCGGCCCCGAACCCTATGCCCTTTCCGCTAAAAGACCGTTTCGAAGCGGACTGGAGACGGCGGACGAGACTGAACAGAACCGAACGAAAACCTTACGAGGTCGACGCGAGAGGTCTTCTCCGGGTGGGCGACGTTGTGCGTCGGGGAGCGCGAAGCGTCTTCCCCGCCCCTCCCGGAGACGCGCCGGTCGACCCCGAAGCGCGTCAGCGTTTCAGGCGCGGCAGGAAGATGGTGGCAAGGCCCAGAAGCGGGAGATAGGAGGCGACGCGATACACGAATTCGATGCCGCGCGTATCGGCGAAATTGCCGAGGAACGCCGCCCCGAGACCGCCCGCGCCAAACGCGAAGCCGAAGAAGATACCGCCGACCAGGCCGACCCGGCCGGGCAGGAGCTCCTGCGCGAAGACCACGATGGCCGGAAAGGCCGAGGCCAGAACGAGACCGATCACGACGGTCAGAAGCGCGGTCATGGGCAGGTTGGCGTAGGGCAGCATCAGCGCGAAGGGGATGACGCCGAGGATCGAAAACCAGATCACGAAGCGCGCGCCGAGCTTGTCGCCGATCGGCCCGCCCGCGAAGGTGCCGACCGCCGCCGCGCCAAGGAACAGGAAGAGCATCAGCTGCGCCTCGCGCACCGTCAGGGCGAATTTGTCGATGACGAAGAACGTGTAATAGCTCGACAGGCTCGCCAGATAGACGTTCTTGGTCGCCGTCAGCAGAATCAAGATCGCCAGGGCCCAGAGCACCTTGCCGCGTGGCAGGGGCAGCGTCCGGCTCGCCGCCGGGCGACCCGCATGAGCCTTGCGATGGGCCGCATACCAGCGCCCGGACCAGGACAGGATGACGATGCCCAGAAGCGCGATCGCCGCGAACCAGGCGATGCTCGACTGGCCGAAGGGCAGAACGATGAAGGCCGCGAGCAGCGGGCCGATCGCGGTGCCCGCATTGCCGCCGAGCTGAAACAGCGACTGCGCAAAACCATGCCGCCCGCCCGAAGCCAGCCGCGCGACGCGCGAGGATTCCGGGTGGAAGACGGCCGAACCGAGGCCGACGAAACAGGCGGCCACCACCAGAAGCGGGTAGTTGTGGGCGTGGGCCAGCAGGATGAGGCCGAAGAGCGTGCTCGTCATGCCCACAGGCAGCGAATAGGGCATGGGCCAGCGATCCGTCACCAGACCCACCACCGGCTGCATCAGCGAGGCGGTGATCTGGAAGGCCATGGTGAGGAGCCCGATCTGTGCGAAGTCGAGCGCGTAGTTCTGCTTCAGCAGCGGATAAAGCGAGGGCAGCAGCGACTGCATGATGTCGTTGAGCATGTGGCAGCCGCTCATCGCCACGAGGATCGAGAAGGTCGCCCGATCGGGAGACGCTTTCGAGGGCAGGGCCATATCGCTCATGATCGCTCTCTTCGGATACCAGGCGGCAGAGCGCCGGCCCCCTGGCCCCGCGCGATCTGTCCGCCACGCTTACCTTTGGTCCCTCAGGGGCCGCTTCGTCAACGTGCCTCGGCACCTCGCTGAGACGCGGAAATTCTAGCCGGCTGGCGCGACGCCCCGCCCGTCGCGTCAAGCCAACTTCGAGCGCGCGGGCCTTGCGCTCAAAGCGTGAGCGCTCTCTGTTCGATGCGTGATGGAGATCTCGCGCTCTCGTCGAACTTATCGGCGCGCCCGCGTTGGGCGACCGTTCTCCCGTTCGATATGAGCCTCGCGTAAGACGCGAACCATCATCATACTGTCGCGATAGCCGAGACTGTAAATCTGGATGGCAACCGGCTTCGAAGCATTGTCTTTCGAAGAGCGAAACCTCCAGAGAGAGCGATACGAATAGTATCGATCATAGTCCGCAAGATTAAGTGTTCTGCCATCTCGCAGGTCAGTGAGGAACGTTTGCCCCATCAACAGGATCGGCCGTCCCTGCACGTAAAAGAGGAACTCCCTCAAGAAGGCCTTGGCCGGAGGGAGCGTATGGAGAGCGCAGACGGCGGCGATCAGGGCACAGAACAGAACGAAATCGAGGAAAATTCTATTCGTATGAATTTTTGAAACAACGGCATAGATCACCATAATGGTAAAGATGACATGCGCCAGGAAACCAAGCCATATCGAACCGCCGGCATATATCGCGACGGCTTCATTTTCGTCGGGAACAGGGATGCTGCTGTCGCGAAAATTTCGCCACGCCCAGATGCCGATGAGCAGCATGGCTGAAACGACGAAAATCATGTAGATGACAACGATGATCAACGAGGCATTCTCTTGGTCTCCCGTTCGACATCGCCTGTCGTGGCTATGATCGTGGCCTCACGATCTCAAAAATAGATCGGCGACTCCTTGTCGGCGATGCCCTGACCAGTTGCGCGATACGATCATTCGGTCGGCGCAGCCATGCATGGCGCGGCGTTATGTGTCTGCCCGCGGTTTCTCACGCGGGTGTCGACGCCCTGACCACGTTATCCTACCCCTTGGCCAGTCGCAGCCCCCCAGTTCAGAGAATGAGCCCGTCATTCCAGGGCACAAGGACGCTCGGTCGCCAGCGCAGTTCTCGAAACCAGAGGCGTCCAACGCTTGTCTGGGCCGACACATCAAAAGACGTGATCGACATCTCCCGCGATTGGCTCCATGCTCACTGGGAGAAGTCGGCCTCCAGCGGCTGCGCCGATCCTTGGAAGCGCGCGTCGAAAGGCCGAACGTGAAGACGAAGCGAGACGGCCGATCCTTTGCGGAAACCCGGCCGAACGATAGACCTTTGTCCAACGGTTCTTTTCGGTGCGTCCCCTGGGACGGCGCATGAATCATCCCGTCTTGATGGAACGTCGGGGACAATTCGAGACCCCAGGCGAAGCCGAGGCGTTGCGGGCCTTTCTCGCGCCCCTGTTCGACCTCACCCTGATGCACGACGCCCCCGTTTCCATAAGCTGCCACGCGCGCGCCACGGGCGGCGGGCTTGTGGTCCGCCTGGACGCCGGATCGCTTGAACTCGAGCGCGCCGTGGGCGCGGCGCGGCGCGGCGGCTGGGATCATCGCCTCGTGCTGCTCGTGTCGGCCGGGTCTTGCGACAGCATCGTGCGGGAGCGCGTCCAGCCGCTGCGTTCGGGCGACATCGCCTTGTTCGACATGGCGCGGTCCTTTCGGCTCAGCATCCAACGCCCCGCCAGCCTCGTTCTGCTTTTTCTGCCGCGAAGCACGCCGCTGGAAAGCCTGCCGCCGCATGGCCGGCATCTTCCGGCGGAGGATGTGATGAATGGGCTGATCGTGCCTCCGATCCGCTTGCTGGCCGACAGTCCGGCCCCCCTGTCCCCAACGGAAGCCTGCGCCTTGATCGATGCGATCGCGCTTCTGGCCCAAGCGCCGCCGCCGGACGCACCGGATCGGCTGACCGATCTCTGGGCGCTTCTGGACGCTTGCGCCACCAATGCGGAGTGGCCTCCGGGGCGCATGGCGGCGGCGCTCGGCTTGTCACGGACGGGCCTGTATCGCCTGGCCACGTCCGAAGGCGGCGTCAGCGCGATGCGGCAGGATGCGCGGCTGCGCCACGCCGTCATGCTTCTCATGGATCCATCGGGCCCGGTCCGCGCTGTGGCCGACGTCGCGCTCGCGTCGGGCTTTGCGTCGCCGGCGCATTTCTCGCGCTTGTTTCGACAGCGCTTCAGCCTCTCGCCGCTGGAATTTCGAACGCGCGTCCGCGACAGCGGCGAAGCCAGGCTCGACCCGCGCTTCGCCCTGTGGCTGGAGCGTGAGCCGAACGGGGTCGCCCCTTCCTGAGTGGGCAAGAGCGGGGCCGCTTCGGCGCGGAGGGATTGGCCCCCCGCAGCCCTTCCGCGGGCCGGAACGGACGGAGGATCACCGGCCGGATGATCGATCCATCCCGTCCCTGAAATTCCCACAGCCTGATAGTAAAAGGAAATATTAGAAGATTTCTAATATAGGCGCCACGGGCCTTTGCTGTCTTCCAAAACAAACAAAGAACCTGAGCCAGCTACTCTTGTTTGGCGCGGGGCTATGCTTTAGGGAGCGGACGCACCTCATCTTCTCAAGGAATCGAACCTTGGTCTCCCGGACGTCCCTCGCCGCCGTATCGAGCCTGCTTGCGCTTCTGAGCGCCGCCGCGTCCCCTGCCCTGGCCGCTCAGACGCAATACCCGCTGAAGATCGAGAATTGCGGCGTCGAAGTCACGTTCGACAAGGCGCCGACGCGCACGGTGGCGCTGGGCGCCAACAGCGCCGAAATCCTGCTCCTTCTCGGTGTGCAGGACAAGCTCGTCGCCAGCGCCTTCTGGCCGAGCAAGGTCATGCCGGAGCTGGCCGCCGCCAACGAGAAGGTGAAGGTGCTCACGGTCGAGATCCCGACCTTCGAGAGCGTGCTGGCCGAGGAGCCCGACTTCATCGCCGCGCAGACCGTGCTTCTGATGGGGCCCGAGAGCAAGGTCGCCAAGCGCGAGGACTATGCCAAGCTGAACATTCCGACCTACCTCTCGCCCAGCACCTGCGCCAACAAGCAGGACACCAAGGACATCTACGGCAGCCGTTCCGAACTCTGGAACATGGACGCGGTCTACAAGGAGATCGACGATCTTTCGCGGATCTTCGACGTTCAAGACAAGGGACAGGCCGTCATCGCCGACTTCAAGCAGCGCGAGGCGGCGCTGCGCGAGAAGGCCAAGGCGCGCGGTAAGGACTATTCGTACCTATTCTGGTTCTCCAGTCCCTCCCCGTCGGCCGACGCCTATCTCACCGGCAAGCTCGGACCCGGCGGCTATATCGCCGATCTTCTGGGTGGACATAGCGCCGTCGAGAGCGAAGCCGAATGGCCGACCATGGGCTGGGAGGGCATCATCGCCACCAATCCGGGCGTGATCGTCGTGGCCGATCTCGATCGCAACCGCTGGGCGCTGGACAAACCGGCCGCCAAGATCGAATTCCTGAAGACCGACCCGGCCGTCAGCCAGCTCGACGCGGTCCAGAAGGGGCGCATCGTAGTAATGGACGGACAGGCCATGAACCCCACGATCCGCACGATCCGGGGCGCCGAGCAGGTCGAGAAGCAGTTGGAAGCCCTGTCGGCAGACTCGAAGTGATATCATCCGCCTTGGCAGGATTCAGACAGCAGGCCGGTTTCGGCCTGCTTCTTGCGTTTTGCGCCGTGCTGACGCTCGCCGCCATCGCGCTGAGCGTGCGCACGGGCGACCTGCCGATCTCGCCGGAAACGACCTTCTATGCCGTGACCAACAGCCTGGGCTGGACCCATGTTCCGCTCAATCGCATCCACGAAAGCGTGGTGATGGATTACCGCCTCAGCCGGGCGCTCGCGGCGGCCTTCTGCGGGGCGGGGCTGGCGCTGTGCGGTGCGGTGCTGCAATCGCTCCTGCGCAACGCATTGGCCGAGCCCTATGTGCTCGGCATCTCGGCCGGCGCATCGACGGGCGCGGTGTCGGTCGTGGTGATCGGGCTGGGCGCGGGGGCGCTGACGCTCTCCATGGGCGCGTTCGTCGGAGCCTTCGTGGCGTTTCTCTTCGTGGCGCTCCTGTCCAACGGCACCCGCGGGGGCACGGATCGAACGATCCTGTCGGGCGTCGCCGCCTCGCAACTCTTCAACGCGCTGACCTCCTATATCGTCACCACGGCGGCCGACGCGCAGCAGGCGCGCGACATCATGTTCTGGCTGCTCGGCAATTTCAGCGGCGTGCGCTGGCCTGACGTGCAGCTCGTCTCGGTGGTGGTGCTGGCCGGTCTGGTCCTCTGCCTTCTCTATGCGCGCGTCTTGGACGCGTTTGCTTTCGGGGATGACGCCGCCGCCGCGCTCGGCATCCATGTCGGCCGCACCCGGATCATCCTGTTCGCGGGAACGGCGCTGATGGCGGCGACCATCGTCAGCATGGTCGGCTCGATCGGCTTCGTGGGCCTCGTCGTGCCCCATGCCGCGCGCTTCCTCGCCGGCCCGCTCCACACGCGCCTTCTGCCGGCCTGCGCCATCACGGGCGCGATCTTCATGGTTCTGGCCGACACGGCCTCGCGCGCCTTGATCCCGCATCAGGTCCTGCCCGTGGGCGTCGTCACGGCGCTGGTCGGCGTGCCCTTCTTCTCCCTCATCCTCTATCGGTTTCAGCGCCCCTCATGAGCATCCTTGCCGACAACATCTCCTGGCGGATCGGCAAGAAGACCGTGGTGGACGGCGTGTCGCTCCGGGCCGAGCCCGGCAAGGTCCTGGGACTTCTCGGCCCCAACGGCTCGGGCAAGACCTCGCTGCTGCGCATTCTGTCGGGCCTGCGCCAGCCGCACGAAGGGTCGGTGCGCCTCGACGGCACGGAGATGCGCACCATCGGCCGCCGGGCGCTGGCCCAGCGCATCGCCTTCGTGGAACAGCACGCCAACACCACGGCGGATCTCTGCGTGATCGATGTGGTCAAGCTCGGCCGCTTTCCCCATCGCTCGCCCTTTGCCGGCTGGGGCGCGGCCGACGAAGCGGCGGTGAACCAGGCGATCTCGCGTGCGGGCCTCGAGCACAAGCGCCATGATCGCTGGCAGAGCCTGTCGGGGGGCGAGCGGCAGCGCGTTCATATCGCACGCGCGCTGGCTCAGACGCCCACGGAACTGCTTCTGGACGAGCCGACCAACCATCTCGACATTCATCACCAGATCAGCCTGCTCCAGCTGATCTCCAGCCTGTCGCTCACCTGCATCGTGTCGCTGCACGACCTGAACCATGCGGCCATGTTCTGCGACCGGCTGATCGTCATGAACCAGGGCCGTATCGTCGCCTCGGGGTCGCCGGACGAGGTGATGACGGAACGCCTGCTGCGCGATGTCTTCGCGGTGGACGCCCGGGTCGAAGCCTCGCCGCACCATTCGCGCCCGCATGTGCAGTTCCTGCCCTTCCAGCCGGGCGTCACGTCGGCCAGTCCGCACCGGGGCTGAAGATCGGCCGCACGATCCTCGGGTCGATCGTGCGGCCTTTCCGGTCTCAGATGGCGAGCTGCCGGCGCATGTCTTCCAGCCGCTCCATCGCCACCACGCCGTCATGAATGGTCGGCGCGGGCGTCGCCTTGCCCCGCAGCGCGGGGACGACATCGGCCAGGAGCGAGTGATAGCCCTTGTAGTCCTCGTTGGCGGCGGCGGTGAAGTTCGGCTTCCACGTCAGCGTGTCTTCGTTGTCGAGAAGCGTCGCGGCGGGGTCGGCGACCTTAAAGGGCGGGTTGCGGTGCCAGCGCACTTCCACCACGTCCTCGACCTCCAGCCGCTGATGATCGCCCATGATCTCGATGCGCTCCACCGGCGTGCCGCGTGATTGCACCGTGCCCATGACCACCGTGCCGATCGCCCCGCATTCGAAGTCGAAGCCGACATGGAAGAGGATGCGGCCCGGCGTCTTCTCGACCTTGCGCGCCGCGATCCTCGTCACCGGCGAGACGAGATGCGACACGAGGTCCATGTAATGGACGCAGTGATGCAAGAGGAAGCCGGTGTAATCGATATTGCCTTCGAAGTATCCCGGCGCGGTCATGTAATAGCCGGTGAGGCCCAGCACATCGCCGAAGCGGCCTGACTTCAGGACGTTGTGGGCGATCTTGTTGCCGACCGAATAGCGCTTCATGAAGCCGACCAGAAGCGGCTTGCCGGCGCGCTCGGACGCGGCGGCGAGCTGGCGCGCGCCATCGGCCGAGCCCGATGGCGGCTTTTCCATGAAGACGGGCAGGCCCCGCTCCAGGGCTTTCAGGCCGAAGGCGAGATGCTGGTCTGGGCCGACCGCCATGCCGATGGCATCCAGCCCCGGCGTTGCGATCAACTCTTCGGCGTCCTGCGTCAGCGTGCGAACGCCGAACTGCCGCCCGGCGGAGGCGAGCCTGATGCCGTCGATGTCGCAGAGCGCCGCGATCTCGACATCGTGGCGCAGGAGCTGGGGCAAGAGCATCTGCGTCGCGTGGATGCCGCAGCCGATCCAACCGATCCGAAGTGTCATCGTCTGAATTCCGTCAAAGCGAGATGGGATTTGATGAAGGCGGCGCTGGCTTCCAGCCGGGCGCTTTCGTCCTCGTGCGGCGCGCGCCACTGCGCGAAGGGGACGCCGAACCGATCGTCATTGCGCCGGAAGGGCTCCAGCGAGACGGGGCCGGTGTAGGAGACCTCGTGCAGCGCGCGGCAGACGGACACCCAGTCCACCGAGCCCGTGCCGGGAAAGCCGCGATGGTTCTCGTTGGCCTGGAAATGCTTGAGGCGCGAGCCGGCGAGCCGGATGGCCTCGGCGATGGAGGCTTCTTCCATCGCCATGTGGAACGTGTCGAGCATGAGCTGAATGGCGGGATGATCCACCGCGTCAAGCAGCTCAATGGCCTGCTGAGTGGTACACAGGACATCGCTCTCGAAGCGGTTCAGCGGCTCGACGGCAAGCGTCACGCCCGAGCCTGCCGCGTGCGCGCCCGCGATCTGGAGCCCTTCGACGCAGCGCGCCTTGCGGCCCAGGCGCTCGTCTTCCGAGACCGGCGCGGGCGCGCGCCCGGCGAAGACGAGCGGATTGCCGGTCAGCGGGCCGCCGACGATCGTGGCGCCGAGCTCCACGGCGGTATCCACAGCATAGCGGAGATAGTCGACGCCGCCCTGCCAGTTCGGCTTCTCGGCCGAGGAAAGATTGCGCTGGAGATTGACGCGGGCCGCCAGCACCACGCCGAGCCCGGCGTCGGCCAAGGCCTTGGCGGTTTCTCTCGTATCGAGTTCGCCCGGCTCAGGGACCAGCAGCTCGACGAAGTCGAAGCCGAGCGATTTCATCTTGCCGAAGAGCGGGCAATGCTCGGCCCCGAAGGGCCTTGCATATTGCATGGAGATCAACCCGACCGGGTTCATGGAAGCGTCTTTCCTGCGACGTGAAAGGGAGGGGTGCGGATGGGTCAGCCCTTGACCGCGCCCTGCGTGAGACCGCCGACGAGCCGGCGCTGAACAAGAAGGAAGAGGATGGTGACGGGCAGCGCGCCGAAGACGCCGCCAGCGGCCAGCAGGCCCCATTCGATCTGGAACTCGCCGATCAGCGTCTGGATTGCGACCGTGACGGTGCGCACATTTCGCCCGCCCAGCGTCAGCGCATACAGATATTCGTTCCATGCGGTGATGAAGATGTAGATGCCCGTCGAGATGATGCCCGGCAGGGCCAGCGGCAGCACGACCCGGCGCATGGCCGACAGGCGCGAGCAGCCGTCGATCATCGCCGCCTCGTCGAGGCTCTTGGGGATCGCCCCGACATAGCTCGTCAGCATCCAGACCGCGAAGGGAATGGCGGTCGTCGCATTGGCGATGATGAGGCCGAGATGCGTGTCGAGAATGCCGAACCGGCGCATTAGGACGAAGAGCGGCAGGATCAGGAGCACGATCGGGAACATGTTGACGAGCAGGAATTGCAGCATCAACAAGCGCCGCCCCGGAAAGCGGAAGCGCGAGAAGGCATAGGCCGCCGACACCGAGACGAGAAGGCCGAGCGCGACCGTGCCGAGCGCCACGATAAAGCTGTGGCCCATATTGGCGAGAAACGAGGTGCGCCCCAGAAGCCGGGCGTAATTGTCCGCGCTCCAGCCTGCCGGCGTCAGCGACACGCCCCGGGCGACGATCTCGGCCGAGGGGGTGAGCGAGGTCAGCACCATCCAGGCGAAGGGGCCGACCGCGAGCAGCACGACCAGCGCCGCCGGGATGTGAATGGTGAGAAGGCGCTTCAGAAAGCTGGAGCGGTTCATCGTTCCACCTCCCGCATGGTGCGCGCGATATAGACCGCGACGATCGAACCGAGGATGAGAGTGAAGGCGACGGCGATGGACGAGCCATAGCCGAAGTCAAGATTCTGCCGCGCCTTGACGAAGGCGTAGAGCGGCAGGGTCGTGGTAGAATAGCCCGGCCCGCCCCCGGTCATGACGAAGATCACGTCCATCGAGTTCGCGACCCAGATGACCCGCAGGAGACCCGCCGTCGCCAGAACCGGCGCGATGCCGGGCAGGGTGATGTGGCGGAACTGACGCCAGGCGCTCGCCCCGTCGATCGCGGCCGCCTCGTACTGGCTCTTCGGTATGCCCTGGAGCGCGGCAAGGATCATGACCGCGAAGAAGGGAAAGCCCTGCCAAGTCAGTGTCGCGATGATGGCGTAGAGCGCGACGCCGGGATCGGCCAGCCAGGGAACAGCCGTGGTAATGACGGTGAGATAGAGAAGCAGATCGTTCAGCACGCCGATATTGGGATCGTAGATCCAGCGCCACATGAGCGCGATCACCACGCTCGGCAGCGCCCAGGGGATGATGACGAGCGCGCGCGCCAGACCCCGCCAGGCGAACTCCTGATTGAGAAGCAGCGCGGTCAGCAGCCCGAGCCCCATCTGGAGCGGCACGGTCAGCCCGATCCAGATCGCGGTGTTGCCGAGCGCTTCCCAGAAGACGGGATCGGCGAAGAGCTTGACGTAATTGGCGAGCCCGACAAACCGGCTAGCATTGGGCTTGAACAGCACGAGATCGGTAAAGCTCGTCACCACCGCCTCGATCATCGGCAGGAAGACGACGACGAGCACCACGAGAACCGCCGGAGCCAAAAGTGCATAGGGCATGAGCCGCGCCCGCGAGAAGGCTCGGCGGGTGCGGGGCGCGCCCTCCAGGGCGGCCAGATCGTCAAGACTGGACATCGGAAAACCTCGCTGGCCGGGCGGATGTCTACCTACGGCACTCGAAGAAAAGGCGCGCCGCCGCCCGAACGCGGATCGCACGGAAGGCGGCGCGGCCGAGCCTCGGAGGCTTGCAACCCGAACGGGTCGATGCGGGCGGAGGGCATGTTTGCGGCTCACGCTTGGCGGCGAGCCGGAGAATGCGCCCTCCCCCGTCGAAGAGCAGCTTCTTTACTGCGCAAACAGGGATTGCAGGCGCTTCATCATCTCGGCCGAGCTAATCTGCCCGGTCATGGCCTGCTGCATCATCGGCTGCCAGGTCGTGTTGACGAAGTCGGCGGTCGCCGAGGATTGCGGCAGAACGGCCGCGAAGGGCAGCGAGGCGAGCGTCGCATCCACGAAGCGCTTTTCATGGCCTGTCCAGCCCGCCGAGCCGGTCTTGGTCACCGGAAGCTGGTTGGTGGCCTTCACGAACTCGACATTGTTTTCGGGCTCGGCCAGGAACGAGATCCACTTCCACGCGGCGTCCTTGGCCTCGGACTGCGAGAAGATGGCGAGCGACTCGTCGCCGTAGGATGTCCACGCCTTGCCGTCGCAGGCCGGCACGGGCACGGCCGACACCTTGTCGCCGAGCGCGGCGACCAGATCCTTGGACGAGCCGATATGGTGGATCGTCATCGCCGTCTTGCCGGATTTGAACGCGCCGATGATCTCCTGGAACCCGTCATTGGGCGAGGAAGGCGGGATCGACTTGTCCTGCGCGAACATGTCGATCAGCCATTGATTGGCGGCGATGGCTTGGGGGTTGTCGAGCCCGCCGGGCTTGAGCTCGGCCCCGCGCGAGAAGACGAACTTACCCCATTGGTCCCAGCCGCCCTTGCCGCCCCGGAAGCCGAAGCCATAGGTTTCGGGCGCCTTGGTCAGCGTCTTGGCGGCGGTGCGGAATTCCTCGCAGGTCTTGGGCGGCTGGAGGCCGGCGGCTTGGAACAGGTCCGTGCGATAATAAAGATAGAGAACGACATATTGGATCGGCAGGTAGTAGTTCTGCCCGTCCGGCCCGGCGTTCAGCTTCAAGAGATTGTCGAGAAGCTCGGCCTTGCCGGGCCAGGCGTCGATCCGCGCGCCCAGCGGCTCCAGCGCGCCCATTTCCAGAAGGCGCGGCTGGGCGAAGAGCTTCACCATGGCCGCGTCCGGCGCGTTGCCGCCGACCAGCGCCGTGTAGAGATTGTCGTAATAGCTGTTCCAGGGAACGTTCTCGGCCTCGATCGTGACGCCCGGATTGGCCTTCTGGAACTTGTCCACGAGCGCCGACATCGGGTTCTCGGGATTGTCGAAATGGTACCAGAAGCGCACCGTCTCGGCCTGCGCCCCGGTTGCGCCGAGCGTGGTGATGAGCGCGAGCGCGCTGGCGAGCGCCTTCAGCTTGGTCATGATTGTTCCTCCCGTTTTTCGTTCAGATCAGGCCGCGCACGAATTGCGCGGCCCGCCCCAGCGCCTCCCGAGCCTGGGGCAGTTCGTTCGTCATCTGCAGGAAGCCGTGAACGACCCCCGGCACGATCTCCAGCCGCTCCGGGCGGCCCAACGCTTGCAGGCGGCGCTCCAGGTCGAGACTGTCGCCCAGCAGCGGATCGACGCCCGCCGCCATCAGATGGAGCGGCGGCAGGGCTTTCAGCGCGGCCTCGCTGGCGAGCGCGGGCGATGCCAGCGGATCGGCGCGCGCGGCCTCGTCCTTCAGATAGAAGTCCCAGTAGCGCTGCATCTTGCCGCGCGTCAGGCCCGGCCCGTCCGCGAAGGTCCGGTAAGCCTCCGTCGCGAAATCGGCGGCATAGACGCCGTAGAACAGAAGCGCGGCGTCGGCCTGTGTGCGGCCCGCCTCATGCACGAGCGCCGACAGGCAGAGCCCGGCCCCGGCGGAATCCCCGGCCAGAACCAGCGGCCCCTCGCGCAGGCCGAGCGCGCGCGTCGCCTCGAACAATCCGCGCCAGGCGGCGACCACATCCAGAAGCCCCGCCGGAAACGGATGCTCGGGCGCAAGGCGATAATCGGGCAGCACCACGGGCAGGCCGGTTTCGACGGCGAGCACCCGCGCGCAGCGCTCATGCGTCTCAGGGCTGCAAAAGGCAAAGCCGCCGCCATGCACGAACAGGATTGCGCCCTCACGCGCGCCGGGCGGCACGAGAACCAGAAGCCGCGTGCGCGCCGAGCCGAGCGCGGGGTCGGCCGGCACGAAGGCTTCGGCACGCTCGGCCATCTCGGGCATATCGACGTTCCAGCGGCGGTTGCCCGCCTCCGCCAAGGCGCGCCCCTCGGCTGGCGGCAGGGTCGTCGGGTCGGGCTGCGGCCCGTCCTCGCGCGCCATGCGCTCCATCAGCACCGCCATGTCGGGCGCGAGGTCGGTGGACAGGACACTCACTGCAGCTGCTCCGGGAAGACGTTCGGCCCGAAATCGACGATCGTCGCGATATGGTGGAAAAGCGCGGACGAGGCGGCTTCGAGATCACGCGCCTCGATCGCGGCGACGATGGGCTCGTGCCGGCGCGCCGTCTGCGACAGGTCGCGCGGCTCCAGACTGCGCGAGATCTTGAAGCGGTGATTGTGGATCAGGCAGCGGCGTAGGATCGGGTCCAGCGCGTCGAGCCGCGCGTCCGCGAAGATGCGGGCGTGAAAATCGCGGTCGATGGCAGCCAGTTGCAACTCGTCGCCCTGCCCCGCCGCGTCCACCATGCCCGCCAGCATCTCCTTCAGATCGGAAACCAGCGTCCGGCTGGGATGGCGCAACACATGCACGATGCCGCGACACTCGATCGACTGGCGAATGCGGAACAGCTCCACCGCCTCTTCCGGCGTGCAGGGCGAGACCTGCGTGCCGCGATAGCCATTGCGCTGCACCAGCCCTTCGTCCTGGAGCTGAAGCAGGGCCTCGCGCACCGTCCCCTGGCTGCATCCAAAGCGCGTCGCGAGTTCCAGCTCGACCAGAAGGCGCCCGGGCGGCAGTTCGCCCAGCATGATCTCCCGCTTGAGCGCGGTGAAGGCGAGCGCGGATTTGCTTGTCGCGGGGCGACGGGCCGAGCCGGACGGGCGCGCGTCCCTCTGTTCCACCTCTTCCACATCGACCTCCTTGCTTCACACTATCAATATCATTATTGATAATCGGGGAAAGATCAAGCGGCCTGGGAGAGGCTGGGGAGGAAACGAATGTCCGCTATCGTGCTTGACGGGCTGCGCAAGGATTACGGCTCGGTCAACGTGATCCGCCGCGTCGATCTGTCGATCGCGAGCGGGGAGTTCGTGGTGCTGGTCGGCCCGTCCGGCTGCGGCAAGTCCACGCTTCTGCGCATGATCGCGGGGCTGGAAGAGATTTCGGGCGGGCAATTGTCCATCGGCGGGCGCGCGGTCGGCCATCTGCCCCCGGCCGAGCGCAATATCGCGATGGTGTTTCAGGATTACGCGCTCTACCCGCATATGAGCGTCGAGGAGAATATGGGCTTCGGCCTGAAGATGCGGGACGCGGACAAGGCCGGGATCGACGCCAAGGTGAAGGGCGCGGCCGGCATCCTGAAGATCGAATCCTTTCTGGATCGGCGCCCGGCACAGCTTTCGGGCGGCCAGCGGCAGCGCGTCGCCATGGGCCGCGCCATCGTGCGTGAGCCCGACGCCTTCCTGTTCGACGAGCCTCTCTCCAATCTCGACGCCGCGCTCCGCGTCGAGATGCGCCTCGAGATCGCGCGGCTTCACCGGCGCATGAAGGCGACGACCGTTTACGTGACGCACGACCAGACCGAGGCGATGACGCTCGCAGACCGGATCGTGGTGATGAATGGCGGCCATATGGAGCAGGTCGGGCCGCCGCTCGAACTCTACCATCGGCCGAAGACGCTCTTCGTCGCCCGCTTCATCGGCAGCCCGACCATGAACACGCTGGAGTGCGGCGCGCCGGTCGTGGGGCCGGGCGCGCTGCGCCTGCGTCTTCCCCAGCGCGAAATCCAGTTGCCGCTTGCCCTCGCCTTCCCCGCGCCGGAGCGGCTGACGCTCGGCATCCGCCCGGAAGACCTCCGCCTGTCCTCGCCCGAAGAGGCCTGGTTCACCGGCGAACTGGCGATGGTGGAGCGTCTGGGCAGCCAGACCTTCGGATATCTGGAAGCCGGCGGCGAACGCCCGATCACGGTCGAGTTCCCGCGCGACAGCTCGGTTCAGGTGGGCGAGCGCCTGTCGGTGGCGGGCGACCCGGCACGGGCTCACCTGTTCGACAGCGCGACCGGCCAAAGGGTCGAAGCGACAGCCATAGCCGGCGCCTGACAGGCGCGCTGCGCTCGCCAGCGAAGCGCGAGTTGTCAGAGGCCAACTCGCAGGCCCCTGCATCGGCGGCAGCGCGGCCTGCAACCGATCTCAACGCCGCAAGCCGGCCGCAGGGGGAAACTGCGACCGGCTGACGAGAGCGGTTTTCAGGAGAGCGCGCGACGGACGCGCCCTCTTTGTCAGCCGCCCTGGAGCGAGGCGGAACTTTACTTGGTGGTGGTGGCAACCGTCGAAGACGTGGTTTCCTTCGTGTCGGCCGTCGTCGCCTTGGCCTGATGCGCGACCGGCACGGCGTTCACGTCCAGAACATCGAAGCGGATGCGCTCTTCGGTCCCCTTCAGAAGGGCGTTCGCCTCATAGAACTTGCCGCCGTCGATCAGCTTGGCCGCCTCGCCGATGTCATGGGCCGTCTTGTCCAGCGGCAGCACCGCCATGGAGAAGCCGACATTCACATCGGCCAGCTTCAATGTTTCCAGCGCGGCCTTGCGGTCGCCCTTCTGGACGCTTTCGTTGGCCTTCTTGATGGCTGCGGCCTTCTCGGGCGTCGCCACGAAATCCTCGCCCAAGACGAGCTGGCCGTCGATCGGCAACCAGGCGACCTCCTGCGTCACGTCATCGGTCGCGGTCTTGGCGGAGCCCTTGGTCTTTTCGGCGATCTGGTTCAGCTTGGCGTCGAGCTTGTTCTCGGCCTTCCAGAACACCGCATCGTCGGTCTTGGCCTTGTCGATGGCTTTCTCGGCCTTGGCGATCAGGGTCTTGGCGTCCTTCGGATCGGCATTGAAGATGGCCAGCCGCGCGTCATGCATATCCCGGAAGGCCTGCGCCCCGTCCGCCGACAGCTTGCCGACATCCTTGTCCGCCGTCTTTTCCGCCGCGACAACGGCTGCGGGCTCGGCTTTGGCGGCCTGGTCGGCGGCATAAGCGCCCCCAACGGCGGTGCTGGCCAGCAAAACGGCGGCAACAACCTGATACGCTTTCATCGTGCTTCTCCTATCGAATGACTTGAACCCGTGGTTACTCCGTTGCGACCAGAAATTCCGTGGTCATCGAGTTCGAGGGAATAACATCGGCGTGAGAACGCAGTTTCATTACCATTCCATTAAAGTTACTTTGCAGAAGTGACATTCCGATCGTCTGAATTCTGGAAAACTATACTGTCGCGCAGCAACCAACTGCTGCGCACCGCCCCAGTCCTCGCTTCGACCTGGCCGGCAGCGCGACTGGCGGGGCGACGCGGCCCTGTTCTCGCGCTTTGTTGGAACGGCGAGGGGTTGCCCCTATTGCTTCGCCTAACTTATTAAAGCGGATGACTTCAAACTCCGCTCTTGCCCGCCGAACCGTCCGTTCGGCATTCGCTTTGACTGGCTTCGTTCTCTTGATCAGCCTCACCCCGGCCTACGCGCTGAGCGCGCGGGAGCTGGCTGAGATGAAGCAGCTGACCCCCACCGACCGCATGATCCAGGTCTGCTTTCTGAAGCTCGAAGACCGCATCTCCCGCGAGACCGCCTATCGCAATGTCGACCGCGTCATGATGGACGCCTTCTCGCGCGGCGAGATCGAGGGGCGTTCGCTGCGCGCCGACGGCGCAGCCTTCCGGGACAAAGGGCAGTGGTTCCGGCTTCGCTTCCGGTGCGCGGTGACGCCGGACCGCCTCCAGGTCGAAAACCTCCATTACGACGTCATCTCGAAGACACCGATCCCGCTGGGAGAGTGGGAGAAGCACAAGCTCTTCCCCTGAGCGCCGAGTTCGGAACCTCACGAACCCGCGACCATTAGCCAGGTATGATTTCGAACGGCGACATCCTCCTGCGGCTTCTCGCGGCCGCCGCGCTCGGCAGCCTGATCGGACTGGAGCGCGAGCGCCTTTTATGGTCGGCGGGCATCCGAACGCATATGCTGGTCTGCGTCGGCGCCTGCCTGATCATGATCGTCTCAGCCTATGGCTTCCAGAACGCCACCGCGATGGAGCATGTCACGCTCGATCCCTCGCGCATCGCCGCGCAGGTCGTCTCGGGCGTCGGCTTTCTGGGCGCGGGCGCGATCCTTCTGAAAGGGAATGTCGTTCGCGGCCTGACCACGGCGGCCAGCATCTGGGCCGTTGCGGCGCTGGGGCTCGCGGCGGGCGGCGGTCTTTATGTGGCGGCCTTCATGGCGACCGCCATCATTCTCATCATCCTCGCCGGCATCAAGCCGCTGGAGGACATGTACCGCACAAGGCTGCAAGCCTGCTTCGTGCATATCCAGGCCGATCGGGGCGCCCTGTCGCTGCATGACATCAAGACATGTCTGCGCGTGCGCAACGGCCAGATCAAGCGCATCACCCAGACACTCGGGCCGGATGGCGAGGACGATCTCCTCCTGCATCTCGTGCGTGTCGCGCCGCAAGCCATTCGCGGCCGCACGTCCGTTCTGGCCACGCGCCCCGGCGTGCGCTCGGCGCAGGTCGAGCGCGGCAAGGACCGATCCGGCCTTCCGACATGGTCCAGCAAGGGCAAGCTGCGATAGGTCGCGCGTCGTCCCGGTCGGCCCACGCGCTCTCCTATGCCGCGACGCCCGGCACAGAATCCGTGCGGTGAATCAGCCCCATGATCGCCTCGCTCATCCTGGAATAATCGCCGTCATTCGGCACCTCGCCGCGCAAACGATAGGCGTCCATGACGAGGATGCGGTCGGCCAGCGCGATCATTTCCGGCATGTCGCTGGTGATGACGATCACGGCCGTGCCGGCATCGGCGAGTTCGCGCAGGAGATCGTGCAGATAGGCCTTGGTCTTGATGTCGATGCCGACCGAGGGCTCGTCGACGATCAGGATGCGAACGCCCGCCGCCAGCCATTTGGCGACGCTGATTTTCTGCTGGTTGCCGCCCGACAGATTGCCCACCGTCTGCGACAGGCTCGGCGTCTTCACCTCCAGCTTGGTGATGAAGGGCTCGACGGCCTCGCGCACGCGGGCATCCGTCAGGAAGCCGAAGCGCCCCGCAAGCCGGCGCCAGATCGCGATGCCGGCATTGTCCAGAACCGAATGGGCGAGAACGAGGCCGTTGCCCTTGCGGTCCTCGCTGACATAGCCGATGCCGTGTTGGTGGATCGCTTCCGAGACATGCGAAATATGGACGGGTGCGCCGGCCACTTCCACCGTTCCGGCCGTAATGGCGGACTGGCCGATGATGCAATGGGCGAGTTCCGTGCGACCCGCGCCGACCAGCCCGTAAAGTCCGACAATCTCGCCCGGCCGAACCTCCATGTCGATGTCGCGATGGCCGAGCGCTGTGGACACGCCCGAAAGGCGCAGGAGCGGAGCGTCCGTGCGGCGCTGGGTGGCTTCCGCGCGGCGCGGCGCTTCGCGCTCGGCGCGCCCGATCATCAGGCGCACGATGTCCTGCCGGCCCATGCCCTCCATGGAACGGCTGGGGCAGGCATTCTCGCCGTCGCGCAGCACGGTCACGCGGTCGCAGATCTCCTGCACCTCCTCCAGCTTGTGGCTGACGAAGACGAGGCTCGCGCCGCCATCGCGCAGTTTCTTGAGGAACGAGAACAAGCGGTCGGTCTCGTTGGAGGTGAGCGAAGCCGTCGGCTCATCCAGGAGCAGGACGCGCGAACGGGACGACAGGGCTTTCGCGATCTCCACCATCTGCATCTGCGCGACGCTGAGGCGGGAGACGGGCGTGCGCGGGTCGATGTCGAGGCCGAGCATCTCCAACCAGCGCTCGGCCTGGGCGTTCAGGGCGGCATAGTCCACGGGCTTTACGAGAAAGCCCGCGATCTGTTCCAGATGGATGTTCTCGGCCACCGAGAAACGCCCGATCAGATTGCGCTCCTGATGCACGACGCCGATCCGGTTCGCGATCGCCTCGCGCGGATTGCCGAAGCTGACGGGTTGTCCGTCGAGCACGAGCGCGCCGCCATCGGGCCGGTGAACGCCGGTGATGATCTTGATCAGCGTCGATTTGCCCGCGCCGTTTTCGCCGAGCAGCGCATGGATCGAATGGGTCTCCAGCGAGAGGGAGACGCCCTTCAGCGCCTTGACGCCGGGAAAGGACTTCTCGACGCCGCGCGCCTCGAACACCGCGCTCATCGTGCGCCCCCTTTCAAAGCCCGTGCAAGGCGCGCTTCGCGCAGGCGATTGAGGCCGACCGCCGCGAGGATCATCGCGCCGAGCACGATCTGCACCAGGAACGGGTCGAAGTTGAAGAGAACGAGAAGCTGCGTGATCACGGCGACGATGGCCGTGCCGAAGAGCGTCGCCGCGACGCTGACATGCCCGCCCGAGAGCACCGCGCCGCCGATCACGGGCGCGGCGAAGGAGAGAATGAGCCAATCGTCACCGATGGTCGGCTGGCCGATCTGAAGCCGCGCGACGAGAAGAACACCGGCAAGCGCCGCCAGAAACCCCGAGGCCGCATGGGCGACCGTCACCGTCAGCCCGACCGAGACGCCCGACAGTTCGGCGGCGTGGCTGTTGCCGCCGACCGCCAGGATGAAACGGCCAATCGGCAGGCGCGAGAGCACATACCAGAGGCCGAGCGCGGCGAGGATGGTCGGCACCATCAGCCAGGGCACCGGGCCGATCAGAAGCGCCTGACCGAAGCTCTTCACGCTGTCGGCCACGCCATAGAAGGGCTCGGCGCGCGTGATGCCGAGATTGATGCCCTTGAAGATGGAGAGGCTCGCCAGCGTGATGACGAAGGCGGAAATGCCGGTCCAGTTGATGAAAAGCCCGTTGAGCAGCCCGCAGCCGAGGCCGAGCGCCAGCGCCGCCAGCGCGGCCAGCGGCGCGGGAACGCCGAACTGGTCCATCAGCCCGGCGAAGGTGATGGCGGCGAGGCCCCCGATCGCGCCGATCGACAGGTTCATCTGGCCGATCGCGATGATGATCATCTGCGAAAAGGCGATCAGCGCGTTCACCGCGACGGCGAGAAGCAGAACCTGAATGTTGAGCGGCGACAGGAAGGACGGGGCCAGCGCGCCGGCGATAGCCATGGTCGCAAGGAGCACCGCGGCGGGACCGAACCAGTCGGCGCGCAGGAGGCGCGAGGCCGCGGTTTGCGGTGAGGCAGCAGACAGGCTCATGCGAGATTCCTCCGCGCGAGGAAGGAGCGGCGGGACTTGTCGATCAGCACGGCGAAGAGAAGCAGCAGCCCGAGGAAGGACTGGATCCAGAATTCGCCGAGTTGCAGCAGAAGCAGGCCGCTGGTGAGAAGCGTGACGAGCAGCGCGCCGAGCGCCGTGCCGGTGACCGAGACCTTGCCACCGTTGAGCAGCGTGCCGCCGAGCACGGGGCCGAGAAAGGCCGGCAGGAGCCAGTCCTGCCCGAGCTGGCCGGCCATGGAGGGGATCGCCGCGCCGTTGCGCGCGACCAGCATCAAGGCGGCGGCGGCCGCCAACACGCCCGACAGGACATGGCAGAGAATGAAGACGCGCCCGACCCGCACGCCCGACAGCTCGGCGGCTTCCGGCCGCGCGCCGGCCGCCAGCATCTCGCGCCCGAGCGCGGTGAAGCGATAGAGATAGACGAGCGTCAGCATGACCGCGAGCGTCACCAGAAGCAGCGGCGAGACAGAACCGGCGATCTTGGCGCGGCCGAGGGCGAGGAAGTCCGGCGGCAATTGGCGGAAGGATTCGGCGCGAGTGAGATAGATCATCGCGCCGAAGAAGATGCTCATCGTCGCCAGCGTGATGATGAAGGAATGCAGGCCCGTTCGCACCACGGTCCAGCCATTGACGAAGCCGAGCGCCGCGCCGGTGCCGAGCCCGACGAGAACCGCCAGCGGCCAGGGCAGGCCGAGACGCTCCACCGCGAAGCCGAAGCTCATGGCCGCGCAGACGCCGATCGCGCCGACCGCGAGATTCAGCCCGCCCGTCACGATCACGGCCATCATGGACAGGCCGATCACGATGCCGACCGCCGCCGTGCGCCCCAGGGTGAAGAGATTGAAGGGCGACAGGAAGCCGTTGGCGAAACTCGCGAACCCTAAGCCGAACAGGAGGATCAGGACGAGAAGGCCGAACTCGTTGGACAGAAGCAGGCCGGGGCCGGTTCGCGGTCTCGGGGGGCTCAAGGCCTTGGCGTCGTCGAGAGTCATCGCGTGGCTCCTGCGAAAGATGAATTCGGTCGGCGGGCGGCCCCCGCGCCGATGGGAGGCGGGGCCGCGCCGGAAGGCGGGGGCGAAAGCGGCTGGGAGCTTTGGAGCGGGAGGGCGGAGGCGCGTTCATCAAACCTCCGCCGCCTCTCGCGGCGAAGGCGAGATCATGCCTCGGCGGCAACAGCGCTTGGCATCGCCCGCTTCAGGCGGCGGGCCGGATCAGGTGCATTCGCCCCTCCCCCGCCCGCCGGAGCACTGACCTCAGGGACAGGTCAGATACGTGGTCGCGAAGTCTGCGAGCAGCGTCTTGGTCTTGTCGCGCATGGCGTCGACATAGGTGTCCACCTGATCGGCGGCGACGAAGATCGTGCCGGAGTCGATGAACTTCGATGTCAGGGCGTTGGCCTTGAAGGGCGCGTCGGCCTTGACCGTGCAGCCGCTGCGCAGCTTGTCGAGCGCGAAGGCGCCGATATAGCCCTGGCCATAGGGATTCTGGAGCATGGTGCCCGACACGAACCCGTCCTTGATCGCCTTCAGCACCACCTCGTCATGGTCGATGCCGACCATCTTGATGCGCTTGTCGCCGATCTTGCGCAGCGCGTTGGAGGCGACGACGGCGGGCACCCAGGCGGTGGTCACGATGCCGTCCACCTCGCTCGCGTGCGCCGCGAGATAGGCGTTGATCTTCTCTTCGGCGGGCTCGGGCGCGTCGATATCGGCGATGACCTGAACCACCGTCGCGCCGCCTTCCTTGGCCGCCTTTTCCACCGCGTCGATGCGCAGCTGGGTGTTGGGGTCGACCAGGAAGCCGGTGAAATGGGCGATGCGCTTGCCCGGACCCAGAACCTTCAGAAGCTCCTTGGTGCCGAGATAGGCCGAGTTGCCGGTGTCGGTGCCGAGGCAGAAGGCGGCTTCCGACGGGTCCTTCAGGCAGCCCGCGCCGGTCACGACGGGCGCGCCGTTGCCGACCAGTTCCGACACGGTGGAGGCCGTGCCGACGCTGTCGCCGGGGAAGATCAGGAAGCCGTTATAGCCCTGGCTCAACATGCTTTCGAGCAGCTGGTTCTGCTGGCTCAGCTCCCATTTCTGGGGAACCTTGTAGTCCGCGCCGGCCAGACCGAAATCCTTCGCCGCGTCCTTGGCCGCCTGATCCCAGGCCGAAAAATACGGATGAGGGCCGCCCGGCACCAGCCCGATGCGGCTATCGTCGGCGGCCAAAGCGGCCGAGCCGCAGCCCAGAAGGAAAGCCGCTCCCATGAGACAGCGATTGAAATGGCGCATGATCGATCTCCCTGACGTCTCTTGGTCGCTGCCCCGTTCCACTCCGGCCTCCCGGAGCCCACCGAACCGGCTTGCATCTCACTCTGCAATCCTAGTATCCTTGTATCCAAGCTGCAACGGGATTTTCTCATGACGCGCTCGACAGCCGGCCAACAGGTCGCCGAACGGCCCTCGGGCGCGCCGCAGGATGGCGGCCTGGGCCAGCTCGCGCTCGTGCTCGACCGACGCGGCTCGGTGGCCGATCAGGTCCATGCCGCGCTGCGCAAGGCGATTCTCGACGTGTCGCTGACGCCGGGCGCGGCGATCAGCGAGAACTCGATCTGCCGTCAGTTCGAGGTGTCGCGCACGCCGGTTCGCGCGGCGATCCAGCGCCTGTCCGAAGAAGGGCTGGTGGATGTCTTCCCCCAGCAGGGCAGCTTCGTGTCGCGCATCAAGATCGGCGGCATCCACGACAGCCATTTCGTGCGCCGCACGCTGGAAATCGCGCTGGTGCGCGAGGCCGCCAGGCGCTGGACGCCGGAGGCCGGGGCGCGCCTTAGCGCCATCCTGCGCGCGCAGGAAGAGACGATCGCGGCGGGCGACGTGGACGGGTTCCACCGCGAGGACGAACGCTTCCATCAGCTGATCGCCGTGGAGGCCGGGCGCGAGGGCGTCTGGCCCCATATTCTGGCGACCAAGGCGCAGCTCACGCGCTTCATCCGCTTTTCCGGCAATTCGGAGCGCCTGCCCGTCGTGGTGGAGGAGCACGGGCGCATCGGCGCGGCGCTCGGCGCGCGAGATGCCGACGCGGCGGAGGCGGCGCTCACCGCCCATCTCGACAAGATCTTCATCCTGTTCGAACACATGCCCGACGAGGAACGTCGGCATTTCGAACCTTGACCTCATCCAACCAGGAAGGGCGCGAGCCTATGGAACTCAACGGCAAGGTGGCGGTGGTCACGGGCGCGTGTGGCGGCATCGGGCGCTCGATCGTTCAGGCGCTGGCTACCTCGGGCGTGCGTCTGGCGCTGGTGGACCGCGAGGCCGCGAGCCTTGCCGCCTTGTGCGCCGAGCTTCCCGTCGAGGCCGAGGGCTTCGCCATGGACCTCGCCGACCCGCAAGCCGTTCAAGCGGGCGCATCGTCCATTCTCCAGCGCTTCGGCACGGTGGACATTCTCGTCAACAATGCGGGCATCCTCTCGCCCGACAAGCTGGACGCCGTGACGCTCCAGCACTGGCACGCGCTGATGGCGGTCAATCTCGACGCGGCGCTGCTGCTCTCTCAGGCCTTCGTGCCAGGCATGAAGGCCAAGAGCTGGGGCCGGCTCGTGAACATCTCGTCCTATGCCTGGAAGTCGGGCGGGCTCACCGCCGGCACGGCCTATTCGGTGTCCAAGACGGCGCTGGTCGGGCTCACCTTCTCGCTGGCGCGCGAGCTGGCGGGCTCCGGCATCACGGCCAATGCCGTCGCGCCCGCCTATGTCGTCTCGCCCATGATCCTCGATCAGCTGACGCCCGAGGCGCTGGAGCGCCAGCGCAAGGCCATTCCGGTCGGCCGCCTGTGCCAGCCCGAGGAAGTGGCCCATGCCGTCTCCTTCCTCGTCTCGCCGCTCGCCGGCTTCATCACCGGCGAGGTGATCGACATGAATGGCGGCATGGAATTCGGCTGAGCACCCTCGCCTGCCGCCGTTTCCCTTCATCCTGCCGAGATCGCCATGACCGACCGCCCCCGCCTGTCCGATGCCACGCTGCCGCTTCTGCCGCCCGGCATCGGGCGCGTCGCCTATGAGAGGGGCGCGGCGCGGGCGGGCATCGTGCATCTCGGCCTCGGCGCGTTCCATCGCGGCCATCAGGCCGTCTTCGCGGACGACGCCCTGGCGCGGGGCGATATGGGCTGGGGCGTGGTCGCCGCCTCGCTGCGCTCACCGGACACGCGCGACGCGCTCGCGCCCCAGGACGGGCTCTACACCTTCGCTCTGAGAGACGGGGCCAAGGTCGAGGCGCGCGTCATCGGCTCGCTTCTGCGCATCCTCGTCGCGCCCGAAGACCCGGAGGCGCTGGTCGCCGCGCTGGCCGACCCGGATGTGAAAATCGTCACGCTGACCGTGACGGAGAAGGGCTATGGCATCGACCGCGCGACCGGCGGGCTCGACCGGGCGGATGCAGGCATCGCAGCCGATTTTCGCCCCGGCGCCATACCCTCCACGGTGCTGGGCTTTCTCGCGGCCGGGCTCGACCGGCGTCGGCGGGCCGGCGCGCCGCCCCTCACCCTCATTTCCTGCGACAACCTGCCGAAGAATGGCGAGATGCTGCACCGCGTTCTCCGCGAATTCGCCGCCGAGAAGGACGAAGCGCTCGGGCGCTATGTCGAGCGCGAGATCGCCTGCCCCTCCTCCATGGTGGACCGGATCGTGCCCGCGACGACAGAGGCCGACCGCGAGGCGATCGGCGCGCTGACAGGGTTGCACGACGCCTGGCCGGTTCTGGCCGAGCCGGCCTTCGACTGGATCATCGAGGATCGCTTCGCCGGCGAGCGCCCGCCCTTCGAGGCGAGCGGCGTGCGCTTCGTGAGCGATGTCGAGCCCTATGAGCATATGAAGCTGCGGCTTCTGAACGGCGCGCATACCGCGATTGCCGCGATCGGGCGGCTGGCGGGCTTCGAGACCGTGCCGGAAACCGTGCGGCATCCCGCCGTTCAGGCGTTCCTCGCGCGCTTCTGGGCGGAGGTCGAGCCGACGCTTTCGATCGACCCCGCCATCGCGCGGGCCTATCGCGAGGCGCTGCTGCCGCGCTTTTCCAATCCGGCCTTGCCGCATCGCACCGCGCAGATTGCGACCGACGCCTCGCTGAAAGTGCCCCAACGCCTCGTTGCGCCCCTGCGCGAGCGGCTGGCGCGGGGCGAAAGCGTGGAGGCGCTGACCTGCGCGCTGGCCGCCTGGGTGCGATCCTGCGGTGGAGTCAACGACGTGGGCACCTCCTATCCGGTCAGCGATCCCGCGCTGATGGCCTGGGCTGGCCGCCCGAACCAGCCACTCGCGCCCCCTGAGGAAGCCAAGGCTTTTCTCGGCTTCGAAGCCGTTTTTGGCCGTGATCTCATTCAGAACGACAGCTTCGCCGCCGCGCTTCGAGAGGCAGTGTCCGACATCGCGGAGACGGGCGTCCTCGCCACACTGGAACGCCGCTTTGGCTGAATGCAGCCGTGAGACGGTCATTGCCGTCAAACGACATCGCCCCCCAAAACGGGAGGGCGACGCGGCGGGTCAGCCCGATGCTTCGCCGGTCAGGCGTAGTAGTCGGGCGCGTGCTTGAAGGTCGGCCAGGCGTCCGGGTCGTGCCCCGTCACAACCGTCGCGCCCGTTCGCTCGGCGAGCGTGCGCATCTTCTGCACCGAGCGCACCGTATCCACGGTGGAGGCGAGGAAGCCCGGCAGCGCCTTTTCGTCCCAATGGTCGAGCGTATAGGCGGCGTCGATGGTGAGCAGCATGGGCTTCGACTGCGGCAGGCGGACGAGGAAGGACTGGTGTCCCGGCGCATGGCCCGGCGTGAAGACCGTGGTCAGCGTGCCGTCGCCATAGATGTCGTAATAATCGTCCGCCTCACCGTTCAGGAACTGCCATTTCAAGCCGGGCTTGTCGAAATCCTTGCGGATATAGCCGCCCGCCGCGAACCAGTCCGGCGTGAAGGCATATTCGTATTCCGAGCGCTGGACGATATGCGTGGCGTTGGGAAAGCGCCCGATCGCGCCGGTGTGGTCGAGATGGAGATGCGACTGCACGACATAGCGGACGTCGGCGGGGTCGAAGCCCAGCGCCTTGACCTGATCGACGCAGCCCTGGTCCTTGTCCAAGACCGGCCAATAGACATCGCAGATGCCGCCCCAATGGGCGCGCGGGTCGCTCGCCACCTCGATGGCGTTGCCGCCGTCGATGATCGTATGCCCCTTGGGATGGGTGATCAGGAAGAAGGGAACGGGGATCTCGTAATCCGCGCCATTGCCCTGGTTCATCTTGATGTTGTGGACCTTGCACTTCAGCGTTCCCGACTGAAGCATGTAGAGCCGGATGTCCGTCATTCATTTCCTCCCTGGAGACGGTGTATGGGTGTTGGAGACAGGCGTCAAAACGCCTCGGTGTAGAGCGCGAGCGCGTCTGCTTGCGTGACCTCGACCGGATTGTTCACGAGAAGCCGCGTCTGCTTCATGGCGTCGGACGCCAGAAGCGGCAGGCTGTCTTGCGTGACGCCGACATCGCGCAGGCGACGCGGCGCGCCGCTCTCGTCCATCAGGCTCTGCATGGCGGCAACGAAAGCGTCGGAGCGCGCGGAGGCATCGCCCGCGCCCGGCACGCCGAGAACATCGGCCAGCTCGGCATAAAGTGGCGCTGCGGCTGCCGCGTTGAAGCGCAGCACCGGCCCCAGCATCAGCGCGTTCGAAAGCCCGTGCGGGATATGGTAATGGCCGCCCAGCGGATAGGCGAGCGCGTGGACCGCCGCGACCGGCGAGTTGGCGAAGGCCTGCCCCGCCAGCATCGCGCCGAGCAGCATGGCCTCGCGCGCCGCGCGGTCGGAGCCGTCGCGGCAGACGGCCACGAGATTGGCGCCGAGCAGGCGCAGCGCCTCCCGCGCGAGCGCGTCGGAGAGCGGGTTCTTCTTGTGCCGGCTCGTATAGGCCTCGATCGCATGGACCATGGCGTCGATGCCGGTGGCGGCCGTGTGGATCGCTGGCAGGCCGACCGTCAATTCGCCGTCGAGCAGAACGTAATCGGCATAGAGCTGGGGCGAGACGACGCCCATCTTGGTTGTCTCGCCGGTGGTCAGGATGGAGATATTGGTGACCTCCGATCCCGTGCCCGCCGTGGTCGGCACCAAGGCGAGGGGCAGGCGCGAGCCCTTCACGTTGCCGATACCGTAAAGCTCCGAGAGAGGCTGCTCGGACACCGCGAGAACGGCCACGAGCTTGGCCACGTCCAGCGAGGAGCCGCCGCCGAGCCCCACCACGATGTCGCAAGCCGCCGCCTTGGCCTTTGCCACGGCGTCCAGCAGAACGGCTTCCGGCGGATCGGCCACCACGGCGTCGCAGATCGTAACGGTGAAGCCGGCGGCTTGGAGATCGGCCGCGATCGGAGCGATCAGCCCGGCCTTCACCAGCCCCGCATCGGTGACGAGAAACGCGCGCCGCGCCGCGAAGCGGTCGCCCAGTCGCTGGCCGAGATGCTGCGCGCCCGACCATTCGACCTGGATAGCCGGCACGGTGCGAAATTCGAAACTGTTGATGGTCATCAAGGCCTCCCAACCGATGGGTTCAGCGCGGCCACGACCGTCCGCTCGGCCGGCGGCAGCGCTTCGAAACGGATGTTGGTGCGGCGCGTCTCAGCGCAGCGCCGAGCACCAGTATTTCACCTCGAGATATTCCTCGATGCCGTGATGCGAGCCTTCGCGCCCGAGGCCGGACTGCTTGACGCCGCCGAAGGGCGCGACCTCGTTGGAGATCAAGCCTGTGTTGTGGCCGACCATGCCGTATTCCAGCGCTTCGGCGACGCGCCATGCGCGCTTGGCATTCTCGGTGTAGAAGTAGGAGGCAAGGCCGAACTCGGTGTCGTTGGCGAGCGCGATCACCTCCTCCTCGGTTTCGAAGCGGAAGAGCGGCGCGACCGGGCCGAAGGTTTCCTCGCGCGCGACACGCATCTCCGATGTCGCGCCCACGAGCACGGTCGGCTCGAAGAAGAGCCCGCCCAACGGATGGCGTTTGCCGCCGGTGACAAGGCGCGCCCCTTTGGCCAGCGCGTCGGCCAAATGGCTCTCGACCTTTTCTACCGCCGCTTCGTCGATCAAGGGGCCGATCAGGACGCCCGGCTCGGTGCCGCGACCGACGGGAAGCGCGGCCACGCGGGCGGCGAGCTTCTCGGCAAAGACGTCGAACACGCCGGCCTGCACGTAGAGCCGGTTGGCGCAGACGCAGGTCTGGCCGGCATTGCGGTATTTGGAGGCGATCGCGCCTTCCACGGCGGCGTCGAGATCGGCATCGTCGAAGACGATGAAAGGCGCGTTGCCGCCCAGTTCCAGCGACAAGCGCTTGATGGTTGGCGCGCACTCGGCCATCAGGATGCGCCCGACCTCGGTCGAGCCCGTGAAGGAGAGCTTGCGCACCGTGTCGCTGCCCGTCAGCACGCCGCCGACCGTGCGCGACTCGCCCGTGAGGATCTGCAGAACGCCGGCCGGGATGCCCGCTTCCTCGGCCAGAACGCCGAGCGCCAGCGCGGTCAGCGGCGTCTGCTCGGCGGGCTTCACGATCATGACGCAGCCCGCCGCGAGCGCGGGGGCGGCCTTGCGGGTGATCATGGCGGCGGGGAAGTTCCAGGGCGTGATGGCCGCGCAAACGCCGACCGGCTGTTTCAGCACCATCAGCCGCTTGTCGGCCTGCGGCGCGGGAATGACCTCGCCATAGACGCGCTTGGCCTCCTCGGCGAACCATTCGATGAAGGACGCGGCGTAGAGAACCTCTCCCCTGGCTTCCGCCAGCGGCTTGCCCTGTTCGGCCGTCATCAGCGCTGCGAGATCGTCGGCATTCGCCACGATCAGTTCGAACCAACGGCGCAGGATCCTGGCGCGCTCCTGCGCGGCGAGCCCGCCCCAGGACTTGAAAGCCCTGCCCGCCGCCTCGACCGCCTGGCTGACCTCCGCCGCGCTCAGCGAGGGAACGCGCGCAATCAGCGACCCATCGGCGGGATCGTGCACCTCGATCGTGGCACCGCTCGAAGCCCTCGACCAAGCGCCATCGATGAGGCAAGCGTCTCGCAAGAGATGCGGAGATCGAAGCTGAACCAAGGGAACCTCCGGCTGACTCGACACTCAAGTTCGACTAATGGAACAAAGCTCCATTCTGTGAACCGATACTGTTTGCCATGAAAGGAATTGTCAAGCCGGGGTCGCGCGCTTTGTCGCAGGTCGGCAACCCGGCAATCGCTGGCGCTTCGACGCCCAGCCAAGGTGCAGGGCCTCCCCGGAAAGCGCGTCGAAGCCGCTCGCGGCGACCGATATTGCGTGGGAACTGGGCCTCATCAAAAGCTCGGCCTATAGGCCGACTGCAACCATGCCCTGAGTTCGATCTGGCGACGCGGCTGCGAGCGGGCGGTCTCGTCCCGGCCCTTGGCAGATGCGTTGGGCGAGCGGTTTCCTCGGCCGGACCGAGAGCAGCGGGGGGTCCAAAGCCAAATGGCGGGCGAGCCCGAGCTCTCGAGGCAGCGCGGCTATGCGATGACAATGGCCGCGGCGCGAGGGCATGATCTGCTTGGGCGCGTCGATCCGGGACCATTCCGGCCGCGCCATCGTCGGCATCGCCGTCAGCCTCATCCGCAGCGAAGCGAACGCGCCGACTCTGGAGAAGCTCGGAGCCGACATTCGCGCGGCCGCTCAGACCCTGGCGCGCCGTCTGGGGAATTGAAAGCGCACGTTCGCGGACGGATGGCCGGCCGGAGACCTTGGCGTCCGGGCGCGATGCCCTCCGCCTGAATGCCGTGCCGGATATACCGACGTATAGTCGGATTGACCCAATGCCGGCTCGGCCGGGGCCGGACGCGGTGCTAGACGTTCGCCAGCTGCAACGCGCCTGTCGGGTGGGGTTGCCGAGGGACGAAGCCGCCCGCACAGGGCTTCCATGCTCCGGCAAACCGGCCTCGCAAGGCGCGCTGCGGGCTCTTCATGCGCGAACGCCCTCGCCGCCCCCGCGGTCCGAGCGCTCGCGACCAATCGACCGCTCGAACCGTCCATTCCTGACGTGACACGCCCCCAGCCGCTGGCTGGCGGGGTCGCCGGCGTTTGGGCGCGAGGGGCCCAAAGGAGGTGGGATCATGGCTTTCTTTCTCGCGCCCTCCCGCGTCGGCGGTGCGACGGGCATCGTGTCGTCGCTGGGCAGGGCCAGCATCTGGGCGGATACCGCCGCGCTCGTGCTGCTGGCCGGTGTGGCGGTGATGGTGGTGCATGGCGCGGAGGAGGCGCGCCAGCCGCTCGACATGCTGCAACAGGTGCCGATCACGCTCGATCCCGCCCGCCTGCCCGATTATGCGCTGCGCACGACGCTGCGCATGTTCGCAGCCCTCGCCGCCTCGCTCCTCTTCACCTTCACGGTCGCGACGCTGGCCGCCAAGAGCCGCAAGGCGGAACTGATCATCGTTCCAGCCCTCGACATTCTCCAATCGGTGCCGGTGCTAGGCTTTCTCACCTTCACGGTGACCTTCTTCATGGGCCTGTTTCCCGGTCAGCAGCTCGGGGCCGAATGCGCCTCGATCTTCGCGATCTTCACGGGCCAAGCCTGGAACATGGCGTTCAGCTTCTACCAGTCGCTGCGCACCGTGCCGGCCGATCTCGACGAGGTGTCGCGCCAGTTCGGCTTCTCGGCCTGGCGGCGCTTCATCCGGCTGGACCTGCCTTTCGCCATGCCCGGTCTCGTCTGGAACATGATGATGTCCATGTCGGGCGGCTGGTTCTTCGTGGTGGCGTCCGAGGCCATCACGGTCGGCGACAAGACCGTGACGCTGCCGGGCATCGGCTCCTGGCTGGCGGTCGCGATCGAGCGCAAGGATTTCGGCGCGGTGGCGCTGGCGGTGGGCGCAATGGCGGTGGTGATCCTTCTCTACGACCAGCTCCTGTTCCGGCCGATCGTCGCCTGGGCCGACAAGTTCCGCTTCGAGCAGACGGCCTCGCAGACCCGGCCCAAAAGCTGGGCCTATGATCTCGTGCGCCGCACGCGCCTCGTGAAGAAGCTCGCCTTCGTGCTCGCCGCGCCCTTCCGCTTGGCCGAAACCCTCCGCCTGCCGTCCCTGCCCCACCCCCGCCTTCCCGCGATCGGGCGCACCACGGCCGGGGCGATCGACCGGGCCTGGGTCGGGCTGGTGCTTCTGGGCTGCGCCTGGGGGCTGTGGCAACTCGCGTCCTTCATCACCGACAGTTTGACGATGGGCGATATCCGCGAAGCCTTTCTCTTGGGCCTTGCCACGCTCGCCCGTGTCGCGGTGCTCACGGTTATCGCCAGCGTGATCTGGGTGCCGATCGGCGTCTGGGTCGGGTTGCGCCCGCAATGGGCCGAGCGGGTGCAGCCGGCGGCGCAGTTTCTCGCGGCCTTCCCCGCCAATGTCCTATTTCCCTTCGCCGTGGTCGCCATCTCGACGCTGCATCTCGACCCCAACATCTGGCTGTCGGTCCTGATGGTGCTGGGCACGCAATGGTACATTCTCTTCAACGTCATCGCCGGGGCGACCGCGATCCCGACCGACCTGAAGGAAGCCAGCGGCATTTTCGGCATCAGGGGCTGGCAATGGTGGCGCCAGCTCGCACTGCCGGCGATCTTTCCCTATTTCGTCACCGGCGCGCTCACGGCGTCGGGCGGCTCCTGGAACGCCAGCATCGTGGCCGAGACAGTTTCGTGGGGCGACACCAAGCTCGAGGCGGCGGGCCTCGGCTCCTATATCGCCAATGCCACGGCGGCCGGCGACTATCCGCGCGTCGCGCTCGGCATCGCCATGATGAGCCTCTTCGTCATCCTCTTCAACCGCACCGTCTGGCGGCCGATGTACCGCTATGCCGAGCGGCACCTTCGCCTCAACTGATCTCCAAGCGGGAGTGCGCGCCATGAACGCGATCCAGACCCAGCCCCTCGTCGAAGTGCGCGGCGTGCGCCATGCCTATGGCAAGGCGAACGGCGCCGAAACCCTCGTCCTCGACGACGTGAACCTCACTCTTTACGACAACGAGATCGTCGGCCTGCTCGGCCGCTCGGGCTCGGGTAAGTCCACGCTCTTGCGGTCCATCGCCGGGCTGATCCAGCCGAATGTGGGCAGCGTCACCTTTCCCAAGGCCAACGGCCCGACCAGCGTCGGCATGGTGTTCCAGAGCTTCGCGCTCTTTCCCTGGCTCACGGTTCTGGAAAATGTCGAGGCGGGGCTGGAGGCCAAGCGCGTGCCACGCGAGGAGCGGCGCAAGCGCGCGCTCGCCGCGATCGACCTGATCGGCCTCGACGGGTTCGAGAGCGCCTATCCCAAGGAGCTTTCGGGCGGGATGCGCCAGCGCGTCGGCCTTGCCCGCGCCCTCGTGGTCGATCCGGCGATCCTCCTGATGGACGAGCCCTTTTCCGCGCTCGACGTGCTGACCGCCGAAACGCTGCGCACCGATCTTCTCGACCTCTGGTGCGAGGGGCGGATGCCGATCCAGTCGATCCTGATCGTGACGCACAATATCGAGGAAGCGGTGCTGATGTGCGACCGCATCTGCGTCTTCTCCTCCAATCCCGGCTGCGTCATCGCCGAGATCAAGGTGGACCTGCCGCAGCCGCGCAACCGGCAGGACCCGAGCTTCCGCGCCATGGTCGAGGACATCTATGTGCGCATGACGACGCGCCACGAGGCCGACCATCACAAGGAAGGGCTCTTCCCCGGCACGGGCATCGGCATGGCGCTGCCGCGCGTCTCCACCAACTCGCTCGCCGGGTTGATGGAGGCCATCGCCGCCCCGCCCTATCACGGAGAGGCCGACCTGCCCAAACTCGCGGCGGAGCTGCAATACGAGGCGGACGATCTGTTCCCGATCGCCGAAGTGCTCCAGCTCCTGCGCTTTGCCGAACTCGGCAATGGCGACATCAGGCTGCTGGTCGCCGGGCGGCGCTATGTCGAGGCGGAGGTGGACCAGCGCAAGCAGATCTTCGCCCAGCATCTCCTGAGCTACGTGCCGCTGGCGGCCCATGTGCGCCGGGTGCTGGACGACCGGCCGACCCACCACGCACCGGCCCGCCGCTTCCGCGACGAGCTGGAGGACACGATGACGGAAGAGGACGCCGCGCAGACGCTGAAGTCGATCATCCAGTGGGGCCGCTATGCCGAGACCTTCGCCTATGACGAAGGCGCGGACCTCTTCAGCTTGGACAATCCCAGCTGAAGGGAAGCGTCAACGGGCCCGACACGCGCCTGTGATGAAGCTCTGCCATGAGCTTCATCCCGCCTTCCCCTTCTTCGGGACCGACACCCATGTTCGACCATCTGCCGGAAACGGCGCTCAATCTCTTCGCGGCTCTGGTGCTGGGCTGCGCGATCGGCTTCGAGCGGCAATGGCACCAGCGCATGGCGGGCCTGCGCACCAACACGCTGGTGGCGATCGGCGCGGCGATCTTCGTTACCTTCGCCGCGCTCTTTCCCGGCGAATCCAGCCCGACGCGCATGGCCGCGCAGGTCGTCTCAGGGATAGGCTTTCTGGGCGCGGGCATCATCTTCAAGGAAGGGCTGAACGTGCGCGGCCTCAACACGGCCGCCACGCTCTGGTGCTCGGCGGGCGTCGGCACGCTGTGCGGCGCGGGATTCTATCCCCATGCCGCCGTCTGCACGCTCTTCGTTATCTGCGTGAACCTGCTTCTGCGCCCGCTGGTGCGCGCCATCGAACTGCGCCTGCCGCTCGCGCCCGACTTGAAGAGCCTCTACACGATCTCGATCGTCTGCCATGGCGAGCGGGAGGCCGATGTGCGCGGCCTGCTGCTGCGCGATGTGGGGACCCATCTTCACATTCAGGAAATCGAAAGCACCGATATCGAAGACTCCAACCGGGTGGAGGTCAACGCGATCATGCGTGCCGACCAGCGACAGGATCGCCTGGTGGAGCAGATGATCGGGCGGCTGAGCCTGGAGCCGCTCGTCACCTCCGCGCGCTGGCGGTTCGAGCGCGTCTGAAGTTTCGAAAGCTGGCATGAGGGCGAGCGGGATGCAGACGGGCGCGGAAGAGACGAGACGTGAGGCGGCCAGACGGCCGCGCTGGCGTCTGGCCGCGCTGGCTGTTCTCACGGCCCTCATCTTCATCGCCGACACGGCCACGCATTTCGAGATCGCCGTCGCGGTGTTCTACACGGCTGTGATCCTTCTGGCTGTCGATGCGCTGTCGGTGCGGGGCGTCGTGGCGCTCGCGTGGTTCTGCGCCTTTCTGACGGTGCTGAGCCTGTTCCTGACGCGCGCCGGGGCCTTCGATTCGGGCCTCGCCAACTGCGTGATCAGCGTTCTCGCCATCGCCGTCACCACCTATCTCTCGCTGAAACTCGTCGCCGCCAAGGCCGCCGTCTTCGCCGCGCAAGCCAAGCTCGGCCAGATGGCGCGGCTGACGCAGCTCGGCGAACTCACCGCCTCGATCGCGCACGAGGTCAATCAGCCGCTCGCCGCCATCACCACCAGCGCGCAGGCCGCGCACCGCTGGCTGGACCGCGAGCCGCCCGAGCCCGAGCGCGCGCGCGCGGCGCTCCATCGCGTCATCGACGCGGCCAACCGGGCAAGCGACGTGATCCTGCGCGTGCGCGGCCTCGCCAAGGGCGAAAAGCCGCGCAAGACGCGGCTCGACCTCAACGCCATGCTCCTGACGGCGCTGGATCTGGCGCAAGCCGAGATCGAGCGCAACGCCATTGCGGTGACGCTCGATCTCACTGACGCGCTGCCGCCCATCCTCGCCGACGAGGTGCAGATGCAGCAGGTCGCCGCCAATCTGCTTCTCAACGCCATCGAGGCGATGAGCACGGTGCCCCCCACCAGGCGCCAACTCGCCATCGCCTCCTTCCGCGAGGATTTCGGGCATCTGGGCTTTTCCATCACCGACACGGGCGTCGGCCTCGGGGCGAACGCGCTCGAACATCTGTTCGATTCCTTCTGGACCTCCAAGGAAGGGGGCATGGGCATCGGCCTCACCATCAGCCGCTCGATCGTGGAAGCGCATGGTGGGCGCATTTGGGTGACGTCCGAGCCGCGACCGGGCGCCGTATTCCGCTGCACCTTGCCCCTGCCCGAAAAGGAGCACGCATGAACCCGCCCCCGCAGGCGCCCCTCGTCTTCATCGTGGACGACGATCCGAGCGTGCGCGAGGCGGTGGCCGATCTCCTGGCCTCGGTCGATCTCGAAGCGCGCTCTTTCGGCTCGGTGGCGCAGTTCCTCGCCGCCGAGCAGCCGAGCGTGCCGAGTTGTCTCGTGCTCGATATCCGAATGCCCGGCCAGAGCGGCCTCGAGTTCCAGAAGGATATGGGCGCGAAGGGCCTGCGGATGCCCGTCATCTTCATCACCGGCCATGGCGACATCGAAATGTCGGTGCGCGCCATGAAGAACGGGGCGATCGAATTCCTCACCAAGCCCTTCCGCGACCAGGACCTGATCGACGCGATCCAGGAGGGGCTGAAGCGGGATCGGGCGCGGCTCGAAGCCGACGGCGCGCTCGCGGATCTCCATCGCAACTGGCAGTCGCTGTCGCCGGGCGAGCGTCAGGTCATGGTGATGGTCGGTCGCGGTCTTCTCAACAAGCAGATCGCCGGCGAACTCGGCCTCAGCGAGATCACCGTCAAGGTTCGGCGCGGACATGCCATGCGCAAGATGCAGGCGAAATCCCTGGCCGATCTCATTCGAATGCTCGATCGCCTCGGCAGCGCCGCGACGGACGCGTAGACGGTTGGGGGCTGACGTCCTGTTCCGAGCCCTCGCAAGCGAGGGCCGGGAACGGCTTTCATCCGGTGCTGCCTGAAGGGCGTGGAAGCGGCCGCGAGGAGAGCGCGGTTCACGGCCCGAACACCCGGTTGGCGAGCAGGCATGACACCAGCCGCCATCCTCCGTGCGCCCCACCGCCGCCCGAAGGCGATCAGCTACAGCCCCTCGCCTCAGCCGTCGTTCGGGAAGCGGCCCCGCGCCTGATCGAGCGCGGCGAGGCCCCGAACGCCTTCGCGGTTGCCGGTGCGCGCGACGGCCGAGAAGACCTGCCGCGCATCGGCCCAGCGGCGCAGTTCCAGATAGGCGTAGCCGCGCAGAACCATGAGGTCGAGCCGCTCGGGCGCGATGCGGGCGCGCTCGTCCAGCGCCTGCAGGGTCTCCACCGGGCGCTTGGCCTCGAAGGCGCTGGTGGCGCGGGCCGAGAGGATCGCGGTATCCAGCTCGATGCGGCGCGCGGCGGGCTGGGACGAGCGTGCGGCCGCGATGGCGGCGCGGTCTCCGACGCCGAGGCGCAGATAGGCCAGACTCTCGCCATAGGACGCGTCCTGGCGCGTGCGCCCCTCGCCCCGCCGCGCCGCGCTTTCGAACGCGCCGGCTGCTTCCAGCGGGCGGTTGAGGCCGAGAAGGCACCAGCCGCGTGCCATCGCGGCGTCGGGCGAAAGCGTCGATGGATCGATCTCAGCGGCGCCGCATCCCCTTGCGGGCGCGGACCTAGACGCCGCGCGCCGTGCAGGCGGGGCGCTGGCGGCGGGCGCGGATTGGGCGGATGGCGCGACGTGGGCGCGGCGTGTCGCAGGCGGCGTCTGGCTTTGCGCCATGGCGCTGCCCGGCTGCGGCGAGGTGGAGGACATCCCCTGCGAGCCGGCACCGGCTCCCATCACTGCCGCGAACGGCACGCCCGCATAGGCGGAGACGAACGAACCCGCTCCCGCTTCGCTGGCCATCGCAGCCGCAGGTCCCACCCGCATCGAAGCTCCGGGCTGTGAGCCCGCGTCACCCGCGGCAGGCAATTCTGCGCCCGCCATCTGCGGGGCACCGCTCATGGAGGAACTCAGCTGCGCGGCGGCAGAACCGGCAGCGGGCGCATTCGCCCCGGCTGGACCGACCATCGCTCCGCCCGGCTGCGCGGAGGTGCCGGATGGCGCGCCCGCATAAGACGCCCCCGCGCCCGCCATCCCGGCCATGGCTTGCGCCGATGCGCCTGGCTGCGCGGCGGCATAGGCCGTGGGGGGAACGGTGCCGCCGTCGCGCGCGGCCTGGGCGGCTGCGACCTCTGCTTGATCGGGGCGGCCGATCGCGGCGATGCGCGGCGAGCGGGGGCCGAAGGCGCGCTGGAGGGCGGCGAGGCCCGGCTGATCGCCGAGGCGCTGGCGCACCAGCGCCAGACCATAGGCGGACGGCTCGTCGCCGCGCCGGAAGTCGAGCGCGGCCGCGAACCATTGGCCGGCGGTCGCGAACTGGTTCAGGCCATAGGCATACCAGCCGAGCTGCTGCGCGCTTGCCGCGTCGCGCGCCTGCCCAACGGCAGAGGTGATGCGCGCGAGCACATCGGGCTGGATGATTTGGCCCCCGCTCGCCGCCAGCAGATTGGCGGCCGCCGCGAGATAGACCGCCCGCGCCCCATCCGACGCCGTGCGCCATCGCGCCATCGCGCTTTCGGCCTCGGCGAAACGGCCGAGCGGAATGAGGGACAGGGCATAGCCCTGCGAGATCGTGGCGCTGTCGTCTCTGGCCCGGGCGCGCTCGAAATTCGGCAGGGCACCCGCCGCATCGCCCCGGCGCAGCGCGTACCAGCCCAGAAGCTCGGCATCGGACGCCCGGCCTTCGGGCGCATCGACCAGCTTGCGGATCAACGCGAGATCGGCGTCGGAGACCTGCACCGATGCATCGTCCGCCGCCTTGGCCAGGCTCGCGCGGGCGAGATCGGCGCGCAGCGCGGCGAACTCGCCGACCCCGTCCGGCCCGATGCGCTCGGCCGCCAAGAGCGGGTCGAGATCGGCGCGGGCCAGCCGCTGGCTCGCCATCTGGATCGTGGCGAGCCGCTCGCCGGCATTGTCGCAATGGGTGAGGACGTAGAGATAGGCGTCCTTCGCGCGCTCGGGGCGCTTGATTTCGGCAAAGGCGCGCGCCACGCGCCAGAGGCTGTCCACCTCCGAGCAGGTCAGGAGGCTCGGGGTCGAGGCCGCGATGCGGATGACGCTTTCATATTGCTGGAGATTCGAGGCGTTGACGAGTTGCAGGCGCGCTTCCGCCACCGCGACCCGCTCCAGAAGATCGGCGGGCGGCTGCCAACCGGGCTGGCTCTCAGTCCGCGCCGCGATGGCCTCGCGCACCTCGCCCAGGCGTCCCTGCGCATAGAGTTGCCAGATGCGGTCCAGCTCGGGGTCGCCGGCCGGGGCGGCGGCCGGCAGATCGAACGGATTCTCGGGCGGCTGCCAGTTGGGATACAGGCTTTTGAGCCGCGCGATTTCCGCTTCCAGACGCCTCGTATCGCCCTGCTGGGCGAAATAGCGCAGCGCCGTCAGATCGACCTGCGGCGGCGCGGCGGCTGGCTCGTTGGAGGCCGGTTGAGACGATGCGGGCGGTGGCGACGCGGCCTGCGCCGGAACCGGAGCCTGCGCCGGGTTCGATGTCTGCGCCTGCGCGACGAGCGCGCCGCTCGGCTCGGCTGCCATGGCGGTGCTCGGCGCGGTAGGCGGCGACAGGTCGTAGCCCTCGCGCCAGCCATGCATGGTGACGGACAGGCCGGCAATCGCGGAGAACGCGGCAAGGGTCTTCAGCGCAGACATTCGGGATGCCTCTCGTTGAGCGCGTCGAGGGCGAGAAGGTGCAGGGTCGAGGGATAGTAGAGCGTCGGCTTAAAGCCGCGCAGGTCCTGCGGCACCGGCGTTCCGTCCAGCACACAGGCGACAGCGGCCGGGATGATGCGATAGCCGGGGTCGCTGAGCGTTTCCTTGGTCGCGCCGGTCGAAAGATCGACGATCCGCAAATTGCCGTTCGCGTCGCTCATGCCCGCGGTGAGCTTGCGCAGGAGATCGGGATCGCCCTCCCCTGCGCGCAGGAGATAGAGCGGCAGGCGCAGCGCGTTGTAGCCGAACTCCGCCGGGAAGCCGGCGGCGGGCTTGGGCCGCTGGGCGAGCGAGAGCCATTCGGGCGGCAGGGCGGCGTCGGTGAGGACGCTGGCGAGAAGGTGCCGACCGCCCGCCTCTGCCCCGCTCCAGTCATGGCCGGGCGCGAGCGCGGCGAGTTCGCCGAAGGCCTCGAACACCCAATAGGACAGGTTCACCACCGGCCCGTCCGCGCGCTCGCCCCGGTCGAAGCCGGAGACGCCCGGCCGCAGCAAGGTCTGCCCGTCATGGGTGAAGAGGAGGCGAGCGCCGATGGATCCCGCCAGCGTCGCGGCGGCCTCTGTCAGGTCGGACCTCTGCCATTTGGCCCCGCCCCGCGCGAGGCCGAGCGCGATCAGGATGTCGCCGTCGCTGGCATCGTTGAGATCGGTGACGGGCGGCTCGGAGCCCGGCGTCCAGCGCCACGCGGCCAGCCCGTCGTCGCGCACCAGAAGCTGCGTGCGCGTGAAGCTCCAGATGCGGTCGAAATTGGCTGGGTCATCCGCCATCACGGCCAGAAGCAGGCCATAACCCTGCCCCTCGCTATGGCTGATGCCGTGATTGCCGGTGTCGACGATGCGCCCCGACGCGTCGAGGAAGCTGGCGCGGTAGCTCTCCCACGCGCCGGTTGGAAGCGAGGACGCGGCCATGGCGGGAGATCCCCAAACCAGAAGAAGCGCGTACAAGAGAGGCTTCAGCGATCTCATTCGCGATGCCCCAAAGTCTGCACGAAGGCGGTGGTGGCGATGCCGAGCAGAAGCGCCACCACCACGATCAGCGAGGCATAGGCGAGGACGTTTTCCGACAGCCAGTTGGCGAGGATCAGGCGCATATTGGAAAAGGAAAAGGGCTGCGTCGGTACGAAGGACGCCGCGCCGACGAGCTGGCTGGCGGTTGTGCTCTCTTTTGGGTCGAAGGCCGACACGCGCCCCACGAGCTGCACCCAGTTCGCCTCGCGCGCGACCAGCGCGATATTCTCTCTCAAGGCTGCCGTGCTCGGCGCGGTGAGAACGGTCCAGACGCCCGCCGGCCCCTCGCCTTGCCCGACCACCAGCCCGTCATCCTCGCCGGGCGCGAAGGGCTGCTGGCTGGCGGGCACCAGCCGAAGCCCGCCAGCCTCGATATCGAAGGTCTCGCGCAGCCAGCCTTCCAGGTCGGCGAGCGTCGCGCGCCAGCCGGAAGCCGTGCCGAACTGCTTCTGCCAGCCCTCCAGCGTCAGCGCGGGGGCTGTGGCCGGCCCGGGCGCCTGCCCGCCCCATTCGGCCGCGCGAGCGGGGTCGATATGGGCGCGCGTCAGCGCTTCGGGCAGCAGCTGACGCGTCGGCCCGATGAAGAGCGCATGCGAGCCGAGGGCGCCGGTCGGCGCAGGCGCGAGCCGCAGGGGAATGGCATGGCCGGCCGAAAAGGCGATGCGGCCGAGAAAGGTCGCGGCGGCGCTGAGGCCCTCCGCCCGGTCGTCCGGCAGCACGACATCCACGGGATCGCGCGTGACATTGTAGGGAAAGCCGACGCCCTGAAAGGCCGAGAGATCGGGCACCCGCGCGATGCGGGCGAAATCGGGCACTTCGAGCCGCGAGGTATCGAACAGAGCGAAGCGCGGCGCGCCGCCGGTGGAGGTGCCCGGCCGGCAGCTCCGGTCGGCCTCTGTCAGAAGATTGGCCTCCAGCGCGATCGTGTTCACGCCGGGCCTGAGATGGCGCATCGTCATGCGCAAGGGAAAGCCGTCCAGCGCGCCGCTGCCCCCGCCGCCGATCGGCAGGGTCGTCGCGATATTGCCGTTCACATAGAGATTGACGAGGCTGCCCGGCAGAACCTCGCCGCTATAGGCCGCGTCCAGCCGAACCACGGTCTCGCCATAGGCTTCGGCGAAGAAATCGCCGGGCACCGCGACGGCGAACTCGGTTCGGAAACGCCGCCCGGCGAACTCCTGCGAGACGACGCCCAGTTCGCGGAAACTCAGCGCCCCGCCCTCGCGCATCAAGGGCGCGTCTGGCGTGCGCAGCGCGGGGTTGAGGATCGCCGGGCGCGGGGCGGCTCCCTCGCGGTCCACGAAGGAGACGATGCGCTCGGCGCCCGCCGCCACCTCGTCCCAGTTGGAGCCCGTAAGAGTCAGAACGCTCGATCCATCGGCGCGGCGCAGGAAGCTCGCGCCCCCGCTCGGGCTTGCGCTCAAGGCCCCCGCTAGCGCGCCGAAGGCGTCGGCCGGGGCGATCACGACGTCGAGCGTCCCGGCGCGGGCCGGCGGCACGCTGCCCTGCACGATCTCGACGCTCTGGTTGGGCATGGCGGTGAGAAGCGCCAGCCCCTGCGACAGGCGCATGAGGGCCGGGGCGGCGTCGCTGAGGTCTCCGGCGGGCAGCGCGAGGCGGATCAGCGTCAGCCCCTCGCCGTCGAGACCGGTGGCGCGCACGTCCTCCAGACGGCGCGGCGCGAAATCGGCGGCGCTTCCGGCGAATTCGAGAAAGGTGCGGCCCGAAGCCAGCGTCGTCCAGAGTTCGTAGGTGGAGGCGACGGTGCAGTCCGTCCTGTGCCGCAGAGTGCTTTCGACACCGATCGTGTTGAGGCCGGGGCGCAGCAGGCCGGCCGGCACGGCGACCGTGAGATCGCTCAACCCGTCCGACGAGGCGACGGGCGCGTCGATCAGCGGCATGTCGTTGACGAGCAGGCGCAGGCGCGACGCTTCGGGAGACACCAGAATGGCGTTCTGATAGGCGATGTTGAGCCGGGCGGCGGCTTCCGCTTCCTCGCGCGTCAAAGTGATCGACCAGCGCCGCCGATCGATCTCGCCCGACAGAGCCAGCTCCGGCCCGGCGATGAGGTGGCGACGCCAGCCGGTGGAGGGGGCGGGTGCGGCGTTCGCATTCGATGCGGATGCCGGTGGCGCGGATGGAGGCGCGGCACTTGCGGGCGCCTCGGTCCTTACGGGGCTCGGCGTGGCCGAGGCGCTTGGCGGGCCGGCCGGGCGCTGCGGCTGCGGCTGCGGCTGCGGCTGCGGCTGCGGCTGGGCGGGCGCGGCGGGTCTCTCGCCGCTCATGTCGAAGGGCGCAGGCTGCGCGGCGGCGGAGCCCGGCCAAGCGATGGCGGCGGCCAGAAGCGCGAGGGCGGATGCGGCGGTGCGTTTCATCCGCGCGCCTCCGCCGGCTTGGCTTTCGCGGCTGGCTTGCTGCCGATACCGCGCAGGAGATAGCCCAGCCCTCGGAACGTCTGGTAGAGGCACACGCCGAAGAACCAGAACGATCCGCGCAGAATGCCGGGATTGCGCCGGCGCGCGCGCTGAAGCTGCTGCCACTGCCCGGAATCGGCAAAGATCAGATCCGCGATCAGCCGGTTGTGATGCGCGCTGTCGGCGGCAAAGGCGCAGCCGAGCACCGTGCTGCCCTCGCCGCGCTGAATGCGCTTGAACACGAGCGGAATCGTGTCGCGTCCGCTTTCCAGCTCGGTGCGCACCCGCAGCGTCGCGCTCGTGCCGCGCTCGACCTCGGGCGGCAGCGCGCCGGTGACGCGCACCGAGACACCCGAAACCGAAACATCCTCGATCGTGCCGGCTAAGAGTGTTCCCTCGATCTGGATGTCGCAGCGCCGCTTCACCGCGATGCGTCGGTTGGCCGTCGGCGTGCCAAGTTCCGACACGACGCCGAGCGCGCAGCCCGCGATCACGAGGTTCAGGACATTCCACGCGCCGACCACCATGGTCAGATCGGCGCGGTAGGGCTCGTCGATCACGCGCCAGACGGTGGCCACCAGCCCCAGAAGCAGGACGGCGAAGATCACATAGAAGGGCAGGCCGATTTCCGACACGCGGCTTTCGGCAATCGACCCGTCCTTGGCGGTCACGTTGAAGGTCGGCTTGCGCGGATGCAGCATGGTGGAAACGACGGCGGGCAGGAGATGGACGCTCTGCACATATTCGTAGAGCTCGGAAATCCACGGCCAGCGGAACGAGCCATACATGGAATTCTGCATCATCAAGTTCACGGCCATGTAGGTCAGCGTATAGGCGACGAACTCGCCGGACGACGCCGTGAAGATCTGCAGGCCGAAGAAGAGATAGAAGAGCGGCGCGATCAGGAACATCAGGCGCGGAAAGGGAAACAGCCAGAACAGCGTCGAGGACGTGTAGCAAAGGCGCTGCGGGAAGGAGAGCCCGCGCTTGAAGAGCGGCGCGCGCAGCAGCAAAATCTGCATCATGCCCTGCGCCCATCGCGAGCGCTGGCCGATGAAGGAGGCGAAGGTCGCCGGTTGCAGGCCCGCGATCAGCGGCTTGTCGAGATAGAGACTGTTCCAGCCGCGCGAATGCAGCTCGACCGCCGTCTCGCAATCCTCGGTGATGGAAATGCCCGAGAAGCCGCTCGTTTCCATCAGCGCCTCGCGACGCAGAAGCGCGGCCGAGCCGCAGAAGAAGGCGGCGTTCCACTTGTCGAGCCCGCGCTGGATGATGCCGTAGAACATCTCGTTCTCGGAGGGCATCTTGTCGAAGGTGCGCAGATTGCGCTCCAGCGGGTCGGGATTGAGAAAGAAATGCGGCGTCTGCACCAGGAACAGGCGCGGATCGTCCTCGAAATAGCCGACCGTTTCGGCCAGGAAATCGCGCGCGGGCGCGTGGTCGGCGTCGAACACCGCGATCAGCTCGCCGGTGGACCGGGTCATCCCGTGATTGAGATTGCCGGCCTTGGCGGAGGTGTTGCGCGCGCGCGTGAGATAGCGCGCGCCCAGCGCCTCGCAGAGCACGTTCAGCTCGGCGTGGCGGCGCTCGGCGGCCTCCGCCGAGACCATGTCGTCGGACTGGCGCTTCTGGTCCGTGCCGCCATCGTCCAGCAGCCAGACCGTGAAGCGGTCGGCGGGGTAGTTCATGGCGAGCGCGGAGGCGAGCGTATTGGCGAGCAGCTTGGTCGGCTCGTTATAGGTCGGCACGAAGACGTCCACGCTCGGCGGCTTGCGGCCCGGCGTGAGCGTGCGCGAGGGGCGCGGCGGCACGGGCGCGGCCACCACGAAGAGGCTGAGCGCCAGCATGAAGACGCTGTACATCTCGGCAAGATACAGGAGAAAACCCGGAATGAAGTTTTCGAGCTGGTTGACCGGCGGCAGGGTCGAGGTCGTACGCCAATAGACGTAGCGCAGGACGATCGAGGTTCCGAGCGCGAGCGCCACGAGACGCCAGACGCCGCCCAGATCCAGCGTCTTCAGGATCACCATGACGCCGAGCACGAAGAGCACCGCGAAGAGCTGCGCCTGAAGGCTGACGGGCAGCGTGATCACCCCGATCGCCAGGATCGAGGCCAGGATCCACAGAAGCGTCATTCCCACTCGCAACATGCACTCTCCCGATCTGGAGCCCATCCCTCGAACACCGGTTCGAGGGATGGGCTCTAGGATTTTGGCGTCTCGCATTGTCCGGACGCGAAAGCCGACCCGGCTTTCGCTGGACATGCTCTGGAGCGGACCCCAGGCAGGCCCGCAACCCCAGGTCATCTTACGCTTCATCGAAGGCGAGCCGCCCGAGGCGAAACGTCCCCCCCTCTGCCCGTCACCAGAACATCGCGCGCGGCGTTAATGAAGTCCGAATAAAATTCAGGGTTATATCATCCTCACCCGCATTGCGCGCAATCGTCGCACCCGCGCGTCAGCAGCCGCTTGCTCCCATCAGGCGACCGTCGGCGCAGATCGCCGGCGGAGCCACCACGGGACGCGCCGGCGTGGCGGCGGGTGACGCGGTGCCGGGGGGCGCGGGAACGAGGGCGGCGCTGACCCCTGCAGCGTCGAGCGAGGTGACGCCCGGAGGCGGGGGCACCGGGGGGCCGACGGGCTGCGGCAAGGGCTCAAGTGCGGCGGGCGGCGCAGGCTGAAGCCTCGGCACGGACCGCACGGCCGCCCGGGGCGCGGCGCGGTGCGCGCGAGGCGGCGGGGCGGGTTCGCTCACGGGCGCGGCCGGCGCTGTGCCGGCGCTCGCAGGCAGGAGCGGCTCGGGATAAACAGGCGCGCCGCCCTGTCCCAGCGTCGGCGAGGGCGAGGGCGGATCGCCATAGGGCATCCAGGAGAAATGGTTGAGGAAGGCGTTGACCCCGAGCCCGTAGAGCGTCGCCAGAAGCTGCGCCTCGCTCGCCCCCGCCTCGCATTGGCGCAGGCGCAGATTGATGATACCGCGCGGGCGCAGGATCAGCGTCGCGTGGTCCGTGCCGCTCAGCCGCTGCCAAGCATAGAGGCAGGTCGTGCCGCCGACCTGTCCCGTGGCATAGCCGAAGGGGCCGTAGCGGTTCTGCACATAGAGCGCCGAGCGGCGCATCGCGACGCCGGGAAACTCCTGCCGCAATTCGCCCGCGATGTCGGCGCGCGCCAGCGAGCGCTCCGAGAGCGCCGTGCGCCCGGAGGTCGACGCGTCCACCGGGCCGATGAACTGGACGCGCATCCGGTTCTGCCCGGCCGCGCCGCCCCCGCCCGACAGGACGATCTCCTGCTCGACACCGTTGCTGTATCGCTGCTCCAGCACGCCGACGATGGAGGGGCCGCCAGCCGCCGGCAAGACGAAGGCCTCGCGCGGCGCCACGTCCCGCACGGTGGAAAAGCGATCGATCTCGCCGCGCGCGGCGCAGCCCGACAGAAGCGCGAGTGCAAGCAGCCCGCCCCCTATCGGCTTGCTCGCGATGCCGGACCGGAAAGCTCTCAGGCGAGACCGAGCGCCGGCAAGGCGGGGCCCAGAGTTCGGCCAATCAGCTGCTTTCATCATCAAGATCGCCAGTTGCACTCGACAGGTGCCGGGACTCCCGGTTCTCCCAGAGCTAACAACCGGAGCTTGCGCCAATCTCAAAGACGATACGAATGCCTTATAATGTACCCTCTGGTACCGGGTCGCAGCCAGTCGAAGCCACCTCGATACTGTAACGGGGCCGGAGATTGGTCTCGTCCGAAAGCAAAAGAAGATGGTCCAGACCGGCCTTCTCACGGATGGTGCCGACGGCGGCCAACGGGGCGAAAGTCGGGGGAAGATTGACTTGGCACAGGCGTGGATCGCCGTGCGCGCATCGTCCTCGATACCCCATTCCAGCGCCTTCGCGACGGCCATCGAAGCGGCATCGACCGTGCGCTGACTCAAGGACTGGTTCAGCCGCCGGGTCGAGAGATCGACGATGCCACCCAGCGCGCGACCAGAAGGATCGATACCGTAGACAAACGAAACGTTCGCGAATCCGGTAGAAATTTCAATATAAAAATCACGAAATTCTACGACATCATCTTAAATAAGATAAGTATCCAGTCCTAATTTACCTCCCTTTTTTCCTTTATAATTTTCGTTGTTAGAATGTTATTTACGAACGGACGCTACGCTCCATCAGATCACCATAGAGGCGGACGATCGACGCTCCGCGTCATCGAGTCTGTCCGGTTTCTCCTGTTCTGCCGATCGACGATCCGTCGCGGAAGGGGCGAGGTGTTCGGGCGAACGGGTCGCCAAGGCCGGTTGCGGTCGGAGACCGAAGGGAGGCGTTCTTGAGTGGCGATCATTTCAAGGGAGCAGGCTCCGTCGAGCAGGCGCGGTTCCATGCGCTGGCGCGGATCTGGCCCGCGCTCTATGTCGCCCTGGTCGGCGACATGCTGGCCGTGGCTCTGGTCCACGCCGCATCCGCGCCGTGGTGGGCCTGCTTCATCCTGCCGAGCGTTCTCGTTCCCAAGGCCCTGATCTGGGCCGTCATGTGGTATCGCAAGCGCAACATCATCCCGTCGGACGAGGACTGCACCAAGGCCCTGCGATTTCTCGGGTGGGAGATCGGGGCCTGGATAGCGGTGATCGTCGGCTGGGAAGCCTATATCTCCCAATGGGGCAATACGGAAACACTGGTGGTGCTCATGCTCTGCATGGCCGGCCAGATGGTGTTCATCCTGTTCGGTCTGCTTCAGCTTCGGGGAGCCTCGTTGGTCTCCGGCGCCTTCTGCGCCCTCGGCCTCATGTATCTGGGCTCCACCATCGGCTCCCTGCAGGGGGCTCTGGCGATCGCGGCCGTCCTCACCCTCGGCTTCGCCGGTCTGGCGCTCGTCGCCCGTGCCTATTTCAGCGACTTCAGCAGCCTCGTGTCCTCGCGCCTGACGCTGGAAGCCAAGGCGGAGGAAATCCAGGCCCTCAGCGAAAAGAACTTCGCGCTCGCCAACACCGATGTGTTGACCGACATCGGCAACCGGCGCAGCTGTTTCCACGATCTGGAAAAGGCGCTGGGAAACCTCCGCCAGGACAGGCCGGCCGCTGGCCTTCGGCATTCTCGATCTCGACGGGTTCAAGGCCGTTAACGACAGCAACGGGCATGTCGTGGGCGACCGGCTCCTTCATGCCATGGCGGCGCGCGTTCGCACGACGCTGGGCAGTCGCGGCCATGTGTATCGCCTCGGCGGCGACGAATTCGCCTTCATCATCGTCGGGGAGGACGCGCCGGAGTATCTCCTCCAGATCGGCAACGACCTCATCGCCAGCGTTCATTCCCCCATTCAGGTGGGTGAGTTGCGCCTCCTGCTCGGCGGCTCGATCGGCTTTGCCAGCTGCCCGCGCAATGCCGACAATGCCGAGGATCTCTACGACAGGGCCGACTACGCCCTGTTCCACGCCAAGCGCACGGGCCGCCTGAAGACCGTGGTGTTCGACGAGGAGCACGAGCGCAGCGTGCGCCAGACGGCACTGATCGAGCGCTCGCTGCGCTCGGCCGATCTGGAGGCGGAATTCTTCCTGACCTTCCAGCCGATCGTGGATTCCCACCAGGACCGGACGATGCTTCTCGAATGCTTGGCGCGCTGGCAGAGCCCGACGCTCGGTTTCGTCTCGCCCGGCCAGTTCATCGTGGTGGCCGAGCAGTCGGGCTTCATCTCGACGCTCACCCCCGTGCTTCTGGAAAAGGCGCTTCGGGCCGCCAAGCAATGGCCGGAAGAGGTCGGCATCTCCTTCAACCTGTCGGGCCACGACATCGTGGCGCCCGAAAAGGTCCTGAACCTCATCGCGATCCTGATGCGCAGCGGCATCTCGCCCCGCCGCGTCGAGTTCGAGGTGACGGAAACCGCCATCATGATGAATCTCGATCAGGCGCTCGCCAACCTCCACCTCCTCAAGAACACGGGCGCGCGCATCTCGCTGGATGATTTCGGCACCGGCTATTCCTCACTCAGCCAGATCCAGAAGCTGCCGCTCGACAAGATCAAGGTGGATGGCAGTTTCGTGCGCGATCTCGAAAGCAACGAGGCCAGCCGCAAGATCGTCAGCTCCGTCAGCGCCCTGTCGCGCGATCTGGCGCTGGCCTGCGTGGTGGAAGGCGTCGAAACGCGCGAACAGCTCGACATCCTGCAAGGGATCGGCTGCTCGCTGATCCAGGGCTATTTCTATTCCAAGCCCATGCGCGAGGCCGATGTCGGAGCCTTCCTCGACCAGCAGGACGTGACCCGCGAACTGGCCCGCGCCGCCCGCACATAACCGACGACGATCGTTTCGGATCAGCCCGGCGCAGGTCCTCGCGGCCTGCGCCGGGCTTTGCGCATCTTCTGCGCGGGGACGGGTGCCAAAGGCATCCGAGCGCCTTTCTGCGAGTTCGCACACACTTGATTCAGCCTCGCTCGCGCCAGTCCGTCGTGGTGGGCCGATCTCAAGCCTTTTTTAGCTTCCGCTACGTTAGCTGGGCCGGAATTTCAGTTGGAGGCTTTGGCCGATCATGAAGCCCTGTTGCAGGACGCTACGAACCATCGCGCGCGCGCTGGCACCGCTCGTCGCCGTGCTCGGGCTTTGGGCGGCGTTGCCCGCCGCAGCCGCCGGGCTCGTGGACCAGACCGGGCGTGCCTTCGATGAGGCCGCGCTCGGGGGCCGCTGGCATCTCGTTTATTTCGGCTACACCAACTGCCCGGACATCTGCCCGACATCGCTGTTCGAGATGACGGCCGCGCTCGATCTTCTGCCGGAGGCGAGCCGCGCCGAAATTACGCCTGTCTTCGTCACGCTCGATCCGGCGCGCGACACGGCCGAAGTCATGGCGCGCTATGTTCAGCCGCTGGGCCACGGCTTCGTGACCGTCAGCGGCGACGAGACCTCGGTGGATCGCTTCGCCTTCCGGCACCGGATCGTGGCCGTGCGCAACGTGCATCAGGGCGCGAACTATTCGGTGGATCATACGAGTTCGGTGCTTCTCTTCGGCCCGGATGGCCGGGAGGTCGAGCGCTTCCCCTATGAGATGGACTTTCACGAGGTCGCGCGCCGCATGGCCGCGCATATGGCCGCAGCGCCCGCTCGCGCTCCCGGCGGCTGAGCCCGACCGCCCTCTCGACGCTCTTTCCCGTTTTCACCCGATGAATGGTGGCTTCCATGGCACGCTCTTTCCTCCCTGCCGCTCCCAACATCCGCTGGCGCCGCGAGACCCTGCTGGCGACGGCGGCCATCGCGCTGGCGCTGGGTTGCGCCTCTCCGGTTCTGGCGGGCGCGCCCAATATGGAGGGGCGCTGGAGCGACGTGTCCGCCTGGCCGCGCATTCCCATTCATTCCGCGCTGACGCCGGACGGCAAGGTCGTGACCTTCGGCGCGACCCCGCAGAACAATCAAGGCGGGCTCGACATCGACATCTGGGACCCCAAGCTGGGCCTGGGGGACGATGCGCATGTGACCCTGCCCAACAGCATCAACGTCGATAGTTTCTGCACCGGTCAGGTCATAGAGGCCTGGAGCGGCGAGCTGCTGATGGTGGGCGGATCGAACAATGCGGACGACGACAACACCTACAAGACCTCGAGCTTTTCCTACAAGACCCGCGCGCTGACCGCCCTGCAGCGGGTCGCCTATCCCCGCTGGTACGCCACCACCACGACGCTGCCGGACGGGCGCATCATCGTGAACGGGGGCGTGAAGCCCTATTCGAACTCGGCCGACGCCAGCACGACGGCCGAGCTGTTCACGCCCGGCCAGGGCTGGCGCGCGCTCACCGGAACCACGCAGGCCCGGCAGGGGGCGGACGACCACGAGCGCCGCTACTGGTATCCGCGTGTCTTCCCGACCGCGAACAACAAGATTTTCGTGCTGGCCGGCAAGATCATGTACCGGATCGGCTATGACGGAAACGGCTCGTTCGGCGATGTGCAACCCTTCGACGGGCCGAACTGGGGCGGCACCGCCTCGACCGTGCTGTTCGCGCCCAACAAGATTCTCCAGTTCGGCGGCGGCATCACCTTCAACGAGGACCAGTCGGCCCCCGCCGGCTCGCGCAATGCCAGCATCATCGACTTCTCGACCTTCCCCTACAAGGTCTCGGACACCGGCCAGATGGCCTATGGCCGCCATTGGGTGACGGGCACCGTCCTGCCGACGGGCGAGGTCCTGGCCACCGGCGGGGCGGAGGGCAACAACACGCTCCAGAACGTGGCCTATGCCGCCGAAATCTGGAATCCGCAGAGCGGCCAATGGCGCACGGGAGCCTCGATGAAGGTTCCGCGCCTGTATCATTCCACAGCGCTTCTGCTGCCGGACGGGCGCGTTCTCGTGGGCGGCGGCGGTGCGCCGGGCCCGGTCACCGGCAACAATGTGGAGGTCTATTCGCCGCCCTATCTCTTCGGCGCGGACGGCAATCTGGCCACGCGCCCGGTGATCTCGAGCGAGCCCGGTACGGTGCGGCTCGGCCAGACGATCCAGGTTTCGGCCACCGGCAACCGGCCCATCGCGCGTTTCACCATGGTCAAGACCGGCGCGGTCACGCATAGTTTCAACACCGACCAGCGCTTTCTGGAGGTGCCCTTCACGAAGTCGGGCGACGGCTATGCGCTGACGCTGACCGGCAATGCGCTGGAGGCGACGCCCGGTTACTACATGCTGTTCGCTCTGGACGATCAGGGCGTGCCTTCGATCGGCAAGATGATGCGCCTGCCCTCGCCCACGGCCGACAATGGCGACACGCCGCCGCCGGCCCAGAACGGCGAGACCGGCGGCCTCGGCCCCGTCGTCGCAGACACGGGCGGCAACGCGGGCAATGCCGGCGGCACCAATGCCGGCGGCGCGGCCATGCCCGCTGACGGAAACGCGACACCGCTGATCGCGTCCCATTCCAACCTCTGCCTCTCCGTTCAGGGCGGGGGCGATACGGAAGGTGCACAGGTTCTGCAGGAAACCTGCAATGGCAGCGCGATCCAGAAATGGACGTGGAAGCAGGCCAATGGCGGCTACACCCTGGTCAACAGTCAAACCAACAAGTGCCTCGACGTCTATAATTTCAAGACCGACGACGGCGCCGCGCTGGTTCAATGGGGTTGCTGGGGCGGGGACAACCAAATCTGGAAGCCGACCCAGACCGCCCAGGGCCTGACGCTCATGTCCAAGCAGACCGGCAAATGCGTGGATGTTGCAGGCGTCTCCATGCAGTCCGGCGCGCAGGTCTTCCAGTGGACCTGCAATGGACAAGCCAACCAAGCCTGGACGACAGGCACGGCGGCCGGCAACGGCAATACCGCCAACGGCAATACCGGCGGCGGCGCGACCTCGGGCGATGTCACGGCCAACGCGCCGACCCAGTGGACCCAGATCGGCACGCAGGGCGCCAAGATCGCCTCGGCCGCCGACGGCACGACGCTGACGGTCAACTCGGGCGACGGCACCGTCTGGCGCTACCAGAGCGACAACAATTGGGTGGCGCTGAACGGACAGGCCATGAAGGAGGTCGCGGCGGGCGGCGCCAACCGGATCTACGGCATCGGCACCGACAGCGCGATCTATCGCTGGACCGGCACGGCCTGGACCCGCGTTGGCGGCTGGGGCCGCACGATCTCGGCCGCGTCGGACGGCACGGTCGTCATCACCAACGACAAGAACGAGATCTGGCGCAAGAACGCCGACGATTTCAACGACGGCTGGACGCGCGTCAACGGCACCAGCGCCAAGGTCGTCGCCATCGCCGCCAACCGCTTCTGGTCGATGGGCGCGGACGGCAAGGTCTACCGGTACGACGGCAACGGCAACTGGAACAAGGTGGGCGTCACGATCTCCGACATCGCCGCCTCGGCCGATGGCTCCATCAGCGTTGTCAACACGACAACACGAGAGATCTGGCGCAAGACAACGGACGACAACAACGGGACCTGGACCAAGGCGATGGGCAAGGGCCTCCAAGTCGCAGCCCCCAGCGCCCGCTGGCTCGTGGTGGTCGGCACCGACCGCAGTCTCTACCGCTTCGCCCCGAACGGCTGAGCGAGCCATCCTCGACACAGCGCCGGCCCGACCGAAACGGTCGCGGCCGGCGCATCGATCTATGGGTGTACCCAGGGTCTGCAGCACGCCCCATGGCAGGCTTCGACGCCGAAAGCGCCCTTCCCAGGCAAGTCCTCAAGACATGGGGATGACTTCTTCGGGTCGACCGACCGGGGTTTGTTCCCATCGAGCATCGTTGCCGGCAGACACAATCTCTCGCCCGCCCTCCGCCCGATGGGTCCGTCCCCGGTTCTCAAACCGCGCCAAGGATGAACGAGGGAAAGTGGCCTTCGCATTCCATCGGATTGTTCGAACCTCCCGTGGCCATGGGCGTTCAGGGCGCGGCCTTGAGGAAGATGCGCGTCGACGACGCGACCCATGAGGCCATCATCGGACTGCATGGATGCGATCTCCGACGCAGCCTCTCCCCGCTCGATCCGATGGGGAGCTATGCACTCTCGCTCGAAACCCGGTTCGACCCCGACCACCTCGCCGTCAAGACGCACAGGCTCGCCGCGCTCAGGTCCGGCAACGAGAAGCGGCTGGCGCATTGGCTGCGGTTCGTCGATCCGCTTCGTGGTCCATCCTGGCGAATTTTCCCCGGCTTCGTCGGCGTTTGCCGTCTCGCCTCGGTGTCACGCTCCGCCTAGCGGGTGGCTGCGGCCTGAAGACTGTTCCGCCGGAAGGCGGCGAGGAGATCGTCCATCGGCCGGCCCTGGTGCATGCGTTCGAGCGGCAGATGCGCGCCCTCGAACCAGCCGGCATCGGCCTCCGGGTGCGGACCGCTCAGAACCACGATTCCCCGGCCGAACCCGTAGCGCGCGGCAGCGATGTCGCCGTTCTCGTAGGTCGCGATGGTGCGGAACTCGGGGTCGTCGTCGGAGCGAAGGAGATAAGCGCCGTCCTGAAAGAATATCGTGTTGGCGCGGCCTGCCCAGGTAAGGTCGATCGCGGCATCCTCGATCGTCTGGATCGGGAAACCCGGCCGGCCGACTTCGCTGTCCATTTCATGCGGCACGAGGCCGAGATGCGAACCGCCCGCGAGATAGGCGCCCATACAAAGGCCGAGATAACCACCGCCCCCTGCCACGAAATCGCGGATCGCGTTCACGCGCTCGTCGCCGAAGCTGTGAAAGGACGCGTCCATGTCCTGCCCGCCGCCCGGCTGCACATAGAGATCGTAGCGCGCCAGCGTCTCGGCCGAGATGTCGATGGCCTCGTCGGGGCCGACGAGATCGACGCGGTAGCGCGCGTCGCTGCCCTCGATGGCGCGCTGGGCCGCTTCCGAGCAGCCCTCGCAGCCGGCCGGCCCGCGATAGACGGCGACATGCACGAACCCGTCGGGACCCGTCGATGTCGGCCCCAGCGCCGAAAGGGTCGCCAGACCCAGTGAAGCCGCCATGATCAGACTCCCCAATGTCAAACTCTCATCCTCCGGCGCGAAGCGAACCATCCGGTTCCCTCCCCGCAAGCACCAGTGCCCACCGCGCGTTCCCGGCCGCGTCGGTTTGGCTCAGGCCTCACGCCGGAAAGCCGCCACGGTTCGGCCCCGTTCGCACCGATTAGCAGCCCATTGCGTCGAGATGGTGGGCGGGGGCGGCCGGATGGGGCGATGCTTGACCCAAGCCGGCTGCGCAGCCACAGACGGGCGTTCCCTCTCGCGAACCCATGGTGCGTCCGATGAGCGAGACCCTCGACCCCGCCTATCCCGTGCAGATGCAGCTCGAGGCCTATAACGCGCGCGATATCGAAGCTTTCATGATGTGGTGGTCCGAGGACTGCCGCTACTATGCCTTCCCGGACACGTTGCTGGCGGACGGGGCGCAGGCGATCCGCCGACGCCACGTGGAGCGCTTCCGCGAGCCGGATCTGCAGGGACGCCTGCTGCACCGCCTGACGGTCGGCAACCTCGTGATCGATCACGAAACGGTACGGCGCAGCTTTCCCGAAGGCGTCGGCGAGGTGGACGTCGTCTGCCTCTACGAGATCGAGAACGGCAAGATCGTGAAAGCCTGGTTCAAGATGGGCGAGAAGCGGCTGTCGGCTGGTTGAAGCTGCTCCTCCAACCGAGATCGCCGGAGGCAGCCCCGAAGCGCTCAGTCCTCCCTGCGGTCGGTCCCAGTTCTGTCCCGCTCATATTGATGCTTGACCGGAAACGCCGGAAGCCAGGCTTCGCGGCGTACGGTCCAGAGTTCGTAGGTCGGACGAAGCTGATCCGGGGCATCGAGGCTTCCCAGATCGATATTGATCTCGTCCCCGCTGCGCGAAAAGACCGACGATCCGCAACGGGGGCAGAAGCATCGGCCCTGATAGTCCTTCGCCTCGCCCGTGACCGTGACGGCTGCCTGGTCGAAGACGGCCGAGGCGTGGAACAGCGCGCCATGGAACTTGCGGCAGTCGAGGCAATGGCACAGGCCGACGCGATGGGGTCGCCCCGTCGCCACGAAGCGGAGATCGCCGCACAAACACCCGCCCGCATATCGGTCCATCGTCAGTTCGCCTATCCGTTTAAGACGCGCCGGCCACCGGGCCATAAGACTTTTGCATCAGTTCGATCCGGTTTCCGAACGGGTCATGGACATAACATCGGTGGTAGCCATCGAGCGGTTGGTCTTCGAGGCAGGGATAGCCGCCCGCTTCCAATCGAGCGATCAGCGGGGCCAGATCATCCACGATGAAAGCGGGGTGCGCCTTGCCCGCCGGCCGAAAGGGCGTCTCGACGCCCAGGTGAATTTTGAGATGGCCGCTCTCGAACCAGCATCCGCCCCTTGCCGCGAGATGACGCGGCTTGGGGACTTCGGGAATGCCGAGGATGCCCGCGTAGAAAGCGACCGCTCTTGCTTCTTCGCCGACGGGCATGGCCAGTTGAACGTGATCGAGACCGAGAACCGGCATTCGAACCTCCCGCCCGCGTCATGAGGGCTCGCCGGATGGTCGCGCCGAAAGCCCCTTCGCGCAAGCGCGCTCCTCCGCACGCCCAGAATCAACCCGTTCCTATCAGCATGAAGGATTTGTAATGTTATAACGATCGCGCTATGGACCGCCCTCAGGAAACGAGTGCGGTGCGATGGGCCATGCTGGAGATCGAAAGCTTGCGCGTTGCCATGGGTGGGCGCGTTCTTCTGGATGGGATCGGCTTTTCGCTTCGCGCGGGCGAGCGGGTGTGCCTGCTCGGCGCGTCGGGCTCCGGCAAGTCGCTGACGGCCGCCGCCATCACCGGCATTCTGCCGGCCGGCTTCCACAGCGAGGGCTCGGTGCGCGTGGCCGGGCACGAGGTTCTGCGCCAGCGCGCGCCCCAAAGACCCAAGGATGCACGCGTCGCCCTGGTCTCGCAGGACACGCAATCGGCGCTCAATCCGCTGGTGTCGATCGGCGCGCAGCTGGTGGAGCCGCTGCGCCGGCACGGCGGGCTCGGGCGCGAGGCGGCCAGGGACGCGGCGCTGGCGCTGTTGCGCTCGGTCGATCTGCCGGCCACCCCCGCCTTTCTCGAAACCAGCCCCGCGGATCTGTCGGGCGGCCAGCGCCAGCGCGTGTGCATCGCCTTGGCGCTCGCCTGCCGCACGGGCCTGATCGTCGCCGACGAACCCACCACCGCGCTGGATCTCGTCACGCAAGCCAAGGTTCTGCGCCTGCTCGGCGAGCGCACGGGCGACCAGGGGCCGGCGCTGCTGCTCGTGACGCACGATCTGTCGGCCGCGCGCATGGCCTGCGAGCGCGTTCTGGTTCTGGCCGAAGGGCGCATCATGGAGGACCGGCCGATGGACGACCTCTTCGCGGCGCCGCGCCACGATTTCACGCGCGAGCTGGTCGCCTGCGCGCTGGCCGAGGCCCGCCCCTTCGCCCCGGCCGAACTCGAGGCGGCGTAACGCCCGATGGCACAGCCTCCGCTCAACCCGGACGGATCGCTCCTCAGCGCGCGCGCCTTGGCGCTGAGCTATGGCGCGCCGGTCGGCTTGTGGCGTCGGGCCGAACGGCAGGGCGCCCTGTCCGATGTGAATCTTTCCATCGCGCCGGGCGAGCGCGTGGCGCTGGTCGGGCGCTCCGGTTCGGGCAAGACGAGCCTGCTCCGCGCGCTCCTGGCGATCGAGGCGCTGGATGATGGCGAGATCGAATGCCAGTCGCGCCGGGTTTACCCCGGCAGCACGGCGGCGCTGCGCTGGTACAGGCGCGCGGTGCAATATATTCCGCAGGACCCCGCCGCCTCGCTCGACCCGCGCATGAGCGTTCTTCGGCAGATCTGCGAGCCGCTCCTGCGCCTGTGCGACGAGCGCGCTCCGGCAGCGCGCGCATGTGAGGCTCTTGCGCTTGTGGGGCTCGGGCTGGAGTTTCACGATCGACGGCGCGGCGAATTGTCGGGTGGGCAGGCGCAGCGTGTGACGATCGCGCGCGCCATCGCGCCCCGGCCGCAGCTCGTGATCGCCGACGAGCCGATGAGCGGGCTCGACCTGCCGATCCGCCGACAGGTGGGCGAAGTGCTGCGCCATCTCTCCGAAGCGGAGGGAACCGCGCTGCTTCTCGTCTCGCACGATCTCGCCGCCGTGGCGCTTCTCTGCTCGCGCATTCTGGTGATGAGCGAGGGGCGCATCGTGGAGGACCGGCCGACGCGCGAGCTGATCGCCGCGCCCCGCCACCCCGCGACGCGAGCCCTGGTGGAGGCGGCGCGGGCGACGCAGCCCGGCCTCTCCCCCGCGCCCTGGTGCTGCGAGCGGCTGTGACGCCGCCGACCAGCGCTTCTCCGTTTTCCAACCGTGATCCCTTCCCCTCCCCGGCCGCGCGCCGCTTGACCGTCAAGGACGCCCTCCATGTCTCGCATCCGTCTCTCGCCCCGCCCCATTCTCGCCGGCCTTCTCGCCCTCGCCGCTGTTTTGCCCTCCGGCGCGATGGCGCAGGAGGGAGCGACAGCGGGACAGCGCCTTCGCCTCGCCATGCTCCAGCCGCCGCGCTCGGGGCTGAACCCTCTGACCGACGACGCCTTCAAGCTGTCGCGCTGGAGCGCGGCCGAGACGCTGGTGCGGCTCGATACCGACGGCACGCCGCAGCCCCTTCTTTCCACAGGCTGGACACGCGTGGACGAGAGGACCTGGCGCTTCGACATTCGCGACAACGTGCTGTTTCATGATGGCACGCCGCTCACCGCCGAGCGTGTCGCCGCCTCGCTGACGGCGGCCACCAAGGCCGTGCCCAAGCCGCGCATTCTCGATGGCGTGCAGTTGGAGATCGAGACGGATGGCGAGCGCGCGGTCCTCGTGCGCAGCGCCGTCAGCGATCCGCTCCTGCCCAACCGCCTGTCGAGCCCGCAGCTCGCGATTTTCGCCGCGCGGGCCTATGGCGCGGACGGGCGCGTCAACCCGATCGAGGCCGGCACCGGGCCTTTCGTCCTGAAGGAGATCAACGGCACGACCAGCGCCCGGCTCGACCGGTTCGACGCCTATTGGGGCGAGCGCGCCCGGCTTGCCGGCATCGACGCCGATTATGTGCCCGACGGCACGGCCCGCGCGGCGGCGCTGCGCACCGGGACGGCCGACGTGGTGGAGGCGATCCCGGTGTCGCAGGCCGCGCTTCTCGACCCCCAGCTGATCCACGAAGTGCCGATGCCGCGCACCAACACGCTTTATCTCAACACCCGGCGCGGCCCCTTTGCCGACGCGCGCCTGCGCCGCATCGCGGCCGCCGCGATCGACCGCGCCGCGCTGGTGCGCACCGTCTATGAGGGCCGGGCGGACGCGGCCAAGGGCCTTCTCGGCCCGGCCCTCCCCTGGGCCGCCGCGCTGCGCGGCGAGCCCGCCGCGCTCGCGCCCGAGGGCAAGGCCGATGGGGCCGAGATCGTGCTCGGCACCTTCACCGACCGGGCCGAACTGCCGGAGGTCGCCGTGCTTCTGGAGCAGCAGCTGACCGCCGCCGGCTTCCGCGTGCGCCAGGACGTGCGCCAATACGCCCATATCGAAGCCGATGCGTTGGCCGGGCGTTTCGACGCCTTCATCCTGTCGCGCGCCACCGTTCTCGATTCCGGTGATCCGGTCAGCTACATGGTGTCGGATTTCTCCTGCAAGGGCTCCTTCAATATCGCGCAGCTCTGCGACGAGGGCGTGGACGAAGCGCTCCGCCGCGCCGCAGCCGCGCCCGCCGGGGACGAGCGCCATCGCGCGGTGATGGCGGCGGAAGCCGCGATCCTGGCCACAGGCGCGGCGGTTCCCATGCTGCACGAGCGGGTGATGCAGGGCGAGGCTGATGGCGTCAACGCCGCCGCGCGCGACCCGCGCGAGCGTGAGCTGGTGCGCCCCGCCACGACCCTGGCGAGCGCGGGTCAGTGACACCGGACGCCTCGCCCAACCTCGCCGGGAAGCCATCGCGCGTCCCTGCGAAGAGCAGCGCAAGGGGCGGGAGCGCCGTCGCGCGCCTCGCACTCTTGCTGCCGGCGCTGTCGCGGCTGGTCACGCTGCTGGCGGTTCTGGTTCTGGCGGGCCTCCTGCCCTGGCTTTCGGGCCGCGATCCCGCGCTCAGCATTCTGCGCGCGCGCTCCGGCGAGCAGGAGGCGACCACTGAAGCACTGAACGCCATCCGCGCGCAGCTGGGGCTTGGGGACGGGCCATGGACCTCGCTTCTCGTCTGGGCCGACGGTCTCTTGAAGGGGGATGCAGGTGTTTCGTGGGTATCGGGCGCGCCGGTCCTGCCGGGCATGGTGCAGGCGACGGGCGTGTCGCTGACACTCATGGCCGCCGCGCTCCTCGTGGTTCTGCCGGTGATCGGCCTGATCTGCGCGCCGGTCCTGCGCGCGGGGTTGCGGGGAGAGGCGCGTCGCGGCTCGGGCGCCGTGCCCGCCGCGCTGACGGCGCTGCCGGAATTCGTGCTCGCCACCGTGCTCCTCGTGGTGTTTTCGGTGTGGCTGCGCGCCTTTCCGCCCTATGGCTGGACGAGCTGGACCCACGCGGTTCTGCCCGCGCTCGCCCTCGGTCTGCCCGCCGGCGGCCTGCTCGGCCGCCTGTTTGCCGATGGGCTCGCCACGACGTTCAGCGAGCGCTGGGTCACGACCTGGAGCGTCGCGGGCTTCTCGAACGCGCGCATCGCGGGGGCGGTGATCGCGCGCACGCTGCCTGGCCTTCTGCCGCAGGTTGGCATGGTGCTGATCGCACTGACAGGCGGGGCGGTCGCCGTCGAAAAGGTCTTCTCCATTCCGGGCCTCGGGCGCGCGACGCTCGGCGCGGCCTCGGCGCAGGATCTGCCGACGCTGCGTATGGGCCTCCTGATCCTTCTCACCCTCGCGATCATGATCGGCAGTCTGGCGACGCTCGCCGGCGCATGGCTTCTGCGGCCTGCGATCCGCAGCGGCTCGCTTCCGGTGGCGCAGGAGCCGGAGACCCCACGCGGCGGGTTCGTCGTGCCGGGGCTCGCCCTGTCGCTTCTGGTGGTGCTGGTGCTGGCCGGGCTCGGGCGCGATCCCTTCACCTCGGCCTATCTGCGCTTGGAAGCGCCCAGTCTCGCCCTGCCGCTCGGCGCGGACGGGACGGGCCGCGATCTTCTGGCGCGCGTCTCGCACGGCGCGGCGACGACGATCGGCCTTGCCTTCGTCACCACGCTTCTGGCCTTCCTGATCGCGCTGGTGGCGGGCAGCTTCCCGCGCCTCATGGCCGGGCCGATCGAGATCACCAAGGCGACGCCGCCGGTCATTTCCGGCCTTTTCGTTGCCGCGATCCTGGGTGCAAGCTCCAGCGGCGCGATGCTGGCCGTGCTCGCGGTCGCCTGGGCGCCGCTCGCGGCCCATGTCGCCGCCCTGTCGCGGCAGTCGCGCGCCCAGCCGCATGTGCGCATGGCCCCGCTGCTCGGCGTCGGCCCGCTGCGCCTGACGCTGCGCTATGTCCTGCCGGCGGTGGCCGGCCCGGCGCTGCGCCATGCCATGCTGCGCCTGCCCGGCATCGCGCTGGCACTCGCCGCGCTCGGGTTTCTGGGCCTCGGCGCCCGCCCGCCCGCGCCCGAATGGGGCCTCGTTCTGGCCGAAGGGATGCCCTATCTCGAACGCGCGCCCTTCGCGGTTCTGGTGCCGGCGAGCGCGCTGGTGCTGCTCGCCGTCTTCGCCGTGTCCGCCGCCAATCTCAGCTGGCGGCGGCGCGTCAGACGCCGCTGACAGAACCCGATCAGGCGGCCTTGCGCAGCGGGGCCGTCTGGAACTCAACGCCATCCGAGGCGACGGCGGAGGCCGGCTCGGGATCCTCGGCCCCGCGCGGCGCCTCCGAGAGCTTGAAGAAGCCGACCCGCTCGTTCAGCACCCGACCCTCGTCCGACAATTGCTCCGCCGTCGCCGCCATCTCGCCGGCCGCGCCGGCATTGGCCTGTGTCACCTGATCGAGCTGCACGATGGCCTGGCTGATCTGCGTGATGCCGACCGACTGTTCCTGACAGGCGGCGGCGATCTCGGCCACCAGATCGGAGGTGCGCTTGATGTCGGGCACGAGCCGATCCAGCATCCGGCCCGCCTCGTCGGCGACGTTCAGCGTCTCGTCCGACAAGCCGGCGATCTCCTCGGCGGCCACCCGCGAGCGCTCGGCGAGCTTGCGCACTTCGGAAGCCACCACCGCGAAACCCTTGCCGGCCGAGCCGGCGCGCGCGGCCTCGATCGCGGCGTTCAGCGCCAGAAGGTCGGTCTGGCGGGCGATGTCCTGCACCACGCGAATCTTGTCCGCGATGGTGCGCATGGTCTCGACGGAGCGGGATACGGCTTCGGCCGTGCGTTCCGTGCTGGCGCTGGCCGCGCGGGCGATGGCATTGGTTTCGGCGGCGTTTCCGGCGTTCTGGCGGATATTGGCACTCATTTCCTCCACTGCGGCGGAGGCCTGCTCTGACGCGGCAGCCTGTTCGGTCGCGCCCGAAGACAGACGCTCGGCGGCCTCGGAGGTCAACGCCGCATTGGACGAGACCTGCCGGGCGGAGTTCAGAACGCCGCCGACAATGGAGGTCAGACGCTCGCCCGTCTGATTCATGCTTTGAAGCAGCACGCCCACTTCGTCGCGCGAGCGCACCTCGGCGCGCTGCGTCACGTCGCCCGCCCCGATGGCTTCAGCCAGTTCCACCGAGCGCGCGATCGGACGGCGCACAACGCGATCGACGATGACAGCCAGAAGCGCCAGCGTCGCCACCAGAATAGCGCCGCCTCCGAGCAGCATCATCTTGGCCTGTTCGCGCGCGGGGCCCGAAATCACCGTCGCGGGCACATCCACCACCGCGATCCAGCGAGCATCGAGACCCGGCAGATCGAAGGGCAGGAAGATGCGCTCGGCGGGCTCGCTCAGCGTCGTGAAGGTGCCGGACGCCTGCTGCGGCTGCCCCGTCGCAAGGGCGTCTTCCAAGGCCTTTCTGCCGACCGCGCTGGTATAGGGTTGGTTCAGGTGGGCCGCATCGGGGTGGGCGATCCACTTGCCCTCGCCCGACAGGAGCGTGACCCGGCCGCCGAAGGGCCGCAGGCTTGCCAGCGACTCCAAAATCCTGCCGAGGCCGATATCGATGCCCGACACGCCCAGGAACGTTCCGTTCGACACGACCGGGAAGGTGACGCTGACCATGGACTGATGCACAGCCGTCGACGTATCAAGATAGGGCGGAGTCATCGCGCCCTTGCGGCTCTTGGCCGTGAGGGTCCAGAACGCCTCTTGGTACGAATTCTCGAAGGATCCGAAGGCAATCGTGCCGTCCGGCGCGCGCGTCCAGGTCGGATTGAAGTGGCCTTGAGAGTCGCCGGCGAGCTCCGGCACATTGGCGAGATTCTGCCCATCGAAGGGCCGGCTGGCGTCTTCCCCGAACCAACTTCCAACCGTGAGCGGATTGTCCATGAGATTGGGCTTGAGGCTTTGAATGACCCCCTTGCGATCCCGGTCGCCCAACGCATGCCTCTCTCCGATCGCCCCGGCCATGGACCGGGCCGCACCGGCCAGTTCCATGATGGGTGCCGTCACCAACCCGGCCACGGCCCGCGCCTCCGAACGAATGGAGGCGGCGACCATCGCCTGGGTCTGCTCTTTCGAGATCAGGGCGAGATAGGTCATCGTCGCGCCGACGGTCAGCGCAATGCTGATGCCGGCAGCGATCAGGAGCTTCGCGGTCACGGACCATCGCATGGGGGAACTCCTTCCAGCGATCTGAGAAATCGGATGAAAGGAGCATCGCAGCCGGGCGTTAAACTCGTCTAAGTTGACGCAGTTCGATGACGAACATTGTTAACAATTGCCTACCCTAGCCCGACGGGCCGTTGCGGCGGCTGGTCGCAGGGCGCGATCTGCACGCGGCAACCGGGAAGCCTGCGAACCGGAGACAGGCGCCATGAGGCGCCATGCCCGTTCTGTGAGCGGAGCCGATGCCAGCGCAAGCAGCAACGACGCCGATCGGCGGAACGAGTCGGCGGGCCGACCGTGCGCCGTTCCTTGCCGGCTTCTAATCCCCCGCCGTCAGAAAATTCCGGCCGCTGGGCGCGGCGAGGCTGGCGGGGGCGTCTTCCTCGTCCTTCAGGAGAACGCCCGAAAGATTGCGGCGGAAGGCCTCCTGCATGAGATAGACGAGCTTCTGTGCCGCGCGCGGCGGCTGGATGCCCTCAGCCCGCACGTTCGAGATGCAGTTGCGGGATTCGTCGGTGAGGCCCGGCCTGGGGTCGAGCGTCAGGTAAAGGCCCATACTGTCGGGCGAGGACAGGCCCGGCCGCTCGCCGATCAGCACCACCACCATGCGCGCGCCAAGGAGATGGCCGATCTCGTCGCCCACCGCCACGCGCGCCTGACGCACGATCGCAACGGGCGCGACGGTCAGGCCATGGCGGGCGAGCAGAGGCAGAAGCTCGGCCAGAAGGCTCACGGCGTTTTCCTCGATCGCATGGGCCGACAGCCCATCGCCTACCACCAGCGCGACATCCACCGGCTCGGCCGCTCTCGCATGGGCGAGCAGCATCTCGCGCGAGGCGTCGTCGAGGCTGCGCCCGGCATCGGGGCGCTGAAGATAGGTCACGCGGTCGCCCGCGCGGCTGGCGAGCGGCAGCGTCTTCTGGCCGAGGCCAGCGATGGCGCGCGCCAGCGCCTCCGCGTCCAGCTCGCGCTGCACGGCGTTGCGCGCCTTGGCATGGGCGAACTGGAATTCGAGATGCGGCGCGGTCGGCAGGCTCGTGCCCGCGCGACCGAGCGCGATGCGCGCCGCCGTGTGACGGCGCAGCTCGGCCCAGGGGTTGGAAACGACGGGGGTGGCGGGCTGATCGTCGGACGACATGGAAACCTCAACCCTTCGCGACGCTCAGCGCCCGCGCAAAGGCGGGCGGCAGATCGGCGCCGAGCCGGAAGGGCGCGCCGCGCTCCACGATGCCGGCCTCTTCCAGCCAGGCCTGAAACTCCGGCGCGGCTTCGAGGCCCAGCGCCTTTCGCGCATAGAGCGCATCGTGGAACGAGGTCGTCTGATAGTTCAGCATGATGTCGTCCGAGCCCGGAATGCCCATGATGAAGCTGATGCCGGCGACGCCCAGGAGTGTCAGCAGCGTGTCCATGTCGTTCTGGTCGGCTTCGGCATGGTTGGTGTAGCAGATGTCGCAGCCCATCGGCAGGCCGAGCAGCTTGCCGCAGAAATGGTCTTCCAGCCCGGCGCGGATGATCTGCCGCCCGTCATAGAGATATTCCGGCCCGATGAAGCCGACCACGGTGTTGACCAGAAGCGGACGGAAAACGCGCGCCACGCCATAGGCCCGCGCTTCCAGCGTCTGCTGGTCCACGCCGTGATGCGCGCCGGCCGACAGGCACGAGCCCTGCCCGGTTTCGAAATACATGGCGTTGTCGCCGATCGTGCCGCGCCTCAGGCTGGCGGCGGCCGCATAGCCCTCGCGCAGGGTCGAGAGCCCGATGCCGAAGGAGCGGTTGGCGGCTTCCGTACCGGCGATCGACTGGAACACGAGATCGACCGGCACGCCCCGGTCGATCAGTTCGATCGAGGTCGTGACATGGGTCAGCACGCAGCTTTGCGTCGGAATGCGATAGCGCTGGATGATCTCGTCCAGCATCTGCACCAGGGTGGTGACCGCCGACACGCTGTCGGTGGCCGGGTTGATGCCGATGGTCGCATCGCCCGAGCCGTACATCAGCCCGTCGAGGATGGACGCCGCGATGCCGGCGGCATCGTCGGTCGGGTGGTTGGGCTGAAGGCGCGTCGAAAGTCGGCCGGGCAGGCCGATCGTGTTGCGGAATTTCGTGACCACCCGGCACTTGCGGGCGATCAGGATCAGGTCCTGATTGCGGCAGATCTTCGAGACGGCGGCCACCATTTCGGGCGTCAGGCCGGGGGCGAGCTTCGTCAGCGCGGCCTCGTCCGCCGCGTCCGACAGGAGCCAGTTTCGGAACTCGCCGACCGTCATGTGCGAGACGGGCGCGAAGGCGGCGAGATCGTGCGTGTCGATGATCAGCCGGGTGATCTCGTCGCTCTCATAGGGAACGACGACCTCCTGAAGAAAGGTCTTCAGGGGAACATCGGCCAGCGTGAGTTGGGCCGCCGCGCGCTCTTCCATGTCGACAGCCGCAACGCCGGCCAGCGTATCGCCCGAGCGCTCCGGCGTCGCCTTGGCGAGCAGGGTCTTGAGGTCCGCGAAGATATGGCGTCGGCCGCCGCGATCGAAATGATAGGCCATCGGACGCTCCTTTCGAACAGAATCTCGCCGCGCCGGTTTTATTGCGACGCGGGAGCTAGTTTACGATTCCGGGCGGCGAGCGCCAGTCCGCCCGAGCCGGGAATGCCAAGCTTTTCTCAGGGCTTCGAAACCGGCAGCGCCTGTCCGCGCACGGTGTGGCGGGGTTGGAGCAGGAGGGCGACGAGCGCGGTCCAGCCGGTCTGGTGCGACGCGCCGAGCCCCTGGCCCGTCTCGCCGTGGAAGAACTCGTTGAAGCTGATCCGGTCGTCGTCCGCCTCGTCTCGTGCGCCATCGCCCGCCATGGCGGGCCGGGTGCCGGAGGCGTCCTTCAGGAACAGGGCGCAGAGGCGGCGGGAGATGTCGTCAGCGACATCCCGCAAGCCGGTCATCCGGCCCGAGCCGGTCGGGCATTCCACCGCGAAATCCTCGCCGTAGAAGCGCTCGAACTCCAGCAGCGCTTCCACCAGCATGAAGTTCAGCGGCATCCAGACCGGGCCGCGCCAGTTGGAATTGCCGCCGAAAATGCCGGCGTCCGACGTGCCCGGCTCGTAGCGCACCTCGTAGCGCTGGCCGGCCCAGTCGAACTCGAACGGGTCGGCATCATGGGCCTTGGAGAGCGAGCGCAGCCCATGCGGCGACAGGAACTCGCCCTCATTCAACATGCGCTTCAGAAGCGCCGTCATGCGCTGGCGGCGCAGGAGCGAGAGGAGCAGGCGAGCGTCCTGGCCGGTCTCGCCATAGCGCGAGACCTGCCCCGTCAGATCAGGGCGATGGTGCAGCATCCAGCGCAGGCGTTCGGCGAAGGCCGGGAAGAGTTCGGCGGTCCCGGCGTCCAGAACCTCCACCGCGCAAAGCGGAATGAGCCCGACCAGCGAGCGCACGCGCAGCGTGGTCTCGCCGCCGTCGGGCAGAACCAGCGCGTCGTAGAAGAAACCGTCCTCCTCGTCCCAGAGACCGCGCCCGCCCTTCTCGGCCTCGCTGCCGCCGACATGCGTCATGGCCGAGGCGATGGCGAGGAAATGCTCGAAGAACTTGCTGGCGACATCCTCGTAGACCTTGTTTTCGCGCGCGAGCTCCAGCGCCATGCGCATGAGATTGAGCGCATACATGGCCATCCAGGCCGTGCCATCCGACTGCTCGATCTTCGCCCCGCCCGGCACCGGCGCGGAACGGTCGAACACGCCGATATTGTCGAGCCCGAGAAATCCGCCCTGGAAGAGGTTGCGGTCGGTCGCGTCCTTGCGGTTCACCCACCAGGTGAAGTTGATCATCAGCTTGTGGAAGACGCGCTCCAGGAAGTCGCGGTCGGCCCGGCCCGTCAGCGCCTCGTCCATGCGATAGACGCGCAGCGCCGCGAAGGCCTGGATCGGCGGGTTCGCGTCCCCGAACGACCATTCATAGGCCGGCAGCTGGCCGCTCGGATGCATGTACCATTCGCGCGTCAGAAGCAGGAGCTGGCTCTTGGCGAAGGCGGGGTCGATCATCGCCACCGACATGGCATGGAAGGCGAGGTCCCAGGAGGCGTACCAAGGATATTCCCACTTGTCCGGCATCAGGATGATGTCGGCGTTGGAAAGATGCGTCCAGTCCGCGTTGCGGCCCGACAGGCGCTCGCGCGGCGGCGGGGGCGCGCCGGGGTCGCCGTCCAGCCAGCGTTTGACGTCGTAATGATAGACCTGCTTCGACCAGAGAAGACTGCCGAGCGCCTGGCGCTGCACGAGGCGCGCATCCGCGTCCGGCACGTCCTTCTGAAGGGCGGCGTAGAAGACGTCGGCTTCGCTGAGACGCTGCGCGAAGAGCGCGTCGAACGCCGCCTCGTCCATCTCGGCCGCGCCGTCCGCCGACCAGCGATAGCGCAAGGTCAGCGCCTCGCCGGGGCCGATGCGATGCTCCGACCAGAGTGCGCATTTGGTGCCGGCCTCGGGCAGGGTCGACGCGCCGCCGCCCAGCACATGCTCGCCGATTGCGTCCTTGAACGCGCCGTCCGGCCCCTCGCCATAGAGGCGGCGATGGTTGGTCTCGTTTTCGCACAAGAGAACCCGCGCCGGCTGGAGGCTGGCGAAGCGGCGCGGCGCGAAGCCCGGATGCTCGGCCCGCACGCCCTGCCCTGCTTGCCATTGGGCGAGGCGCGGCTTCTCCACGCCGTCGCCCCAGCTCCAGATATTGCGCGCGACGAGCTGCGGCAGGACATGGAGCGCGGCTTCTTCCGGCCCGCGATTGTGCACGGCGACGCGCATCAGGATATCGTCCGGTCCCGCCTTGGCATAGGCGATCTCGACATCGAAATAGCGCCGCTCGGCTAGAATGCCGGTATCGGCCAACTCGTATTCCGGCGCAGGCGTGCCGCGCCGCCGCGCGTTCTCGGCCAGAAGCTCGGCATAGGGAAAAGCGCGCTGCGGGTAGCGATAGACCATCCGCTGGAAAGAGTGCGTCGGCGTGGCGTCGAGATACCACCAGACCTCCTTCACGTCCTCGCCATGGTTCCCTTCCGCATTGGTGAGGCCGAACATGCGTTCTTTCAGGATCGGGTCGGCCCCGTTCCAGAGCCCGAGCGACAGGCACCAGTGCTGGTGCGCGTCGCAGAAACCGCCGATCCCGTCCTCGCCCCAGCGATAGGCGCGCGAGCGGGCGTGGTCGTGCGGAAAGGAGGCCCAGGCATCGCCGTCTGCGCTGTAATCCTCGCGCACCGTGCCCCATTGCCGCTCGCTGAGATACGGTCCCCAGCGCCGCCAGCCGGCGCTTTCGGCCTCGCGCAGCCGCCGGCCCTCTTCGGTGTCGAAGATTTCGGCGCTCATGGGCGCTTGGCCCATGAGGCGTCAGACAGCCGGCGCGGCAGGGCGACAAGACGAGGCGAGATCACGAAAGGCTCCTGGGCAGCGTCGAACCGAGCGCCCGCCCTTACAGCCGATCTCTCGGCGCGTGCAAAGCGGACCATGCGACGATCTGTCTTCGCAGCGCCGAAGGGCAAGGTGAGACAGCCAAGTTCTTCGCGGCCATCCCCCTTTCGCGCGTCGAAGACGTCCGGCCACGGACGACACGCCGGATTTTCGCGCCCTCCCGCAGAGCGAAGCCGTGTCTATGCGAGAGGAGGCATCGGCGCTGCCAAAAGAATGAGGCGAGCGGGGGGCTGGCCCGGCGAAGGCTCCCGGCACGCTTCCGCTGCACCATGCGCAGCCGTTCGCGCCCTAGCGCTTCGCCCATGCGAAAGGGGCCCGCCGAACTGCGAGCCCACCGCGCCCTATGTCAGATCGTTCCGACGCCCGATCAGGCGCTCAGGCGTTCGAAACCGCCGTCGAGATCGAGGTCGAGGCCACTCGCTGCCGGGCGCGCGGGAGCGGGCGCCGGGTTTGGCGCGGAGGCGCGGGCCGGCGCGGCGGAGGCCGGGCGCTGGCTGTAGGTGTCGCCGAAATCCTTCACCTTGGAGCGCAACTCGGCAATCGTCGCCTCGCGCGCCTGCTTGGGCACCGGGGCGGCGCCCGCGCGGCCCTGTAGTTTGAAGAAGCGCGCGTTCTCGTCCAACCGCATCGCCTCGGCCGAAAGCTGGCTGGCGGTCGCCGCCATCTCGTTGGCCGCGCCGGCGTTGGACTGCGTGACCTGATCGAGCTGCTGGATCGCCTGATTGATCTGCTCGACACCGATGGACTGTTCGCGGCAGGCCGCCGAAATCTCGGTGATCAGTTCCGCCGTGCGCTCGATGTCGGGAACGAGCGCGTCCAGCATCCGGCCCGCTTCTTCTGAGGTCAGCAAGGTCTCGGCCGACAATTCGCCGATTTCCTGCGCGGCGACCTGAGAGCGCTCGGCGAGCTTGCGCACCTCGGAGGCGACCACCGCGAAGCCCTTGCCATGATGCCCGGCGCGCGCCGCCTCGATCGCCGCGTTCAGCGCCAGAAGATCGGTCTGGCGCGCGATTTCCTGGATCACCGCGATCTTCTCGGCGATCGTGCGCATGGCCTCGACGGAGGCCCCGACCGCCTTGCCGCTCTTCTGCGCGTTGGCGGAGGCTTGGGCGGCGATCTTCTCGGTCGTGTTGGCGTTCTCGGAATTCTGCCGGACATTGGCCGCCATCTGTTCGATCGCGGCGGACGCCTGCTCGGACGCCGCAGCCTGCTCCGTCGCGCCCGAGGAGAGCTGCTCGGCCGTCGCGGCCGATTGCGAGGAACCCGAGGCGACCTGCGCGGAGGAATCGCGGATCGAGGCGATCGTGTCGTTCAGCTTGGACTGCATCTGGGAGAGCGTGGTGAGGAGATCGCCGATCTCGTCGTTGCGCGCCACCAGAATGGGCTGGGAAATATCGCCCTCGCCGATCCGGCGGGCGTGGTGCTGGGCGAGATCGAGACCTCGCGCGATGGAGCGCGCCAGCCAGAAGGCCGCGAACGCGCCCGCCAGAACCGCCAGCACGACGAGGATCATCATCCGGTCGCGCGTGGATTCGTATTCGGCCTGGGTGCTGCCCGCCAGCCCTTCCGCCACACGCGTTTCGGCCGCGATCAGCTCGTCGAGTTGCCGGATCAGATCGAGAAGATAGGGCCGCCCTTCAGCGGAATAGTTTTTGTTGGCCGTCTCAGCCGCGTTCGTGGTGCCGAGCGTCGCAATCTTATCGACGATCGGCTTGAGGCGCGTCCAGTCCTCGAACTGCTCGTTCACCGCCTCGGCCATGGACGTGCCGGCCGCGACATCCCGATAAGCCGTCATGCCTTGATCGAGAACCGACTTGCGTTGCTCGAAGACCTTGAGCAATTCCATCGACCGCGCTTGATCCGACTCGGCTGTTGCCGCCATCAGTCGATACATCATCTGCGGCAGGGCGAGCCGCACAGTTGAGGCGGTGTCTCGCAGCGGCCCCGAAACGCCGGACGCGCCCAACGCTTCACGCACCTTGGTGAAGTCGTCGGTCATTTCGTCGATCAGTGGAACGGCGTCGTGCGAGTAAAGCTCGTTGGCGCGCGTGGTCGTGTTCTGCTGGACGAGGTCCATCGTCTTGACGGCCATGCCGTGCCACACTTCGATAGCGGCGACGATCTTGTCCACGGTGGCGAGGGCTTCGGTCATATCGGGGGCGAGGTCCGCGCGATACTGCGCCATGACCTGAAGCTCGCGCACGACGCCCGCCTCGATATCCTCGCGAAGCTTGGCCATTTCCGCGTCGTTGGTGGAGGCGAGCATCCGATTGATGGTGCGCCCGAGATCCTGCATCCCACGCGCCGCATCGCTGACCCGCTTGGTCTGCGTGAAGGGACGGGCGACGAAGGACTTCATGTTCTCGTTGGTCGATTGCAGGCTGCGAACGGCATAATAGCCCGACGCGCCCATGACCCCCAGAATTCCCGCGAACGCGACTGTGAGTTTCAATCTGATCGACAGTCGCATGTTCCGATGCTCCCCTACGGCAACCTTTCGAACATTTCATCATCGATCAGTTTAAGATTAACGAACAAACAGCCTCGCGTCGTGAATTTTAGGTTTGTCCCAGCGGCCATTCCGGTGCGTCACACGGCAAGTGGGGCTTGTCGCCGCAGTTCCCGACCATCCTTCGAGAGTAAATAAACTTTTTCTCACAGAAACGTGATCGATCGAGACGTGTATCGTTTCTTGTCCGCCAAGATAATTCGTAAGCTATACATGACTTATCGAGGCGCTGAGCTTTCACCGTAGGCCCGCTCGGCGCGGCGATAGGTTCGCTCGCTCGATCGGATCGTATCGGCGAGGTAACGACTGAGCGTTTCGATGAGCCGGGGCGTGACGCGCAGCGTCTGCGGACGACGGCCGACCTCTTCGAAAAAGCCCCTCTCGATGGCGAGGGCGATGAGATTGCGCATATGCGAGCGCGAGCGGCCGAACATCTCGGCGTAGGAGACCAGGTCGGATTCGCGCAAAGGGCGCGTGGGATCGGCCGAGGTCTCATGCATCGCCGCATGCAGCACGAGCGTGGCGCCGCCGCGACCGAAGAAGGCCGCAAGGTCAGGGTCGCGCATCAAGAGTTCCATAGCCGTCGCCATGGCGATCTTGCCCGCGCCGACACGGGCCACGAAAGGGAGGAACTTGTCCTCGCGACGAAGGATCAGGTCGAAATTCTCTTCGGGAAAGAGCGCATGACACGCGTCGCAATACAGCTTCACGAAGCACCAGTGCCAATACACGAGCGGCGGCAAGGGACGCAGAAGCCGCACGCGTCTATCGCGCGGATGAACCACGACCTCCAGATGGCCTGTCTGAATGAGACGACTGAGATAGGCGTCGATCTGGCGGGCGCTGTAGAGACCGTACGTGGCCATGCGCTGCTTCAGTTCGGTCGGTGTCGCGGCGGTTCCCCCTTCGATATCGTCGCCGTCCAGTCCCATGATCTGCCCGAGCAGAATGACCCTCCAGGCATCCACCGCGAAACCGCCGGGAAAGTTCTGCGTCGTGTAGAGGTCGAGCGTTCCACGGTTGAGAGCCGCGCGCACCTCCGGAAACAAGGGATGGTGCAACACCTCCTCGGCCGAGCGAAGCGGGATCGTTTCGTCGTCAGTGGTGTCGGAGGTCGAGGCCAAAGCCGCGCGATCGCGATCGGCCGGTTCGCACGGACCCTGCGAGGCGTCAGTTGCTGTCAGGTCGTCATGATGAAACTTCTTCATCCGGCCAGTCTCGCCTCCGGCGCCGGCTCGCCGGTGAGATCGCGCAGCCAGGCCAGAAGCCGTCCCGCCTTGTCGTCGCCCGCCATCGCAGGCATTTCGCCCGCGCGGACCTCGCTCGGCAGAAAGCCGAACTTGGTTTTGAACGCGCGGCTGAAGCTCTTGTCTTCGATGAAGCCCGTGGCATAGGCGACGCTCGACACGCGCGGGCGGCCCCCTCGGGCGCTCGGACGCGTCAGCAGGCGGAGCGCGGCGGCCAGACGCCGCTCACGGATGAAGGTCTGCACCCCGCCCTCCCCCGCGAATTCCCGGTAGAGCGCGGCGCGCGACAGGCCGAAGCGGCGTTGCAGAAGCTCGACGCCTAGGTCGGGGTTGTGCAGATGGCTGCGGATGAAATGGCGGATTTCGAGCCGCGCGCGCCACTCCACCTCCTCGCCCTGCGCCTGCGCGCCGCTCAGGAAGCCGGAGCAAAGTCGCGCGGCCGCCGCCGTCAGCGCCGGCAGGTGTTGCGGCGTCAGGCGATCGGCGCAGCTCATAATACCCTGGATTGTGGTGAAGGCGATCTGCCCGGCCGCATCCGCGCGGAAATCCGCCACTTGGCCATGCAGGGCCTCGACACGCAGGGGCTCGCTGGAAAGCAGCACGCGCGGCAAGAGGATGTTCACCGCGTCCACCGCCTGATCGGATCGCACCGTGACGGGCTGCGACAGATCGTAGATCACCGCGCCGCCGCCTGTGGCAAGCCGCTCTTGACGCGTTTCGATGCGGCTGCGGCCTTTGGTGTAGAACTGGATGAGCAAGTGGTCGACGCCCTGCCGGGCGGATTTGCGCGCCTCACGTACCAGATCCTGTGCCGGCGCCACGACATTTCCCACCAGCAACGCGCCGAGATGGAAGGTCTTCATCGCGACAGGTTGGGACAGATCGGTTTCGTCCCGCTCCGCCAGATCGAAGAAAGGCGAAACATGTGTGCGCCATTCATCCCAAAGCCTTGCCGAATCCCGATCCTGTTGCGCTCCATTATGGTGCATTTCGACGCAATCGATCAATGGACCCACCACATTCACCAGTGACATTACGTTGCGTAATACTGCCGAAGAACGCTTCTACTCAGCCTTACTTACGACAATCATCTGTTAACTAGGCTTAAGTCGCAGGGTCACACGGCACAATGGTGGTCCGTTGACAAAAACTGCGCATATCTTCTCGTTACGGGTTTGAACCGAACGGCGCGGCTTCGATCACCCACTCGCATCACGAAAAGGGCCGCCGCAGCGTGACGCCGCGGCGACCCGGTCTCAGATGTTCAACCGCTTAGCCGCGGAAGAGCGCCAGAATGCTCTGGGCCGACTGGTTGGCGATCGAGAGCGCCTGCATACCGAGCTGGGACTTGGTCTGCAGAGCCTGGAGCTTGGTGGACTCTTCCGACAGATCGGCGTCCACCAGGTTGGAGACGCCCTTGTCGATCGTGTCCATCAGCGTGTTCACGAAGGACTGCTGCATCTGAATGCGCGAGGCGACCGAGCCCAGCGATGAGGCGGCAGAGCTGACCTTGTTGATCGCCGTGTTGACGAGCGAGATATAGGCCGACAGCACGTCCTTGCGGTTGGCGCTGGTGACGTTCAAGGTCGAGAGCGTTGCGTCCGAGACATCGATCTTATCGACCGACATGGTGCTCGCACCGCCGCTGGGTGTGACGCTCGTCACCTGAACGGAGCCCGCGCCCGCGCCGCCCGCACGGGTGAAGGTGAGGACGTTTGACGGAGCCGTCACGGTGACGCCGACATTGCCTGCCGTAAAGGCTGCGTTCAGCACGGCGGCGTAATCGGTCGCCGTGTTGATGGTCGCCGCACCCGACAGCGCCGCCTTCACATCGCTTTGCGCGATCGTCACGGACTTGGCGTTGCCATCGACCGAGAGGTTCAGCGTGATGGAGTCGTTGACGCCGAAGGTCAGCGGCCCCGTGAAGGCGCCGGTGCTGGCGAGGACTGCCGTGCTCGCGGCCGCGACATTCGTCCCGTTGGCCGTCAGACCGGTATTCGTTGCTCCGGCGGTCAGGCCGGCGGTGGAGGACGTGACATTGTCTCCATCCTGCGCGGTGACGTTCGACACGGCGATGTAGCTGGTGGAGCCGGCCGCCGTGGCCTTGATCGTCATGTGGTTGGAGTTGTTGGAGTCCTGCGCGAGGAACGTCACCAGCTTGGTGTTGTTGGGGCCCGTGCCGAAGGCGCTATCGAGAGCGTTCTGGACCTTCGTCTGGAACGTCGCCGCGTTGGCATTCGTGTTTCCGGCCGCCAGCATTCCGGCGGTCGAGATGGAGATCGTCTTCTGCGTGCCGCCGAGATTGACCGACAAAGAGATCGTGTCGTTCGCCAGCAGGTTGGTGTCGGAGAACGTGCCGATGTCGAGCAGCGGCTGCGAGTCCTTGCCGTAGCCCACAGTGCCGGAGCCCAACGTCTTCGTGTTGGTCGCATCGTAGTAGTACGATGTCGAATTCGCATCGAGACCCAGCCGGCTGCCCGCTCCGGTCGTCACGCCATAGATCGAGCCGGACACGCTGCTGATGCCGACCGCCATATTGGCGCCCTTGTTACGGGTCGAGAGTTCGAACATACCGCCGGTCTGCGTGACGGTAATGTCATGGTTGGAGGCGCTATAAACGGTGCCGATCGGGTTGCCACTGGCATCATTGCCGTTGAAGCCTGTCCCGGTGAAAGCCGTGTCGATCTTCGTCTGCAGGAAGGTGGCCCATTCGGCGGCCGTCGGCTGCCCCTTGGTCGTCCAGCCCGATGCGATACCGGCGACGCCACCGCTGACGACGAAGTCGGACGCCGCGAACGTGTGCGAGATCTGTTTGACCGTCGAGCCGTACTGGACATTGAAGGAGTAGGTGTCGCCCGCGACGATACCTGCGCCCTGCCCCGTACCCGTCGCCGTCACGCCCGCCACGGCCAGGCCCGCAACCGCATTGCTCGCGGCAGCGAAGCCGCCGGTGCCGGACAGGTTGCCGATCTTCACCGTTTCGGCCGAACCCTTGTTGGCCGTCGTGATCGTCAGGTTAGCGCCGGTGCCGCCGACCGTGATATCGCCCGCCGTATACACCCGGCCGTTCTGGGTTGAGACCGTGTTGGCGAAGGCGGTGTCGATCGCCGTCTGCATGGCGAGTTTCATGTTGCCAGCCTGAGTAGCGGCCGACGCATCCTTGGTGATTGTACCCGTCGTGATGCCGGTCTTCGTCACGCCGTTATACGTGATGTCGAAGGTCATCGTTCCGTCGGAGCCGACGGAGGTGACCGTGCCGATCGCAGTGGAGGCGATGGCACCACCCGCTGCGGTTGGGGCGGTGTAGGCTGTCGTGTTCATCTTCGCCACAGCACCGAAGGACGAACCGAAGGCGGGAGCAGGAAGCGCGCCAGCCGTCAGAATGCCGGCCGTGTCGGTGACGGCGCCGTCGCCGTTGACCGTGGTCACAGCCCCGACCGTGATCTGGGAGGCCGTACCGACGCTGCCGGCCGTCAGAGTGACGACATTCGACGGTGCACTGACCGTGACCTTGCCGGCACCAACCGCTGACGTGACGGCAAGCTGAAGCTTGGAGACGAAATCGCTGCCGTCGGCGGCGAGATCGGAGGTCTTGAGACGCACCGTATTATTCGTGCCATCAACCGTCAGGCTGAAGGTGATCACGTCGCCCTTGGTCACGGCAGCCATATTCAGCGTTCCGAGCGTCGCTACGGCGCCTGCGGCCGTCGTGCCGGCCGAACCCGTCGCGGTGCCGGTGAAGCCGAGGCCGGCGATCGACGGAGGGGCTGCTGAAACGAAACCGCCGACATTGAGCGCCGCGCCGGTCGCCGTCGTCAGGCTCAACCTGCTGTCGGCGATACCGTCCGCGTTGGCATTCGCGTCGAACAGCTTCACCGCGCTGGTGTCTACATCGATCGTGCCGATGGTGACAGCGCCCTTCTGGTCGCGCGACATCGAGGCGACGACGCTCTTGTTGGCGTTGTAGCTCGGGGATGCCGAGTCGACCGACAGCCAGTTCTCGCCCGAAAAGGTCGAGGACGCCGCGATCGACTTCAGCTGCTTCTGCAGCTCGGCGATTTCGGCCTGGATCTTGGAGCGATCCACACCGTCCTGACTCGCGGCGGTCAGCTTGGACTTGATCTCGTCGAGAACGTCCTTGGCCTTATTGAGACCCTGATAGGCCGTGTCCACGGTCGCGGAGCCGAGGCCCAGCGCGTCCTTCACGGTCGAGAGCGACTTGTTGTCCGAGCGCAGCGTCGTGGCGATCGACCAGTAGGCGGCGTTGTCCTTGGCGTCGTTGATCTTGAAGCCGGTCGAGATGCGGTTCTGCGTTCCCTCCAGCAGGGACTGCGTCGCCTGCAGGTTACGCAGAGCGGTCATTGCGGCAATGTTGGTATTCACGCTGGTCATGAGAATGTCCTAAAGTTCCGAACAGGGAAAGGACATGAAGCAATACTTGGCAGCATCATGCTGTTGCTCGGGTTTCATCTGCTTCTGACGCCATATTCACTTCAAAAACTTGCTCAAATCCTAATTTTATACTTGACTTTAATTTTATATTTACACTCATGGCGTCTCAGAAAACTCGCACGCCGTCTCACGGGACAGAAACTTTAACCCCTTGTTAAGATTTGATTTTCGCGCAAACGGCTGCTCCGGCCTCGGGGCGGCGGCAAACGACGGGACAAGAGGGAGAGAGGGACGCGCGCTTCGCGCCGCGCCCATGCGCCGGGAACAGGGCGCAAGGGCGGGCCGACTGAGAGACCGGCGGCGCGCCGGCCGGGATCCTGCGGGATTCTGGGGGGCGGGGTCGCCGCTTTGGGCGATGCGAGGGGCAAAGCCGCAGTGGCCTGTGCTGTCCCGGCCCGGCTCCCCGTTTGGGCGGGGCCTTGGAAGCGGATCAGCGCACAGGACGTCGCAGCGTCCGGCTCCGTGTTCTGGCGAGGGGGAATGGCCTGGACGCGAAAGACGATCCGGCGATCACAGAAGAGGCGCTACCTGCGCGGCGCCGCGATGGGCTGCTGGGCCGGTAGCCGGTGCCTCGCGGCGGCGTCGCTATCAGCCCGTCCCATGCCGGCGGACAGGCTTCGCCTCGGGTCGTGCGGGCAATTCAGATCGCGAAGCCTGGTCTGTGAAAGCGGCCTCGGCCCGCGCGCCATGAGCGCCGCGCAAGAGAACGCCTGACGAAAGGCGCGTTCGTCGGCAGGTCATATGGCGGCGGGTCAGACGGCGATCGGCAGGGGCGCTGTCGCCTCGACATGCTCGCGCAGGAGCGCCTCGACGGCGCGCTCGTCCAGGGGCCGGCCGAGGAGATAGCCCTGCGCGGTGCCGCAGCCAAGCTCGGTCAGGCGCTGGAGCTGCGTTTCGTCCTCGATGCCCTCGGCCGTCGTGTCGATGCCGAGCTCTCGCGCCATGGACAGAACGGCGCGCACGATGGCCGCGGAACCCACATCCTCCCCGGCATCCTCGCCGGACGCGGCGACGAAGCTGCGGTCAATCTTGAGGCGGTCGATCTTGAACTCGCGCAAATGGGCGAGCGAGGAATAGCCGGTGCCGAAATCGTCCATGGCGATGCGCAGACCGAGCGCGCGAAGGCTGGTGAGCGTCATGGCGATCTGGTCGCTATGCTCCACCATGGCGGTTTCGGTGATCTCGATCTCGATGCGCGAGGGCGACAGGCGGTGGCGCGCCAGCGCCTGCGCGAACTCGGCGGGAAGCGTGGCGGAGCGCAGTTGCAACGCCGAGACATTGACCGAGACATAAAGCGGGGCCGGCCAGAGCGCGGCCTGCCGGCACGCCTCCTCGATCACCCAGGCGCCGATCTCCGCGATCAGCCCGGAGCGCTCGGCGAGCGGAATGAAGTCGACGGGCGGCACCAGCCCTCGCACGGGATGACGCCAGCGGATCAAGGACTCGAAGCCGCACAGCATCCGGCCGGGCAGGCTGTAGAGCGGCTGATACCAGAGCTCGAACTGACCGAGCGAGACGGCGAGCGACAGGTCCTGTTCCAGCGCCCGCTTGTCGACCTCCTGCTCGCGCATTCCGTCCTGATAGACTTCGAAGCGGTTGCGGCCCGCCGTCTTGGCGGAGTAGAGCGCGAGATCGGCCTTCTGCTGGAGGACCATCGCATCGTCGCCCGGCGCGGCCGTCGCGATGCCGATCGTGCAGCCGACCGTGACGGCATGGCCCGCGATGTCGAAGGGAAGCGCCGCCTGGATGATAATGTCCTGCGCCAGCGCCGCGATCCGCTCCGATGGTGCCCTGAGGAGCACGGCGAGTTCGTCCCCGCCCAGCCGGAAGGCCAGTTCGTCGGGCCGCAGGCAGGATTCCAGCCGGGCCGACAGCTTGTGCAGGAGCTCGTCTCCGACCGTATGGCCCAGCAGATCGTTCACCTTCTTGAAACGATCGAGGTCGATCGAAAGCATGGTGACCTCCCCACGCTCCAAGAAGTCCACGACGCTTTCGGCAAACATGCGCCGGTTCTTGAGGCCGGTCAGCGCGTCGTGGAAGGCCATATGGGCGATGGTCTTCTGCCCGTTGCGCATCTGCGTCACGTCTTCGTAGGTCAGGATCGCCCCGCCGCGCGGCACGGGTTGGCAAACGATGCTAAGCACGACGCCGCTCGCCAGATTCTGTTCGAGGCGCGTCACCGTGTCCTTGCGCATCCAGGCATGATGGTTCTCGATGACGCGTGCGAGGCGCTCCTCGTCCCAGCCGCTGCGCTCTCCGATCGTGGAGAGGAAGTCGCGCAGCGACATGCCGGTCTTGAGCGCTCCTGGGGTCAGGCCGAAGAGCTGGCCGACGCGCTCGTTGACCAGCGTCAGGACGCCGCCGGGCGAGAGCATGGCGAGCCCGTTCGACATATTGGCGAGCGCATCGGCGGCCGTGGCGCGCGCCTTGGTGTCGATGAAGCTGCAGGCAAAGCCGGAACAGACGATGATGAGACCGACGCTGGCGACCGAAACGGCCAGCGCGCGCATGGCGTCGGGATCGGAGAAGGAACCGTCCACCAGCATGGGCGTCACCTGGAACGCTGTCATCCCGGTGAAATGCAGGCTGATGATGGAGAGGAAGAACAGGGCGGTCGCCCCATGCGACCCCATGCTCTCGCGCTCCAGCCGGCGCGCCGTATCGAGCGCCGCAGCTGCCAGGACGCAGGCCAGGATAATCGAAGCGATCATGAAGGATCGGTCCCAGGTCACGATCCCCTGAACCCGGTAGGCGAGCATCCCGATATAGTGCATCAAGACGATCGACAGGCCGACGATCGCCCCGCCGAAGGCCGGCGCGGCCCCGCCCCGCCCCGTCGCTGCGAGGAAGCCGAGGGCCGAGCCCGCCATGGCGATCAGAAGGGACACGATGGTGAGAACCGGGTCGAAGCTGATCGGCAGCCTGGGCTCGTAGCCGAGCATCGCGACGAAATGCGTGCACCAGATGGACGCGCCGGTCACGAAGGCGGCCAGCATGATCCAGGCGACCTTCTCCATCGATCGCGCCGTGGCCGCGCGCAGGAACAGACGCACCATGGCCCAGGAGCCGGAGCCGCAGATGACAGCAGCTATCAACACCAACCAAAGGTTATGCTGATAGTATATACATCCGATGACGGTCATCATGCTGCGATCAGCTCTTGAACATTCCGGGTTGAGTTTGGAATCTCGAGTCGTCGGCGGTTTTGCCGCCTGCGAACAGTTTGCCGACGATATATTGGGTGAGACGTAACGCAGAGCTTAAAGTTTGCTGCATTGAGCAAACCATCGGGGGACAGTCGGCGCTGTGTTTTGTCGCATGTCGCAAGGCGACTTGTTTCGGGAGAACGCAGGCCCTGCGATCGTCCGCCCGCAGGCCCGGCAAGCGCGTGGGCGGGTCTTGCGTGGCGCGTTCCCCGAGGGGCCGCGGGGCGAGACGCCAGCTAGACGCCCCGCTTCGGCATTTCCTGCCGTTCTCGAGAAGCATTCGGCCTCATCCAGCGGCATGGGCGGGCCAAACTGAGCCATCCGCATTGCGGCTGCCGCGATAGCCATGACGATCGAAAGAACCAGCCATGCCGATTGACGTTCAACGGGTTCACAACAGCGCAGAGTTTCCCGCTCGCGTCGATGTCGTGGTGATCGGCGCGGGCATTGTCGGCGCGTCCACCGCCTATGAACTGGCGCGCAAGGGAATCTCGGTCGCGCTTCTGGAAAAGGGCATGGTGGCCGGCGAGCAGTCGGGGCGCAACTGGGGCTGGGTGCGTCAGCAGAACCGCGCCCTGCACGAATTGCCGCTGGCCATGTACAGCCTCCGGCGCTGGGGCGAGTTGGGCGAGGAGATCGGGGCGGATCTGGGCTTCCGCCGCACCGGCTCGCTTTACGCCACCAAGGACCCGAACGAATACGCCCGCTGGGAAAAGTGGAGCGCCGACGCCAAGGGCCTCGGCTTCACCAACCGGATGCTGAGCCAGGCCGAGGTGCGCGAGCGCATGAGGGGCAGCACCAATGCCTGGATCGGCGGCATCTGGACCGATACGGACGGCCGCGCCGAGCCGGGCATGGCCGCGCCGGCGATTGCCGAGGGCGCCAAGGCCAAGGGCGCGTTCCTGCATCAATCCTGCGCCGTGCGCGGGCTCGACATCGCCAATGGACAGATCAAGGGCGTTTGGACCGAGCGCGGGCTGATCCAGGCGGACGCGGTGGTGCTGGCGGGCGGCGCGTGGAGTTCGCGTTTTCTGCGCCGCCACGGCATCGACCTGCCCGTCGCCAATATCGAAGGCACGGCGGTCTGGACGACGCCGATCCCCGAGGTGGCCGATGCCGGCTGCATCACGGGCGCGGGATACGCGCTGCGCCGCCGCCTCGACGGCGGCTACACGATCGCGGTGCCCGGCCACGGCGTCGTCAATCTGGCCCCGCAGGGCATTCGCTACGCCACGAAATTCCGCGAAATGATGAAGGCCAAGATCGCCAAGAAGATCGAGTATCGGCTCAACGGCCAGTTCTTCAACGGCCCGGATGCCTGGGGCCGCTGGGATTTCGACAAGATCTCGCCCTTCGAGAAGACCCGCGTCATGGACCCCGCGCCCCAGAAGCATCTGGTGGAGGAGGCGATCCGGGCTTTCGTGGCCGACTTCCCCTCGGTGCAGGGCGTCGGCGTCGCCTCGGCCTGGGCGGGCCTCATCGATACTTCGCCCGATCTCGTGCCCGTCGTCTCCAACTCGGACGCGATCCGCGGCCTCACCATCGCCACCGGCTTCAGCGGCCATGGCTTCGCCCTCGGACCCGGCGCGGGGCGGCTCGCCAGCGAGATGGTGACGAACGAGACGCCCTTCATCGAGATCGACGCCTATCGCTTCAACCGCTTTTCCGATGGTTCGGCGGTGAAGCGGCCGGAGATGATGTAGGCGTCGCTTCGATCGCGCACCAAAAACCAAGGGACACGGGCGAGCCAGGGCCGCCCGTGACCACCCGCTATTACGCGGCCTGCGCCGTGGCGGAAAAAAGGTTCAGCGCGGCATATTGCAGAAGCATGATCGTCTTGCCGTCGCGGATCGCGCCCGCCGCGATCAGGCCCATCGCCTCCTCGATGGTGAGTTCCAGAACGTCGATATCCTCGCCTTCCTCCAGGAGGCCGCCGCCCTCGGACGCGCGGTCGCCTGCCTCGTAGCGCGCCACGAAGAAATGCAGGCGCTCCGTCACCGAGCCGGGGCTCATGAAGGCGTCGAAGACTTCTCTGACATCGCGCACCCGAAAACCCGTTTCCTCCTCGGTCTCAGTGCGGATGCGCTCTTCCGGCGAGGCCTGATCCAGAAGCCCGGCGGGAGTCTCGATCAGAAAATCGTCGTGCCCGTTGACGAAGGCTGGGTAGCGGAACTGCCGGACCAGGATCACGGTGCGCCGCTCCGGGTCGTAGAGAAGGATCGTCGCGCCATTGCCCCGGTCGTAGGTCTCGCGCGCCATGCGCTGCCAGCTGCCGTCGCCGCGCTGGTAGGACAGGACGGTTTTCTTCAGAACGAACCAGTCGTCCGACAGGAGCGTGACGTCCTCCACGCGGACACGATGGGCGATGCTCATGGGGCTCGGGTCTCCGGCTGCGGCGAAAGCGGGACGCCTCGCCCTCTGGAATGGCGCGATGTTTCGTGCAATATCGTGCGGAGTCAAGAAATTTCGTGCAACGAGCGGATGCGATGCTGACGAGCGAACGCAAGGCGCTGATCCAGGCGGTTTTGCTGCGGGACGGTCGTGTGGTGGCCAAGAGCCTCGCGCAGGAACTCGGCCTGTCGGAGGACACGATCCGGCGCGACCTGCGCGAACTGGCGAGCGAGGGACTGTTGCAGCGCGTGCATGGCGGGGCGTTGCCGGCCTCGCCGGCCGTCGCCGATTTCGCCCGGCGCGAGGAAAGCGGCTCGGCCGCCAAGCTGGCGCTGGCGCGCGCGGCGGCCGCTCTGATCCGGCCGGGGCAGATCGTGTTTCTGGATGGCGGCACGACGAATGTGCAGCTGGCGCGCCACTTGCCGCGCGATCTCAGCGCCACGATCGTCACCCATAGCCCGAGCATCGCGGTCGAGCTGGTTCAGCATCCGCTCGTGGAGGTCGAGCTGATCGGCGGACGCTTGTTCAAGCATTCGATCGTCGCGGTCGGCGCGACCTGCGCCGAGGCCATCTCCCGCATTCGCGCCGATGTCTATGTCATGGGCGTCACGGGCCTGCACCCTGAGGCGGGCGCGACCACGGGCGACAGCGAAGAAGCATCGATCAAGCGGCTGATCGCGCGCCAATCGGCCGAGACGATCGTGCTCGCCACGGGGGAAAAGCTCGGCGCGGCCTCGCCCTATCGCATCGTGCCGATCCATGAGATCACAAGCCTCGTCACGCAGGCGAGCGTCTGCGATGAGAAACTCGCCCCCTTGCGCGCCGCCGGGCTGGAGATTGTGACCGCCTGACGTTGATCCCGTCAGCGCCGCAGCGTAGTGGAGGGTGTTTCGCCGAAGCGCTGGCGATAGGCGCGCGCGAAGTCGCCCTTGTTGATATAGCCCCAGGCGGCGGCGATCTCGGCCACGGTCTGGCCCGGCAGGGCGGTTTCGAGATCGCGCCGGACGCGCTGGAGCCGCTGCTCGCGCAGGAATTGGCTGGGCGTCGTGCCGCGAAACCGGCGAAAGGCTTCCGTCAGGCTTCGCAGACTGGTGCCGGCCGCGCGCGCGACCTCGGCCATGGTCGGAAGGTCGGCCGCGTGCTCGGACATATAGGCTTCGGCCGCCCGCACCACGCGGGGCGCCAGCGCATGGCGGGGGTCGGACAGGTCGAGCCCGGCACGCGACGCCCATTCGTTGAGAAGATGGACGCAGATCGTTTGTTCGAGGTGGCGCCCCACGCGATCGTGCGCCAGCCGGTCCGGCGCTTCGGCGATGCAGCGCATCACATAGTCCATCAATATCAGCCAGCTCGACCCCTGCCCGCCCAGCCCGCATTTGAAGCGCCACAGCGCATCGCCCGGGACGAAGCCGAACCAGTCGTGGCAGACCTGTTCCAGAACGGCGTGCGGAATGGTGAGGTTGAGCTGGAGATGGGCGGGGTCGAAATCGACGTGATAGTCGGTGCGGCTGCAATCCACCACGAAGCTTTCGCCGTAGCCCGTGTTCACCGCGCCGCCATCGTCCAGCCGATGGCTGGCATTGCCGCCGATCGTGGTCAGCACCACCGCGTTGCCGGCCTCCTGCGACCAGTCACGGATCCCGACGGGAATACCATAGGCGAAGCGCGTGACGATGATGCGGCCGACCATGGCCGAATGCATGGTGGATTGGGGGCGGATCAGCTTTCCGGTGGGCGAGACGTCGTAGGGCATATAGACCCGCCGCGACCACTCGCCGATCTCGTCCCAGTCCTTCGAGAAGACCTTATGGTGCTGGCGGATCGCCCGCCCATGCGCGTCGAACAGAAGGGCATCGCGCAACATGGACTGTCCTTTCTCCAATCCGAACCTCGATCGTTTGCAGGCTAACGGACGAACGGGTTCTGCGGCAACTCCGGCTTGAAAGCGTATTTAACAAACCGGCAGGGTTGTCCGGACGATCAGCCGGAGAGGCATCTTTTGCCGATCATCGACAGGATCTGCCGGTTTCCGACAGAGCGGTGCGCACGACTGACGTAAGCGTAAGCGCTCTGTCGAAGCCGTTTCCCAGGACGCCGAGCGGGCGTCGGGCGGCGGTCCTCGACGATCGGCATGAAGGGAGAATGATCATGACCGAATTGCAGAAAGCCGTTGGGACCGTGCTCACCAGTGCCGTCGCCTCCAAGCCGGGCGTGCCGGGCGTTGCTGCCGTCGTGACCGATCGCGCGGGCAATCTGTTTCAGGGCGCGGCGGGCAAGCGGGCGCTGGGCGGCGAGGCCGACATGACGCCCGACAGCGTCTTCGCGATCTTCTCGACCACCAAGGCGATCACCGGCACTGTGGCGCTTCAGCTCGTGGAAGAGGGACGGCTCGACCTCGACGCTCCGGCCAGGGCCTATGCGCCCGCCATCGGCGAGCTTCGGGTGATCGAAGGGTTCGAGGCCGACGGCACGCCCCGGCTGCGCGCGCCCGAGCGCGACATCACGACGAGGATGCTCCTGCTTCACACGGCGGGCTTCGCCTACGACTTCTTCAACGAGACCTATCACCGCCTCGCCAGGGAACAGGGCCAACCCAGCGTCATCACCTCCTCCTTCGCTTCGCTGCGCACGCCGCTTCTGTTCGACCCCGGCGAGGCTTGGGAATACGGCACCAATATCGACTGGGCGGGGCAGGTGATCGAAGGCATCACCGGCTATCGCCTCGGCGACGTGATGAAGACGCGCGTCTTCGAACGGCTCGGCATGGAGGATACGGCCTTCACCATGACGCCCGCCATGCGCGAGCGTCGCGTGACCATGCACCAGCGCGACAGTTCGGGCGTGCTGACGCCGCTCGGCGATTTCGAGCTGCCGCAGGACCCGGAAGTCCACATGGGCGGCCACGGCCTGTATTCGACCGCGCTCGACTACGCCAAGTTCATCCGCATGTGGCTGAACGACGGCGACGGCCCGCATGGGCGCGTCCTGAAACCCGAGACGGTCGCCATGGCCGAGCGCAACGGGCTCGGCGACATGAAGATCAAGGCGCTGCCGGGCGTGATCCCAAGCCTGTCGAACGACGCCGAGTTCTTTCCCGGAATGCCCAAATCCTGGGCCCTCACCTTCATGATCAACGACGAGGACGCCCCGACCGGACGCCCCGCCGGCTCGCTCGCCTGGGCGGGTCTTGCCAATCTCTATTACTGGATCGACCGGAAGAACGGCATCGGCGGCTTCTGGGCGACGCAGATCCTGCCCTTCGCCGATCCCGCCTCGGTGGGCTTCTATCTCGAACTCGAATCGGAGGTCTATCGCACGTGCGCTTCGCGCGCTGCCTGAGGCCTCCGTATCCCCCCGGATGCCGTCCGTCCCCACCGGACGGCATCCGGTTCCCCGTTTCGCATCACCGCGCTGGAGATCCCGTGCGCGGGCATTGGCCTCGCGCGCTTTCCGTTGGACGCTTCGCGTTTGGCGCTTTGCGCGCGGCCATGCCTCGCTTAGGCTCCACCCGGCGAATCGGATTCCCCGGCGAGCGCCTTCGGGAGGAGGGTGCGGCCGATCAGCGGGAGCCGGCTCGAACCGGGGAGGTGGGGCAGGCGCATGTTGATCGGTATCGACTGGGGCGGCACGAAGATCGAGGGCGTCGCTCTCCTGCCCGATGGCACCGAGCTGGCGCGCGAGCGGCGCGACACGCCGCGCCACGACTATTTCGGCTGCATCGACATGATCGGCGCGATCATTTCCGACATGGAGGCCAAGACCGGCCAGCGCGGCACGATCGGCATCGGCATTCCCGGCTCGCTGGAGCCCAAATCGCGCCTCGGCAAGGGCGCGAGTTCCACCTGGCTGCTCGGCCGCCCGGTGGAGAAGGACCTGACCGAGCGGCTGGGGCGCGAGGTGCGCGTCGAGAACGACGCCGACTGCCTGGCTGCCTCCGAAGCGGTGGACGGCGCGGGCGCGGGGCACAATGTCGTCTTCGCGGTGATCCTGGGCAGCGGCGCGGGCGCGGGCATCGCGGTCGGCGGGCGCGCCCATCACGGGCCGAACAATTCGGGCGGCGAATGGGGCCACAACCCCCTGCCCTTCCCCAACCAGTCCGAACTGCCCGGCCGCCCCTGCTATTGCGGCAAGCATGGCTGCCTGGAGACCTGGGTCTCGGGCCGCGCCTTCGAGGCGGAGTTCGCTCTCCATACGGGCACCGAGCGCAAGGCGGCCGAGATCATGGAGATGAAGCGCGGCGGAGACCGGCTCGCCGGCCTGCTCTGGACCCGCTATGTGGACCGCGTGGCGCGCGGCTTGTCCGTCGTCGTCAACGCGCTCGACCCCGATATTTTCGTCATGGGCGGGGGCATGTCCAACGTGCCCGAACTCTACGACGAACTGCCGCCCATGATCGCGCGCTATACCTTCTCCACCGTCTTCCACACGCCGGTCGTCCCATCGCGGCACGGCGATGCCAGCGGTGTGCGCGGTGCCGCCTGGCTCTGGAAGGACGGCTGAGCGCCGCTTCGTCTCGTTCTCCTCATCCTCCCGCAACGGACCCGAATTCCATGACGCCTTCCGAACTCGACGCGCGCTTTGTCTTCGCCGAAGCTCTGGTGCGCGAGGCCGGCGCGCTCGCGCTCGACTATTTCCGCCGGCTCGAAAGCCTCACCATCCGCTCCAAGGGCTTGCAGGACATGGCGAGCGAGGCCGATGTCGGCGTCGAAACCATGATCCGCGAGCGCATCGCGGACGCCTTTCCGCAGGACGCGTTCCTGGGCGAGGAAACCGGGCGCACGGAGTTCGCCGGGGATCAGGGCATCTGGGTGGTGGACCCGATCGACGGCACGCAGCCTTTCGTGAGCGGCATGTCGAGCTGGTGCGTCTCCATCGCCTTCGTGCAAGGCGGCAAGAACCGCATGGGCTTCGTCTACGCCCCGGCGCGCGACGAACTATTCACCGGCGGCGAGGGCCATGAGGCCCAGCTCAACGGCCGCCCGATCCGCGTCAAAAGCGCGGGCTCGGTGAAGGAAGGACTGGTCGCCGCCGGCTATTCCACCCGCCTTCCGCCCGAAACCTTCCTTCCCGCCTTCGAGCGCCTCTTGAAGGCCGGCGGCATGTTCTACCGCGACGGCTCGGGCGCGCTCTCGCTCGCCTATCTCGCGGCGGGTCGGCTCGTCGGCTATGTCGAGCGGCACATCAATTCCTGGGATTGCTTGGGCGCGCTGGCGGTCATCGAGGCGGCGGGTGGCCAGTCGAACGACTTCCTGGCCGATGACGGCCTCTGGAACGGCAACGCGCTCGTGGTCGCCTCGCCCGAACTCTATCCCGCGCTGGAGGCGATGTTCTTTCAGGATTGAGCGGGCGCGGGCGAACCCATCAGCGAATCGAGTTGTCAGCGGCCAACCCGATTCGCTGGAAACGAAATCGTTCTGGGGAAACCTGTCAGGCCGCTTCCAGCCATTGCCGATAGCGGACTAGGAACGGGTCGACCCCGGCAGAACTCAGCGCCAGCTCGCGCGCGCAATGCGCCGCGCCGATCAGCGAGGCTTCGGGCACGGGCAGCGCCGCCGTGATGGTGAGATCGCGCACGGCGAGCGGCAGGCAGCGCCGGGCCACCGTCTCGCGGATCGGCCGCAGAAGGACTTCACCCGCGCGCGCCAGCGTGCCGCCGATGACGATGCGTTCGGGGTTCAGCACCGCGACGACATGGCCGAGCGCCTCGCCGGCCGCCGCCCCCGCCGCCCGCACCAGCGCGAGGGCCTCCGGCCGCCCGGCCTCGACATGGGCGATCACGTCGCGCGCGTCGCGCGCCTCCAGCCCTTGGGCGCGCAGGTCCCGCGCCAGGGCCCAGCCCGCCGCGCGCGCCTCGAAACAGCCTATCTTTCCGCAGCGGCAGAGCGGCGCGCCGGGCTCCAGAAACTGCATATGGCCGATATCGCCCGACGCGCCGCGCGCGCCACGCTGAAGCCGGCCATTGGCGACAATCCCCGAGCCGATGCCCGTGCCCATCTTCACGAAGAGGAAATCGTCCGGCCGTTCGGGCAGCCGGCGATGCTCGAAGATGGCCAGAAGGTTGACGTCGTTCTCGGCCGCCACCGGTGCGTCGTAGCGCACACGCAGCCAGTCTCCCAAAGGAAAATCGTCCCAGCCGGTGAGGATCGAGGGGCCATAAACGCGCCCGAGGCGATGATCCACCGGCGCGGGCAGGCTGAGGCCGATGGCGGCGACGAAGCGCCGCCCGCCGAGATTGGCCAGAAGCCGGCCGAAGCCCATGGCGAGCCGCTCCATCGCCGCCTCCGGCCCGTCCGCGATAGAGAAGGGCACCAGTTCCTGGATCAGCACCGCCGGCGCGAGATCGGTGACGGCCAAGCGCATATGCGTCTCGCCCATGTCGGCGGTCAGGAGAACGCCCGCACCGGGGTCGAGGCCGAGCAGCCGCGTCGGCCGCCCGCCGCTCGGCACGGCGCTTCCCTCCTCGCGCACGAGACCAGCGGCTTGAAGTACCGACAGGCGCTGCGCCAGCGTCATGCGAGAAAGGTTCGTCGCCTCGGCCAAGGCCGCGCGCGAGATCCCCTCCCCGGCCGCCGCGACCGTGCTGAGAACCGAGCCGCAGGCGGTGAGACTGGCGAGCGATGTGTCGGACAGTGGGGCTGCGAGGCTCAGAATCCGTCTTTCCAAAACAGGGCCGTGCGCCCTTGAAGCCTCGACTATGCAATCGGAGGCGGCGTCGCGCCAGTGACAATCCGTCGGCCAGTGCGGCGCAACATGCTTTTGTCTGAATCTAGACAAAAGACGCTTGCAATCGTTCGGCAACCGATCCTAACATCTCGTTATACCAGCCGGCGTCTTCGGACGGCGGCCGCGCGAACCGGCCCGACAAGAGCGCCGGAGCATGGCGGCGAGCCCCTCGCCGCCGGAGGACCAACGGCCGGGCGCCCGCCACGATGGCGGATGCCCCACCCCATCAGCATGTCCGAACGCGGCGGGCTCGCCTCGCCTCGCGGCCGTGCGGCGACATCACAGAGACAGGGCCTGTCCCCGCGCGAACACAAGCGCGGGCCAAGCCCCGACATCGCAGACGGCATGCCTGCCCGCCGGTCAGGGGCAGGTCGGGGACGCGTCCATCCGGGCCTCTCGGCCCTGGCGCGCGTTCGTCATCCTGGGGAGGAAGACTTGAGCTTTTCATCGAAACATTTTCGATCGAACCCTTCGCGCGCGCGCCGTCTCGTCGGTCTCATGGCCGGCGCGGCGCTGATCGGCCTCGGCCTCGGCCTGACAGCTGGCGCCAGCGCGGCGGACCCGATCAAGATCGGCATCGTCACCAAGACCGACGCCAACCCATTCTTCGCCAAGATGAAGGAGGGCGCGCAGGCCAAGGCCAAGGAACTCGGCGTCGAGCTGCAAAGCTTCGCCGGCAAGTTCGACGGCGACAACGACACGCAGGTCACCGCCATCGAGAACCTGATCTCGTCGGGCGTCAGCGGCATTCTTCTGGCCGCCAGCGACACCAAGGCCATCGTTCCGGTGGTGGAGCAGGCCCGCAAGGCAGGCATTCTGGTGATCGCGCTCGACACCCCGCTCGACCCCGCCAATGCCGCCGACGCGACCTTCGCGACCGACAACGTGAAGGCCGGCGAGCTGATCGGCCAATGGGCGGCCAAGACCGTGAAGGACCCCAAAAGCGCGCAGGTCGCCTTTCTCGACGCGATCGAAAGCCAGCCGACCGTGGACGTGGCGCGCGATCAGGGCTTCATGAAGGGCTTCGGCATCGACGTGAAGGACCCCAGCCGCTATCTCGACGAGGACGACAAGCGCATCGTCGGCCATTACTGGGGCAACGGCTCCGAAGAGGGCGGGCGCACGGGCATGGAGACGCTTCTCCAGAAGGACCCGGACCTGTCCGTCGTCTACACGATCAACGAGCCGACGGCTGCCGGCGCCTATGAAGCGCTGAAGGCGGCGGGCAAGGAAAGCGGCGTCCTCATCACCTCCGTCGACGGCGGCTGCCCCGGCGTCGAGAACGTCAAGGCCGGCGTCATCGGCGCGACCTCCATGCAATATCCGCTGCTCATGGCCTCCAAGGGCGTCGAGGCGATCGTGGAGTTCAAGAAGTCCGGCACGAAGCCCGCGCCGACGCCCGGTCTCGACTTCTTCAACACGGGCGTGACGCTCGTCACCGACAAGCCGGTTCAGGGTCTCGACTCGATCACCTCCGCCGAAGCCCTGAAGAAGTGCTGGGGCTGAGAGCGTCGTATCGCCGTCCGACCCGAGCGCTGCCTAAGCATCGCGCAGAGAGCGCTCGGTAAAGGCCCCCGGCCCCCGGCGGGCGGCGTGGCGCCAGGCTCGCCCGTCCGCCCAGCGGCCAACACGCCGAGAGTCGGCCGCCGCGAGGTTTCGACCGTCGCTCGTGAGGCCGTCGGATCGCAAGGTCCGACGCCGAGCCGACCGCCAGTCCGCCGCAGCCGCCACCGCCTCGCGCTGTTTTCTTCTCTCGCCGGCGCGCCTTGCCCGGCTCCCAGCGTCCAAGGCCCAAGCGTCGGCCGCCGGGCGGCCCCCGTGCCGCCCGGCCCTTTCCCCTCCCCTCCGTCAGGAGACCCGAGCGAATGAGTGCTTCCCAATGAGTGCTTCCGAGGGTTCCCCCGCGCCCGCCGCCGCGAGCGAGGGCTTCGCGCAGTTCGAGGAGGCGGGCCGCACGCCGCTCCGCCGGCTGCAACATCTCCTGCATCGCTACCCGACCATCGTGCCCTTCGTGGTGCTCGGCGTCGGGCTTGTCGTCTTCAGCCTGATCGTGGGCTCGCGCTTCTTCCAGCCCTTCAACCTGTCGCTGATCCTCCAGCAGGTGACGATCATCGCGGTTCTCGGCATCGCGCAGACGCTGGTGATCCTGACGGCGGGCATCGACCTGTCGGTCGGCGCGATCATGATCCTGTGCACCATCGTCATGGGGCATCTGGCCGTCTCGCTCGGGATGCCGCAGGAGGCAGCCTTCGCGGCGGCGCTGCTCGTCGGTTTCGGCTGCGGGGCGATCAACGGCGTGCTCGTCACCTATCTGCGCCTGCCGCCCTTCATCGTGACGCTCGGCACCTGGAGCGTCTTCGGCGCGCTGTTCCTCTACGTCTCCGGCAGCCAGACCATCCGCTCGCAGGTCGTGGCGAGCGAAGCGCCGCTCCTGCAATGGACGGGCGCGGCCGTGACCGTGGCCGGCGCGCGCTTCACCGTTGGCACGGTGCTCATGCTCGTGATCGCGGCCGCCGTCTGGTACATGCTGAACCGCACCGCTTTCGGCCGCCATGTCTACGCCGTGGGCGACGACCCGGAAGCGGCGCGCCTCTCCGGCATCGACGCCAAGCGCACGCTTCTCTCGGTCTATGCGATCTCGGGCCTCATCTGCGCGCTCGGCGCCTGGGTGCTGATCGGGCGCATCGGAGCCATCAGCCCGACCTCGGGCGGCTCGGCCAATCTCGACTCCATCACCGCCGTCGTGATCGGGGGGACGTCGCTTTTCGGCGGGCGCGGCTCCATCGTCGGCACGCTGGTCGGCGCGCTGATCGTCGGCGTGTTCCGCAACGGTCTGGCGCTCGCGGGGCTCGACGCGCTCTGGCAGGAATTCACCGTCGGCCTTCTCATCATCGTCGCAGTCGGTCTCGACCAGTGGATCCGGAGGGTTTCGGCATGAGCCGCTTCGTCCTCGAAGCGCAAGGGTTGCGCAAGCGCTATGGCCGGGTCGTGGCCATGGACGGGGTGGATTTCGATCTGAAGCCGGACGAGATCCTCGCCGTGATCGGCGACAATGGCGCGGGTAAATCCACCATGATCCGCGCGCTGGCCGGCGCGGTGCGGCCCGACACGGGTCGCATCCTGATCGACGGCGAGCCGGTCGGCTTCCGCACGCCGATGGACGCGCGGCGCGCCGGCATCGAAAGCGTGTTCCAGAACCTCGCCCTCTCCCCCGCCCTCTCCATCGCGGAGAACCTGTTTCTCGGGCGCGAGGTGCGCCAGAAGGGCCTCGCGGGCCGCCTCTTCGGCCATCTCGACCTCGCCCATATGGAAGCCGAGGCCCGCCGCCAGCTCGCCGGCCTCGGCCTCACAACGGTTCAGGACATCCATCAGAAGGTCGAAACCCTGTCGGGCGGCCAGCGGCAGGGCGTGGCGGTGGCGCGCGCCTGTGCATTCGGGGGCCGAGTCGTCATCATGGACGAGCCGACCGCCGCGCTCGGCGTCAAGGAAAGCCGCCGGGTTCTCGATCTCATTCTGGATGTGAAGCGACGCGGCCTGCCGGTCGTGCTCGTGTCCCACAACATGCCGCACATCTTCGAAGTGGCCGATCGCATCCACATTCACCGTCTCGGCCGCCGCCTCGCCGTGGTCCGGCCCAAAGATTTCACCATGTCCGACGTCGTCGCCTTCATGACCGGCGCGGCCACCCCTCCCACGGACGCCCTGGCCGCCTGACGGCCCCCACGTCCTCCCCTCCTCAGAAAGGCATTCCGATGTTCGCCGCCAAGCGCATGGACGAAAAGCTCACCCGCGTTCGCCAGGGAAATTATACCCCGAAGGACTTCATCATCGCCGACGCCAAGGATGGCGACATGGCACTCGGCACCGGCACGGGTGGGCCGGAACTGGATGCCGACGGGCAGCCCACCGGGCGGATGCGCCCGCTTCAGGTCTATCGCGACGGCATGGAGCGCATGCTGGCTTCCGGCCTCATCGACATCATGCTGACCTCGCTGTCCTCGGCCGAATATCTGACGAGGAAGGGCGTCTATAACGGCTCGGACGTGACCGCCGCCGTGCGCCTCAACGACGGCAGCGATATCTGGCACTGGCGCGGGGCGAACTACAAGCACCTGCCGACCGTGCCCTTCCGCACCGCGCGGCTCGACCGGGTGAAGCCCGTAGCCGATCTCGGCCTCTACGCCCTCACCTTCTTCAACGATCTCGATCAGGACCGCCGCTCGCTGGATGCTTATGCCCAGTTCCGCGACGAAGCGCAGGCGGCGGGCGTGCGCCACTTTCTCGAAGTCTTCAATCCGCAGTTCGAGGTGAAGACCTCCGGCTCTGACTTCGCGACCTACAACAATGACGCGATCGCCCGGTGCCTTGCTGGCGTCTCCTCGATCGACCGGCCGGAATTCCTGAAGGTCGTCTATAACGGGCCGCGCGCCACGGAAGAGCTGGCCTCCTACGACCCCGGCAATCTCATCGTCGGCATTCTGGGCGGGGCCTCGTCCACGACGCGCGACACGCTGGAAATGGTCAAGCAGGCCGAGAAATACGGCGCGCGCGTCGCGCTCTTCGGCCGCAAGATCTTCTTCGCCGAGGATTGCGAAGAGATCGTGCGCCATATGCGCCTGGTGATCGAAGAGGACGTCTCCTCCGAGGAGGCCACCAAGCGCTATCACGACGCCCTCCAGAAGAAGGGCATCCGCTCCAAGAAGTCTCTGGAAGACGATCTCGAAGTGACCGATCCCTCACTCAAGATGGGAGCCTGAGTTCTTATGGAGGCGGCAAGACGAGGATTTCTGACGGCCGGAACCTGGTGCGCCGACCATAACAAGCTGGTCGAGCGCTGGCCGGAAGAGGACATGGTCGTCGAGATCCTGTCCGAAAACGTGGAAGGCGGCGGGTCGGCCTGCAATTTCGGCATCGACATTCGCCGCCTCGACCCCGCCATGCCCGTCGATACGATCGGCGTGGTGGGGGATGACGAGAATGGCCAGATCCTGCGCCGACAGGCGGTGGCGGCGGGCATCGGCATTGCCGGCTTCCATGTCGTGCCGGGCGGGCGCACCAATTTCACCGACGCCTACAGCGTGCGCTCCACCGGGCGGCGCACGCATCTCTTCCATCAGGGCACGAGCGCCTTGCTCTCGCCGGAGCATTTCGACTTCTACGCCTCCACCGCGCGCATCCTGCATCTCGGCCTGCCCGGCATCCATGCGAAGATGGACGGGCCGTGGGAGGGCGAGGCCAATGGCTGGCTCCATGTGCTGAAGGCCGCGCGGCGCGCCGGGCTCCAGACCAATCTGGAGCTTCTGCAGATCGCGCCCGAGCGCCTGCGCGCCATTGTCGAGCCGTGCCTCGGCGCGCTCGACCTTCTCGTGATCAATGATTTCGAGGTCGGCGCGATCACCGGAACGGTGACGACGCATCAGGGCGCGACGGATGTCGAGGCCTGCCGGGCGGCGGGCGCGCGGGTCATGGAACAGGGCTCGATGCAGACCCTCGCCATCCACTTCCCGCTCGGCGCGCTGGCCTTCGAGCGGAACGGCGGGGTCACGCACCGGCCCTCCGTCTCCGTGCCGCAATCGGAGGTGAAGGGCGCGAACGGGGCGGGCGACGCCTTTGCCGCCGGCTTCGTCTATGCGCTGCACGAGGGCTGGGACGTGGGCGATGCGCTGCGCCTCGCCCATGCCACGGCCGCCGCCTCGCTGCGCGATGTCGGCACCACGGCCACGGTGGAATCCTGGCGCGCCTGCCTCGACCTCGCCGACCGTTGGGGCTGGCGGAGCTGACTTCAGCTCACGGACGTTTCTGTCTTATCTCACGCGCGAATGTCGGGCCGTTGCGGTTTGCCGCCGGGGCTTGGCGTTTGCGCGTCTAATTCCCCATAAGTATCTGTTATAGTTCAATTTTTTAGCCGCCTGCTTCTCCTGGAAGGTGATCTCCCTCCCCCGCGGAAATCAGAGCCATTCACAGCGAGGGCTGACGACGATGCCTCGGTCAGGGCCCAACCGCCAGCATATCCGCACCATCGGCCCCGTCGAGAACCGCGACCATCCGTTCGGCGTCTTCCCGGCGCATCTGCGTCATGCGTCTGCGGTTCACCACCATGATGTTTCCGGTGGAAGAGAGGATCACCGCCCAGCTCTTCTCACCCTCGTGTCTCACCTCATAGAGGGAGGGCTGAGGAAGCGGCTTTCTCGCGGCTGAGAACAAGCCGCCCCAGAAGCCTCGCGCAGCCGTATGGCAGCGGCCAGCCATCCTCATAGAACCTGCGTCTTGGGAAATCCTGCGCTGCGATAGAGAGCGTCGATCTCTGCCCCATCATAGCGATGATCCGGCGTGTCGATCGCGCAGTGGAAGCGCTTCTCGCTGGTATCCAGGACGACGAAGCGCACGGCCTCGGTCAACGAAGCGAAGCGGCGGTACCGAATGGCCCCTTTGGGCGCGAGGCGGCGTCCCGATTGCGACCAGAAGACATCGGCCTGCAGCCCGAAATCGATGGGCAGCGAGGGCGCGCTCATCGCTTTGTCGCCTGCGTGAGATCGGGAAGGCGAATGGCGGCCTGATCGTCGCGCTCGCGGCGGGCTTCGCGCAGAAGAGCGGCTTTGGTCCGTGTCGCCTGGGCAGCCTGCGTGACGGACTCGAACGTCGTGGCCCCCGGCTGTTTTGCGCTGTCCTGCTTGAAGAAGCTGTTGGCCTTGGCGCGGGCTGTGTTGGATGTGGTCATGGGACGGTCTTTCTGAAGGCCGGCACTGCAACGTTTTTTATCGCTGCTGCCGTTCTCGACCTCGATTGCTCGACGGCGAAGGGGTTTGATGTTTTGGAAGGCATCACGGCGGCACGACGACAAGCATCGGCCAAGCCTGTGACGGCCGGAGCATGAGGTCAGGAACGAAGACTGTGCGGGTTCTGGAGCTTGAAATCGTCCCGGCCGTTGAAAGCTCGGCGGATCGATCGTGAAGGCTTATGCGGCTCCCTCAAATTACAACATAGAGAGCTTTCAGGCTTCAGCAAGGCGTCATCTCGTAAAAGCGAGCATGACTGCCTGTTTGCTCGATTTTTCTCTCAGCTTTGGCAAAACGTGAGTCATCCATGAGATGAGGCATCATGCCTCTCCCCTGGCGTCGTCTGCCATCTGGCGACGTATGAACCGCTTATCTGGCCAGCAAGATCGCCTTTCTTGCTTCTCTCCCGAGCCCTTCTTTGGCCAACAGGCTCTTCGGTTTGCTGCCTTGGCCGAGGATGAGAGAAAGATTCATTTGAGATTGGTTATTGGATGACAGGACTGTCACCCCTGTCTGAGCGGGCGACAGCACGGCCTTGAACGGCAGAGCCGCGGCGGATGGCGTCTCAGCGAGCCAACGCGCGAGGCCCTTGGCGTCCTCGTAGAAAGGCATCACGAGATCGGTCAGCGTGACGGTCAGCCCAAGGTGCAGCCCACGCGCGTTGCGTCGCACGGCGAGCTGGATATAGCCGAAGCGCACGAGGTCGGCGAGGTAGCGCCGGATCGTGCGAGCGGAGCGGGCCATGACCGCGCCCATCGTTCCCTTGGTAATGGCTGTCTGTCGCGACTTGCCGCAGCGCGCGCGCAGAACCTGGAGAAAGGCCTTGGCATGGGGCGTCAGCCGGTCGTCGCGCGCGGCGGTCGTCGCCATCGCGCCGGAATACTGCCGGCTTTCGCGTGGCGCCGAGCGGGCATGGCGAGGCGCAGTCGTAGGCTTTGCGCGGGGGTGTTGAATGCGGGCCGTGGCTGACGTCGCAAGGCGCCGTGGCTGCGGATCCGCCCCGATCAGCTCCGAGCGTCGGCGTGCTTCACCCAGCGAGATCAGGCCAGCCTTGTGGTCGCGCCAAACCGCAGCACGAGCGAGGAAGTCGGGATGGAGCGCGGCCCCCTCCCCGTCCTCGAAAGCATTCATCGGGCCAAGCGCCATCGTTTCGACAGCTCGACCTTTGAAAAGGGCAAGCGCCGACCCTCGCACGCTCAGGGGCGTGCGGGAATGTTCCTCCGACATGGTCTCTCTCCTTGCGCGAGGCAAAGCGAGCCCGTGGCGGGAAGCCGCGTTTCTGCTTGACGATGAGATCGGAGAGAGCTAAACCTGCAAACAGCGACGAATACAGATGAAGGCTCCGGCGGCTCCCGCTTCGGGGCCTTTTTCTTTGCCTATGGCGTCTCCTCGTTGACGATCCGATGCGGCAGGGCGCGCATCACGCTCCCCGCCGCAATCCCTGTGTCAGCCCAGCCCTTGCTGGAATCCGTCGCCGCGCGGCGCAGGGGCGCGTTGGCAGGTGACATCACCTTGCCCTCCCGCCCGCTGCGCCGCCGCGTCACGACCGATCCTCCGAGGGGCCGGCGTCTGCCGGGTTCTCGCTATTGCCCCGCTCGCGCTCATAGGCGTCGAACAGATCGGGCAGGTGGCGAGCGATGAAATCCGCAAAGCCGAGGCCGAGATCGCGATCGATCACCAGCTTCGTGTCGCGCTCCTTGGCCGAGAGCTGCGCCAGCCGGCGCCCGGAATGGGCGATGATGCTGCGCTCCACCGGGGCGGGCGTCGGCCGTCGTTTGGCCGCTTCCAGCACCGCGGCAAAGCGCTCGTCGGACGAGAGGCCAGGCGATGGATCGAACAGGAGGCGTTCGACTCGCTGGATCGCCCCCTCCCCGTTCAGCGCTTCGACCAGCGCCTGCCAGCGCGTGCGCCCGACCTTGGGCGCGCGGCCGATCTGGCGCAGCACCGGTTCGGGCACGGAGCGCGCGACGGCAATCAGCTTGGACACTTCGGCCTTGTCGACGCTGAGCGCCCGGCCGATCACCGCCCGGCTTTGGCCGGCCTCCTCCAGCCGCGCGGCAAACACCGCCCGCTCGATGAAAGTCAGATCCTGGCGCGCCGAGTTTTCGATGCCCTGCGCCAGCGCCAGCGCCTCGTCGTCCATCTCACGCACGATGGCGCGCACTGGGCGATTGAGCGTGCGCGCGGCGCGAACGCGGCGATGGCCGAAGGCCGTCTGAAACCGCGAGGCATCGAGCGGATGGGTGCGCAGGAGCACCGGCACTTCCTGCCCGTTCTCCGCCATCGACGTTACGAGCGCCTCGAAGGATTCCGCGTTCTCGTCGTCCGGATAGCGATCGGCATAGGGCGAGGGATCGATCAGGAACGGATCGATCTCGACGATGCGCGCGCCTTCCGACAGGCTCTGGCGCAGCGTCTCGTTCTCGCGCTCGATCTGGCTGAAGCTCTCCTTCATGGAGCGCACCGAGCCGGACGAGACGCGCGGCAGACGCGCCTCGTTGTCAGATGACAACGGGGCCGCGTCCGGCCGCGTGGCGAAGATCGAGGCGATCGATTTGGAGCGTTTGTTCATCGACCCCAGGCTCCCTGGATCAAGGATTCCACTTCGGCGTTCACCGCGTTGACGCTCTCCAGCGCGCGGTCATAGGCCGCGCGGCCAACGGAGCCGCGATCCAGCTCGTAGAGCGATTGCTTGGTGAGGCCGGCATTGGCGATCGCGGTGGATTTCCATGCGGTCGCGGCGAGCACGTCCTCTCGGAAGAGACCGCGCAGCAGCGCCACGATCTGCGATTCCGGCACGTCGTTCGGATCATGGCGCGTGACGACATAGCGAACGAAGTCGAGATCGAGCCGCCCGCCCGCATCCTCAACCACACTCATCAGATCCGCCGTCATCAGCAGGAACTGGCTCATGGAGGCCACGTCCACCATTTGCGGATGGATGGTCACCAGCAGCCCCGTGGCCGCGTTCAGCGCGCCGACGGTCAGGAAGCCGAGCTGCGGCGGGCAGTCGATAACCACGACATCATAGTCGGCCTCGACCTCGTTGATGACGCCGGACACCCGCCGAAAGAACATGTCGCGTCCGCGATCGCCGCGCATCATCGCGCGCGGCGTCTCGTGCTCGAACTCCATGAGTTCGAGATTGCCGGGCACGAGATCGATCCCGTCGAAATAGGTTCGGCGGATGATGTCCGTCAGCGGACGGCGCTCGTCGTCGTAGCGGATCGCGCCGTAGAGCGTTTCGTTCTCCCCGATGTCGAATTCGGGCTGATATCCGAACATGGCGGACAGGGATGCCTGCGGATCGAGATCGACAGCCAGAACCCGATAACCCGCCAGCGCCAGATATTGCGCAAGGTAAAGCGAGGTCGTGGTCTTGGCCGAGCCGCCCTTGAAGTTGGCGACGGCCAGGACCTGCAGCTTCTCGCCCGCGCGACGGCGCGGCAGGAAGCCGAGGGCTTCCTTGGGGCGATGTTGGGAGAGGAAGGTTCGAAGCTCGTTCATCTGAGCGAGACTATAAGAGCGCCGGCCACCCGGGGATAAGTTGGGGACAGGTCCGAGGCCATCGAGCGAGAGCTGACGAAGGTAACCGTCTGACACGCCGACGAATTTGGCGACTTCGCCAGATGTGAAAGAGCGCAAACTCTTCTGCGCTGTCGGCGGAAACATGGCATCGCGCATCGAGCGCAACTGCGCCGAAAGAAGCTCGGCGTGATCAGTGATTCGCTGCGTCGCGCTGGACGGCGGTACAGGAGCAGGCCGGGCGGGCTTCATGGTTCTCTCGATCTCAGACGGAATACCGGCGTCAGACGGCATTTTTCCGTCTGGCATTTGCTCATGTTTCATTCCGAGTCGCAAGTCACCCCTGTGGATGGGCTTGACAGCCGAAAATCCAGCAAAATCACAGGGCTTCGTGTCGTCGATGACACGCATCTTCGGCCAAGATGCGGCATCCCGGACCGAGCGATCAACGACTCAACAGAAAAGAATCGGTTCCCCGTTGTCACCTGACAACCGTGGCGACCGGGCGAATCGGGAGGCCGGAACTCCGCTGCCGCGTCTCTCCCTACAGGACGCAACGGACGGCCGTGCCGCGCATTCTCACGCCGAGGCCATCGTCGCGAAGGGAATGCGAAATGAAGACTGCGGTTGTCACGGGCGCGAGCGCCGGGATCGGGCTGGCGATCGCCGAGCGCTTCGTACGCGCCGGCTGGCGCGTCGCGCTGATCGCCCGAGGGGCCGAACGACTAGCGGACGCGAAGCGGCAACTGGAAGCGCAGGGCGGGACGGTCCTGATCCTGCCGGCCGACGTGGCCGATGCTGCCGCCGTGAATGCGGCGGCCGATCGGATTGTTTCGCAGTTCGGCGGGATCGACGCCTGGATCAACAATGCCATGTCCACCGTCGTCGCGCCGGCCTGGGACATCACGCCGGACGAATATGCGCGCGTGACCGCCACCACCTATCTTTCGCAGGTCTACGGAACGCTGGCTGCCCTTCGGGTCATGCGTCCCGCGCGGCGGGGCGCCATCGTGCAGGTCTCGTCCGGTCTGGCCTTTCGGTCCGCGCCCTTGCAGGCCGCCTATTGCGGGGCGAAGGCGGGCGTTGGCGGCTTCACGGATTCGCTGCGCGCCGAACTCATCGCGGAGCGGTCTCCCGTAACGCTCAGTGTCATTTATCTTCCCGGCGTCAACACGCCCCAGCCGACCTGGGCGCGCAACAAGACGGGCCACGCGCAGGTTATCCCCGATCCGCTGTTCGATCCGCGCCTCTGCGCCGAGGCGGTCTACTCGGCCGTCTGCAACCCTCAGCGAGAGATCTGGGTCGGCCGCTCCACGTGGATGATGGCGTTGGCTCAGCGCCTGGCGCCCGGCTTCGCGGATCGAAAGGCCGCCGGAATGCGGCAGGCGCAGTTGGGCGAGCCCATGGCGCCGCGTGACGGCAATTTGGTTGAGCCGGGAAGCGGGCCGGCGCGGATCGATGGTCCGAGCACCGAACGTGCGCACCGCGTCCGGCACGAGTTTCTGACGCGCAGCCAAGTCGACGCTCTGAAGGTCGGGGCGCTCGCCGGTCTATTTCTGGCCGGTGCCGCCGCGCGTACGGCTTTAGCACGGCTGTCCCATCGCTCGCGTTTCTGAGCGGACGGTCGGCCCGCTGCGACGCAAGCGGGGGTGTGGGTTCGGTTGAGGGCGTGTGCGGCTCTCGCCGCTGCGCTGGGCCGGTGCTGTGGCGCAGGGCGAAATGATCCGCCGAGCCGAGTTGGGCGTCTCGAGTTCGCAACCGCTGCGGGCTTCTGGTGTGAGAGGCCGGCTGCGTTGAGGATGGCCAGTGGCGCGGGGCTGGAGATCGGCGTCGTCTTCGCCTCGTTGCCGAGATCAATGAAACGCCGAGCGTTCCGAAAGGGAGGGCGGAGGAGATCGAGGCAAGAGGCCGGTCGAGGTCGAGATCACGGGGAAGGGGATAGGCCACGGAGCGGAGTGCCCCTTTGAGCGCCTTCATCGCGGCAAAGCGAAGCCGTCCATCGGTTCGGTCCACTCTTTCGAACGTGCGTCAACCGGCTTCTATCACGGCATTCCTCCCTTGCGGGCCACCGGGAAAGAGAACTTTCAAGCGCCTGTCAGAACTGCATGATGCCGGTCAGGCAAGGCCGAAGTCGTGTGCGTCGGCCTCGCTAGTTTTCGTATGCGGCGAGGGCATCGGTGATGAACGTCTCGGATTCTCAAAACACGCGACGCTACCGGTTGGGCGGAAGCGGCAATCCACCATCTGCCCCGGCGAGGCGCGCTCACTGTCCGACGCCGAGTCTTACCGAGAATTCGGTCTTGCTTGGAAAACTCGGCGAGTCGGTGGAGCCCTTGCCTTCGCTCCGCTCTGCCAGCGAGCGTGGGGAAGTGCGATTCCGAACGGTTCACCCGTCTGCAGCCTGTCTCATTGGAAAAGCGAGCGCGCGTCGAGGACGAGACAGGAGGGGGGCAGCTGCCCGCTGCCCGGGCGAGCGGCGTTGTCCTCAGCACCGAGGATAGACTCGGTCGGCCGATCCGAAGGGCTATGTTTGAGGCTCTGCGACAGAAAACGGGCCGCGAAGTCCGAGGCGGGCATCGGACGACCGAAGAGATGGCCTTGGCCGACCGAACAGCCCTCCATCAAAAGCTGTTCTTCCTGCTCTTGCGTTTCGATTCCTTCGGCGACGACGCTCGCGCCCGGGCGTCGGCCGATCAGGAGAATGGCCTCCACTGCCGCGGCGTCCACCGTGGAACTCATCATGCCCTGCACGAAGGAGCGGTCGATCTTGAGCCGCGTCAGCGGAATATGCTGAAGATGGGAAAGGGAGGCGTGGCCGGTGCCAAAATCATCCAGCGCGATCCCGACGCCCATCTCCGTCAACTCGGACAGCACGGCGGTCATATCGGCGGTCATGTGGAGGCGCAGCGTTTCGGGCAGCTCCAGCTCGAGCGCGGCGGCGGGCAAGCCATGCCGGGCCAGGATGGCGCTCACCCGCCCGGGAAAGTTCCGATCGCGCAGCTGCACGGCGAACAGGTTGACGGCCATGCGGAAGTCGGGCGCGAGCCTGCGCCAGTTCGCAGCCTGCCGACAAGCCTTCTCCAGCACGATATCCCCGACATGCGAGACGAACACGCTTCGCTCCAGGCTCGGCAGAAAGCTGTTGGGCGCAACCAGTCCTTCGCGGGGATGGCGCCAGCGCAAAAGCGCCTCGGCGCCGATCATCCGGTGATCGCATATGTGATATTGCGGCTGATAGAAAAGCTCGAATTCGCCATTCGAGACAGCGCGGCGCAATTGGCATTGGATGGAGTCGTTGAAGACGGCCCTCTGTCGAAGCTGCGGCGTGAAGCGATGGAAACATCCTCGTCCGCCTTTCTTGGAGGCGTAGAGCGCCACATCGGCCGCCGATAGAAGCGCGGCTGCGTGGCGTCCGTCCCTGGGCGCGACGGCGATGCCGACACTTGCGCCGATCGCAACCTGCATGGTCTCGATCTCCATCGGGAGCGACACCGTTCGGATCACCGCTCCCGCGACCGACGCGGCGCGGCTTTCGTCGCCGTCGGTCAGAACGATGCCGAATTCGTCGCCGCCGAAGCGTGCCAGCAGGTCGCCGTCCCTCAAACAGGCGGCCATTCGCTCCGCGGCGATTTTCAGCGCCGCGTCCCCGGCCTCATGGCCGAACGTGTCATTGACCTCCTTGAAGCCGTCGAGATCGACCATCAGAACGCAGAAGGGCGAGCCTTCCGCCAGACGGGCCTCGATCCAATAGTCGAGCGCCGCGCGATTGGGCAGCTCCGTCAGAGGATCGCGGCGAGCGAGATCGGCCAGAAGGGCTTCTTTGGCTTTACGTTCGGACGCATCGCGGCCGATGAAGCCGAAACAGGGCTCGTCGTCTTCGAGCCAGGTCGAAAGGGAGATATCGATGCTGATCCGCCGCCCGTCGCGATGCAGGGCGTCGAGTTCGTGCACCTTGCCGGACTCCATGAGCTGGCGGCGCAGATGATGGCTTGCGCTTCTCATGTCGGGAGGAACGAGGATCAGGATATTTCGCGCGATCATCTCCCTCGCGGTGAAGCCGAGGCCGCGTGTGGCCGCGTCGTTCCAGAAGGTGATGATCCCGTTTTTGTCTGTGCAGACGATGGCGTCCGGCGAGGTTGCGGCGATCTGGCGGAAGCGCTCCTGGCTGGCGGCATGGGCCTGCGCCAGGCGCTTCACCTCGCGGTTCGCGTGCCGCTGGAGTTCCGCTGCCGTTTCACTTTCGTGAACATCGATCAGCACCCCGCAGATTCGGGTTGCGATGCCGGCCGCGTCATGGGTGACGTTGCCGATCGCACGGAACCAGCGATAGGCTCCGTCGCCATGCAACATCCGAAAGTTTATATCGTAACGGGAAATCGGCCCGGAATCGGCGACGGCGTTCAGGAAGGCGGCCGTCGTGGCCTCAGCGTCGTCTGGGTGATATCGATGGCTGCGCGGGCGAACCCCGTCCGGCATCTCTTCCATCGTGACGCCCGTCAGACGTCGATATTCCGAGGACCAACTCCAGAACGAGTCGGGCCCGAGCGGATCGCCGTCGACGACGAGGCAATCCCAAAGGCCGACGCCGGCATGTTCGCCGAGAAGCCGGAATACCTCCGGATTGCCGCTCTTGAACGTCACGCCGCTGATCCCGCCCTATGCATCGATCACCACTCCCATGATGAGGTTGATGGCGCTCATGCGTCCCTGCGGCATCATCGCTCATTAGACTTGAAAAAATCTTGTAAGGCAAACTGGATCGAGAGTTGTTCGCAAGTCGGCGAAATAAGTGTCTATGAATAACTTACGATCATATCCGGTTTCTCCTATCGTTTGTTGCGAAGACTTATGGATAGGAGAGGGGCATTCGAGGCTTTCCGCATCGGCCTAAACATGATTGAACGATCCGGTTCGATTGGGGGAAGAGCACTGGGTCGCCAGCGCCGAACGGGGCATTGTCATGGATGCTGAGAAGCTGCCGCGCCGCTCCGGCCTCGAGCGTACGCGCACCAACGATCCCGAGCGAACCAAGGCGGAGCTGATCGAGGTCGCCATGGCGGAATTTGCCGCCAACGGGCTGACCGGCGCGCGGGTGGACGCGATCGCCGAGCGCACGCGCACCTCCAAACGGATGATCTATTATTATTTCGGCTCCAAGGAGGGCCTCTATCTCGCCGTTCTGGAAAAGGCCTATGGCGAGGTTCGCGCTCTGGAAGCGGAACTGGACCTGGCCGGTTTGGACCCCGAAAGCGCGCTGCGCGCCCTGATCGACCGGACCTTCGAGAATGACGACGCGCATGGCGACTTCATCCGTCTCGTCGCCATCGAGAACATTCACCGGGCCGAACATATCGTGGACGTGCCGGCCATCCGGCAGATCAACGAGCGTGTGACGGGAATGCTGGGCGCCATTCTGGAGCGGGGCCGGGCGGCGGGTCTTTTTCGCGCCGATCTCGACCCGATCGACGTGCATCTGATGATCAGCGCGTTCTGTTTCTTTCGCGTCTCGAACCAGCACACGTTCGGGGCCATTTTCGATGTGAATCTGTCGGAGCCCACGCGCCGCGCCCGGCACAAGGGCATGATCGCCGACGCCGTGCTCGGCGCGTTGCGCATCCGCTGATTTCGAGCGGACGCGCCTATCGGTCGAAGAGCTACATCCGCGGTGCGGCCGAGACCTACCGCGTCGGAGGCCGCCAGGACCGCACCCGGACGGCTTCCGGCGCGGGTGCGCGCGCGGGTTCGGCGGGGCCAGGGCGCGGCCAGGAATAGCTCGCGGGGGTGAGATGCCAGTCGAGCCGCGCGCCGGCCTCGACGCTGGCGAACTCCGCGACCGCGCATCCGTCTTCCAGCCATGCTTCGATCTCCTGATCGCCGAGGCGAGCCAGCACGAGGCGGGCGGAGGCCTCGCGGCCGAGGCGGAAGGTGACGGGCGTGGTCGAGCCCTCCGCGAAGGTGATGGAGACTACGGCGTCCTCGACGCAGACATGGGCAAGACGCCCCGGATAATCCGTCGCGAAGAGGAGCGCGCCGCCCGAGGCATGGAGGGCGAGCCGACCATCCGCCACCTCGACGCTGACCGGCCCGGCGGGGCTGGCGAGCGGGCCGAGGCGGACGGGTTGCCCGTCGTTCACCAGCTCCCAGCCGTCCCAGGGGTTGATGTCCATGATCTCGCCCACCGCCATCAGCGGCAGCATCGCGCCCCAGGTATAGAACGGGTCGTTGCCCGGCATGTCGTCGATCTCGCCGGTCTCGGCCCCGTAGTTCTCGCCGCACCAGCGCCGCTCGGTCCAGGAC
>NZ_BBWS01000035.1:0-4407 GCF_001463925.1 Aureimonas sp. N4 | reverse complement strand
GTTGCGACCCGCTACGATCGCTGTCCGACCGTCTTCTTCTCCGCCATCGCGCTCGCAGCGACCGTCCTGTTTTGGCTGTGAGCTATCAGTCCTGAGCCTAGGTGGCTTCTGCTTGGACGGGACGGGCGGACACTTGGGCCTCGCGGCGAAGTTTGCTGCGGATGAAATGCGTCAGGTCGCGCTCCAGCCAGCGTTGGCTGGCATGGGCAACGACAATCGACGGTGGCAAGGCAGCCACGAAGAGAAGAAGCTGCGACAAGCTTCCCGCGATGGCGAGGAGTCCTGTTCCCTTCAGACCGGCCTTGACGAGGGCCATGACCACGGGATGCCAGAGGTAGAAGCTGTAGCTGATCGTGCCGAAATACAACGCCAGCCGCGAGCGCAGAAACGTCGACTCCCATCCCGCGCCTCGTACAAGTGCATCCAGAAACAAAGTGGCCGAAGCGAAAGCTATAACGACGTAGAGGATATGAGGATCGGTCATCCAGCCGACCAGAGTATAGGAGGGAGGCTGCAGAGCCTCGATGTAGTAGGTCCAGGCGGAACTCCAGCTCCACAAGAAGACGAGCAGCGCGAGAGCCGGCATCTTCTCGATCCCGGGAATGCGCAGGAAGCGCCCATATCCGGTCGCAACCAGAATTCCGCTCAAGAAAAACAGCGTCCGAGGATGCGTGTTGATGATGGGCAAGCTGAGAACCAAAAGAAGCGGGAATAGATTCATCGCCCATCTTCGACGCGCCACCAGATAGATCGAACCCAGGATGTAGAAGCAGAGCTCGTAGCTCAGTGTCCAAGCCGGGGCCAGAAACAGGGGGACGGGGATGAGATTGGGCAGGCCCGCCATGTTTGCGAGCGTATAGAGTGCCAGCGTCCAGCCTTGATAAGTGGCCGGCGCTTCGCGGCCGCTGAGAAGCGATAGGGCGACAACGGTCAGAACGCCCACCCAAAGCACGGGGTAGATGCGCGTCAGCCGATCGATCAGGAAGAACCAGGGACGACTGGCCCGCGCAAGCGTGCCAACAATGACGAAGCCGCTCAAAGCGAAGAAGAGCTCGACGCCGAAGACCAGCGGCGCAAGCAAAGACGAGAAACGTTCCGAACCGAAAAGCGGCGTCAGACCTGAATTCTGGACGTGAAACACGAAGACGAGAAAGGCAAACAAGCCTCTCGCCCCATGAAGTTCGCGACTGAACGATGCCGCTCCGGCCGTTCCATCTTGCATAAGGAATACCCGGCCGTCAGACGTTGGACCCGATCAATTCTCCATCAAATAAACATTATATGTTTTGCTCTGCAACATAAAACCAATGCGTCTGGTTGTGAGCTGGGGCGCGATTGTGGTGTCGCGATCGTTCAGTCGACTCCGACACAACGCGATCGGTCTCAACGGGACTCCAGAGGAACATCTGGGTATTTCTCTGGGGCCTTCGGCCGATGGACGATTTTCAACCGATCAGAAAGAAGTCGTCTGCCGTGAGGGCGAGGCCGGGCTGTGTTTGGGCGAAGCGGATGGCGGCGTCGGGGCCGGTGCCGTCGGCGTCGTAGAAGAGATCGCCCGTCTTGGAATTGTAGATGATGCGGTCGGAGGCCGCGTGCGCCGTGTTGCCCGTACCGGCGTAGAAGGCGGACGGGTCGAGCGCGCCGGGGGCGGCGCCGGCCTTGCCGAAGGCTGCGAGCGAGAGGGCGATCCGGTCGTCCACCACATTGAAATCGGTGATCACGTCGTATTCGCCCGCGCGCGGGGCGGTAGAGAAGACGAACGTGTCGCGGCCCGCGCCCCCCGTCAGGCGATCCGAACCCGCGTCTCCGGACAGCCAGTCGTCGCCCTTGCCGCCGACCAGGACATCGCGCCCGAGGCCGCCATAGAGCTTGGTCGCGCTCTCGTTGGCGTAGAGGTAATTGTCGATCTCGTTGCCGGTCAGCGTCAGGCTGCCGCTGCCTTCGGCGCTGCGCAGGGTCTCGATTTCCTGGCCCGCAGCCAGTTTGTAACTCGTCGTGGTGATGACGAGATCGTTGCCGCCCTTGGCCGCCTCGATCACGATGTCCCAGGTGTTCTCGACGAAATAGACATCGTTGCCCCCGCCGCCGATCATGCGGTCGGCGCCTTTGCCACCGTTCAGGATATTGTCGCCGGCATCGCCTTCCAGCGTGTCGTTGTAGTCGCTGCCGATCAGGCGTTCGATCGAGGAATAGGTGTCGCCCGCCGCGTCGCCCGTGTTCTTGGAGGGGTCGAGAAGGCTCGCGGTAACGCCCTGCTGCGCGTTGGCATAGGAGGCCGTGTCCTGCCCATCGCCGCCGATCAGCTCGTCGGCGCCCTTGCCGCCGATCAGCGTATCGGAACCCTCGCCGCCGATCAGCCGGTCGCGGCCGCTCGTGCCGCGCAACACGTCGTTTCCGGCCGTGCCGGTGACGATGTTGACCGGCTCGGGGGGAGGGGTGACGACCGCAGGCTGTTCCGCATAGGCGCGGATATAGTCGATCTTCATTTCGGCGGGCGGGGCGGAAGGATCGGCGCCATTTTCCATGGCGAGATTGGCCAGAATGAACATCGGCCCGTGCATGTCGCTCGGGGTCGCCTTGGTGCCGACGAGCTGCCCGTCGAAATAGAAGCTGATCGTGTCGGCCTGCCAGTCCATCCCGTAGGTGTGGAAGCCCGTCGTGATGCCGGCGTGCTCGCTATAGACCTGAAGATCGGCGTTGGGGTCGGCATGGGCGTCGGTCGTATGGAGCCAGCGATAAACGCCGTTCGGGTTGTTGCCGTAGTGCTCGACGATGTCGAGCTCTTGCCACCCGCCATTCTTGCCCTGGTTGATCTGCTGCGTCGGTAGAAGCCAGAACGCGTCCCATGCGCCCTTGGCCTCGGAGAAGTCCGCGCGCATCTCGAAATAGCCATAGGTCTGCTGGAACGAGCCGCGCGTATGGATAAGGCCGGACTCCCAGCTTCCGGGCATTCCGTAAGGCGTGCGGTCGGGGACGGCGGTGATGGTGAGGACGCCGTCCTGCACCTTGAACGGGTCGTAGCCTGACGCGGCGTCCACGAAGGACGAGCGGCCGAAGCCGATGTCGGAATTGGCGTCGAAGCGCCATTCGGGGCGAATATCGGCCCAGGTCGTTCCGCCACCGTTTTGCGAGATGCTGCGGCTGTCGAACTCGTCGCTGAAGGTCAGCGTATAGTTGGACAAATCTTTCATCGAGCATCTCCATCAATCTCGACGATCAGGCTCTGTGATGCGCTTTAATTTAAGCTTGCGAAAGATGCGTCAAACTTAACTGTTCGGCGTCGAAGCCTATGTTTTTTCTGGAGCCGGCCGACCTACTACAACAGTCGCGAAGTCTTGTCTGAGGATATGCAAGCCATGAGCGGAGGCAATTTGTGACGGGGATCAGGGAGCTATGGCGCGCATGCGGGAGGATGTCGCGGCGGCTCGGCCTTCTTGCATGGCTGCTACCAGCGCTCGGGGCCTGCGGCGACGGCAACCGCGAGGCGCGGCGCAGCCAGCTTGGCCCCGATCCGACGCTGGAGCAGCGCATGGCCATAGCCGACCCGGCTGCCGGCGCTTCGCTCTATGGCCCTTGTTCCGCCTGTCACACGATCGGACGTGGCGGGCCGGACCTGGCCGGTCCCAATCTTCACGGTGTGATGGGCGCGCCGATCGGTCATCGGCTGCAACGCTATGGCTATACGGCGGCCCTGCGCTCGGTCGGCGGCGACTGGACCGACGCGGCCATGGATGCCTGGCTCGCCAGCCCGAGCCGCTTCGCGCCGGGCACCAAGATGAACTATCCGGGCATGGCGGACCCGTTGGAGCGGGCCGATCTCATCGCCTATCTGAAGAGCCAGTCGCGCTGAGGCCGGGCGGGCACGCGGAGCCCTCAGTCCGGATGTGCCTTCCCGGCTCTCAAGCTCTCAAGCTCTCAGGCTCTTTGGTCTCAGCCCTGCCTTCCCTATCGGCGCGTCGAAAGCGGCAGGGGCGGCGGAGGCGTGGTGGAGCCCGTGCCGAGCGAGCGCTGCACCATCACGCTGTCGGCCCAGCGCCCGTAGCGATAGGCGACCGCCGGCAGATGGCCGACGCGCTGGAAGTCGAAGCTCGTATGAAGCGCCAGCGAGGCTGTGTTGTCGGAGTCGATATAGCCGATCATCTGCCGGAAGCCCGCCGCCGCGCAGGCGTCGATCAGCCCGCGCATGAGAAGCCGCCCGATGCCCCGGCCGAGCTGCTGGTGATGCACATAGATCGAGTGCTTCACCGTGTAGCGATAGGCCGGGCGCTTGCGAAAGGGCACCACATAGGCATAGCCCACCACCTCGTCGGCCTTGGTCGCCACGAGATGGGGAAGCCGGCGGCTTTTGAGGTTCTTGCGGCGGTCGCGCAGGTCGTCAGGCTCCGGCGTGTCGCCATCCTCCAGACC
>NZ_BBWS01000034.1:0-6638 GCF_001463925.1 Aureimonas sp. N4 | reverse complement strand
GGCTCCGGCGTGTCGCCATCCTCCAGACCCGCCTCGACACCGCGATGGATATGCCGGCGATAGATCGCCAGCATGGCTTCCACGTCACCATCGCGCGAGGGGCGGATGGTGACGTCGTTTTCTCCGGTCATCAACGAACTCGAAACCCCACGCTCTACTCGGCCACGACGTAGGTATAGAGCCGGACGCGGCCCGATTCATCCACTTCGCGATAGACGCCCTGGATTTCGACCTCGAAGCCGGGGAACGTGTTGAACGAGGCCTCGAACATCTTGAGATAGTCGATCATCGGGCGCGAGCGCTCGTTGAGCCGCTCGCCGGGTACGATCGTGGCGATGCCGGGCGGATAGACCACGAAGGGGGTCGTGGCGATGCGCCCTTCGATCTCGCCGATCGGCAGATAATCCACGTCGTTGCGCACGAGGCAGCGCGCGGCATCGTGCGGCGACATGGCGATGTCGGGCAGGTGGCCCGCCGAGAACTGCAGCGCCTGGAGCGCGCTGACATTGGCGGTGCGGAAGAAGCGATGCATGGCCGCGCAGAGATCGCGCACCCGCACGCCCGCATAGCGCGCCGCGCGGCGGCGGGCGAATTCGGGGATCACCTCTTCCAGGGGCGCGTTCTCGTCGTGCAGCCGCTTGAAGGCGACGAGGCCCGAAATCAGCGTGCCGGCCTTGGAGGCCTCGACGCCCGGCGTCAGCAGGAAGAGAAGCGAGTTGAGATCGTTCTTTTCCGCCACGATGCGGTTTTCGCGCAAATATTGCGCGACGATGGGGGCGGGAATGCCGTGCTCGCTATAGGTGCCGTTGGACCCGTCGAAGCCGGGCGTCAAGAGCACCAGCTTGTTGGGATCGGTCATGGCGAAGCCCGGCTCCATGCCCTCAAAGCCGTGCCAGCGCGCATCCGGCGTCAGGTGCCAGAAGGCCGGGTTGGTGGCGAGCTGGTCGGTCGAGACGCTTTCCCAGGGCACGTTATGCACCGCGCCGGGGCGCGCGGCATCGGGGATCGCCACCGTGTCGGGCACGAAGGGCTCGAAGAACCAGCGACGGTCGGGCCTTTGTTCCTTTTCCTCGAACTCGCGGCGCACCGCGCGGATCTTCTTGCGCAGCTCGATGCCGAGCCGGATCGTGTCGTCCCAGAGCACTTCGCCCGAGCGGCCCTTCATCATCTGCGCGCCGACATCGAGCGAGGCGAAGAGCGGATAGAAGGGCGATGTGGAGGCGTGCTGCATGAAGCTTTCGTTGAAGCGACGATGCTCCACGCGGCGCTTCTGGCCCTTGATGTGCCGGTCCTTGATATGGATTTGCGAGGCCTGGCTGAAGCTCGCCAGCTGCTTGTGGGTGGACTGGGTGGCGATGATGCCCGGTGCGTCCGGCCCGAGTTCGCCCAAGCCCATGGCGAAGCGCCCGGCATAGAGCGGGTGGAACTTCATGAAGCCTGCCCAGGCCTCGTCGAAGAGAATGTATTCGCACAGATGCCCGATCGACTTCAGGATCATCTCGGCATTGTGGATCGTGCCGTCATAGGTGCACTGTTCCACCACGGCGACACGGAAGGGGCGGGGCTTCTTCCAGGCCTCGGGGTCCTTGACGAGGGGATGGGTGCGGATGCGCTCGCGCAGCGCCGCCTCGTCCAGCGAGGCATAGTCCATCGGGCCGATCAGCCCGTAGGAGTTGCGCGCGGTCGGGATATAGACGGGAATGCCGCCCGAGATCAGAAGCGCGCCGTGATGGGCCGCCTTGTGATTGTTGCGGTCGAACAGGACGAGATCGCCGTCCGTGACCAAGGCCGCGAGAGCCACCTTGTTGGAGGTGGAGGTGCCGTTCAGCACGAAATAGGTCTTCTCGGCGCCGAAGATCTTCGCCGCTTCCTTCTGCGCGGCGAGCGCCGGCCCCTCGTGGGTCAGGAGGTCGCCGAGATCGAGCACCGAATTGTCGAGATCGTCGCGGAACACGGCTTCGCCGAGGTGCTCCATGAAGACGCGCCCGATCGGCGAGCGGCTGTAGAAGACGCCGCCATTATGGCCTGGACAGGTCCAGAGCTGGTTGCCCTCTTCGGCATAGTCCACCAGCGCGCCGAAGAAGGGCGTCTTCAGCGTCTCGGCATATTGCTTCAGGCGGCTGATGAGGTTCTTGGCGATGAAGGCCGGGGTTTCCTCCGACAGGAAAACATAGCCGTCGATGAAGTCGAGAACCTCGACCGGCACGTCCTCGAAGCGCTTGCGGCGGATGAGCAGGATGATCGGGAAGTCGAGCCCGCGCCGGCGCATCAGGTTGATCAGGGCGGCGGTCTTGCCTTCCAGCCCCTTCTTGCCCCAGTCGACGATCATGCAGCCGATGGCGGCATCCGTCTGCACCGAGATTTCGGCGTCTTCCAGACTGCGCGCCCGCACCACCTCGAAACCGGAATGCTCGATTTCCGCCACGATCTGATTGAAGCGGGCCCCTTCGAGGTCGTTGGCGTCGAAGGAAGGCGTGGCGAAAAGGAAGGTAAAGCGTCGGAAATAGTCCATGAGGCACCCGGTTCGTCGTGGCGCGGAATGTCGGCGCGTTTCATGACAGGACCAAGACAATCCCGGCCGATCGCGTCGCGGCGATATCAGGCGGGCTGGAGATGCCCGGTTCGCGGACAAAAGGAAACCCGCGCGCAGGCAATGCGCACGGGTTTCGGCCGTCTCGATGAAGCTGAGGTCAGCCTTTGGCGTTGGCGGCGGGGCGGTTTCCGATCATGCGCCAGTTCTTGTAGAACATGGACTTCATCTGGTCGGCGATCATCGACACGCCCGACAGAAGCGCGCCGAGGAAGCCCGGCACTGGAGTCGGGCGGATCACGTCCATGAAGACATTGTAGCGCCGCGCGTCCACTTCGTTCACCGAGCGATGGAACAGCGTGTCGTCGAAGATATAGAGCGGGTTGTCGCGCCAGAGATGGCGCTGGCCGTTGCACTCGATGAAGACGCGGTCGCTGTCGGCCGGCTTGAGGTTGAGAAGCACGCGCAGCGTCAGGCGCAGCGGGCCATAATGCCAGGTGGTGGATTCCTTGCCCGAAAACACCGAGACCGCGATCGTCTTGACGTATTTGAACTCGCGATTGAACTCGGGAACCGTGTCGATATTCTTCTTGCCGTACCAGCGATAGACATACATGCCGCGCCGTCCGTCATGGAACTTGGCGTCGATCTCGCCGGTGATCTCGTCGCGCCGGGTGCGGAACGTGTTCAGCACGGTCTCGATCTCCTCGCGCCATTCGGCCGGGAAATCCTCCAGCGTGTAGATGCCGGGGTTGCGGTGGCTGATGAGGTCCACGAAGAGGTTGAAGGGCGAGAGCAGCCAGGTCAGGATGCCGTTGCCCATGAAGTAGCGGCTGATCAGAAGCTGGTTCTTGCCCTTGTTGCGCGCCACGTCGATCACGCCGCAGACGAGCCAGAACAGCGTCAGCCAGGGCACGAACCACAGGAGCAGCGCCACCACGGGCAAGGCGATGGCGATGCGGCGCAGCGCCTTCTTCTGGTTTTTGGTCATGGATTGGCTCCGCCATCCGATCTGAAAAGTTGAGCGGCATAACGGACATTTGATTTCGTCACGCGCAAGGCCCTCGCGGCCTCTCCGCGAGGAATTTTCGTAAGGGTGTCCGGCGACCGTTCAAGGACGCTCCGCCGGATGAGGGCGTCAGGCGCGCAGCGTTGGATGCAAGACGGGCGCGTAGCCATGGTGGAGGACGGCGAGGGTCGGCGCGGGTGTGAGAACCGTCACCTCGCCTTCGTCCAACGGCGCGCTGTCGCCATAGCCCTCGAAGCGCCAGAGATGGCGGCGGCCTTGCCAGATCAGCCAGGGCGCGCCGGACTGCTCGATCATCACGCCGTCCGGCAGGGTGGCGCGAGCGGCTCGGGTTCTCACCTGTTGCCGGCCGCGCGTCACCCGCGCGGCGTGGAGCGCAGCGTCCATCGCCTTGGCAGATGGGGGTTCGCCGCCATGGCCCTTGCCCCAGGCGGCCACAAATTGCCGGAAGGCGTCCGGCCGGCACAGCGCGCAGGGGCGGTGGCCCGCCGCCAGCGCCGTCGCTTCGTCCAGAAAGAAGAGTTCGGTATACGCGCCGGGCGACATCAAGGGGCGCTTCGTCCCGCGATAATCGAGCCGGCAGATGATCCAATTGGGATGCTTCCAGCGGCTGCGGCCGAGTTGCCTCGTCTCGTCATGCAGGATGCCGCGATTGCCCATGAAGAGCCCACGCGCCGGGTCGGCGACGATCTCACCGAAGGGCGTCACGCGGTTTTGCAGCGGCATGGTCGGGTCTCCAGCTTAGAGCCTGTTTGACAACCCGGCCGGGTCGGCCCGGCGGGTCCTTTTCGCCCCTGTTTCGTTGCCAATGTCAGACGATGCCGCCGGCATCGACTGCGTTTGGCGCCTCACAGGGACAAAAATTCCCTCGCCGGTCCTCCGCCGGCGAGTTGTCAAACAGGCTCTTGGAGGCCATTCAAGCATGGGCTGGCGCAGCCACCAAGCTGCGCCCCTGCCTTTGCCCTGTCAGTCGTGCTTTTCGAGGAAGCGTTCGACGCGGGCGAGACAGGCGTCCTTTTCCTCCACATGGGGCATGTGGCTGGAATCGGCGAAGACTTCGCTTTCCACGTTCGGAATCCGGTCGATGAAGGGCTGCACGCATTCGGGCGTCGCCTCGTCATGCGCGCCGCGGAACACCAGCGTCGGCGCTTCGATCTGCGACAGGCGGTCCACGACCGTCCAGTTCTTCATCGTGCCGACGACATGGAATTCGTTCGGCCCGTTCATCGTGTGATAAACGGTCGGGTCGCTTTCCACGGCCGCGAAAGTGCGCGCCACTTCCTCCGGCCAGGGCGTGACGCGGCAGACATGCCGGTCGTAGAATTCGCGCGTGGCGGCGAGATATTCGGGGTCGGTGACGGTGCCGGCCGCCTCGTGCCGGTCCAGCGCCTCGCGCACATCGTCCGGCAGGGCGGCGCGGAGCTTCGCCGCACCCGCAATCCAGAGCGGCATGGCGGCCAGGGAATTGGCAAGGATCAGCGCCTTCAGCCCGCTCGGTCGGCGCACGGCATGTTCCGACCCCAGCATCCCGCCCCAGGATTGGCCGAGAAGCGCATAGCGGTCCTGAATGCCGAGATGGGCGAGGAGATTGTCGAGTTCGCCAAGGAAGAAGTCGACGGTCCAGAAGTCGCCGCCCTTGTCCGGCAGATGCGTCGAGCGGCCATTGCCGATCTGGTCGTAATGGATCACCGCGCGCCCATGGGCGGCGAGCTCCTTGAAGCTGTCGACATAATCATGCGTGCAGCCCGGCCCGCCATGGGCGATCACCAGCGGCAGGCGCGAGGAGGCGAGATCGCCTGATACACGGTACCAGGTCTGGTAGTCCTGATGAGGCGCAAAGCCCTCGATGGTAGAAATGGCGGACATATGGTGGCTCCCTGTCTCGAATGAGCCGAGCTTACGGCGCGGTAAAAGACGCCGACAGCTATCGAAAAGAAGAGGGGGAGGGCGGATTTTTGCGCGCTTCTGCCCATCTCGTGGGCGCGCACAATTGACGGGCAGAAGTCTATAATGCTTCCATCCTGTCATGACGCTTCTGACCGATCTCACCCAGCGACTTCGCCCCGGCACCGCCCTCGACCCGGCGCTCGACGCCGCGCTCGCTCTCGTGCAGCGCGTCGGCTTCACTTCGGTGATCTACGATTACACGCCCGTTCCCCGCACGCATGAGGGCGTTCTCATCACGCCCAATATCCTCGAAGGGCGCGAGGTGCCCGAGGATATGATGCGTCTGTGGCGCTCGGGCTTCTACCAGCTCGACCCCGTGCAGGACGCCGCGCTCGCCTCGGCCGCGCCCTTCGTCTGGTCGGCCTGCGGGCGGCAGAGCCGGGTCATGGAAACGGTCCTGTGCCAGCGGCACGATCCGGTGCTCGACTATATGCGCGACATGCATTTCTCCTGCGGCGTCACCGTGCCGATCCATCATCCGGGCGGAGATCTCGCGACCTTCACCGCCATCTGCGTGGACGCCAAGGAGGGCTTCGGCGCACAGGCGGCGGAGTTGGCGCCGGCCATCGGCATTCTCGGCCAGACGTTTCATGACGTCGTGCAGGCGGGCTTCGCGCCCGAGACGCGCCGCTCGCGCTATATGCGCCTGTCGCCGCGCGAGGTGCAGTGCCTCAGCCTCTGCGCCGAAGGGCTGACCGCCAAGGAAATCGCCCGGCGTCTCGACCGCTCGGTGCCGACCGTGACGCTGCATCTCAACAGCGCGGGCCGCAAGCTCGGCGCGCGCAACCGTTTCCAGGCCGTCGCCCGCGCGGCGCATTACCGTCTGCTCGACCTCGAAAGCGAGGGGCAGGCAGCTTGAGGCCCGACCCTATGTGTTTTGATAGCTAGTCCCGGCCCGGACGCCGGTTCACACTTCGAGACACGCAAGCTCGCTGGGGTGGTGCGGTTCGGGCGGAGAGGATTTTCCTCCCCGCCAGCCGAGCCCTTCGTGAGCGAAGGTTCATCCGTTTTCGAGCGGAGCGGCGGGCGAGCCGCGAGGCCCGCGCGACCTGGTTTGGAAGGAGATCGTCATGCCGTCTTTGAGACTACGAGCCCTATCCGCGGCGCTGGCCGGCACGGCCCTCGCCTGCGCAC
>NZ_BBWS01000033.1:0-23232 GCF_001463925.1 Aureimonas sp. N4 | reverse complement strand
GCCCTCGCCTGCGCACTGGCGGCCAGCCCCGCCTCGGCCCAGGAAAAGGGCGGCAGCCTGCGGCTTCTGGCCCGCGCGGCGGCCGGCACGATCGATCCGCAGATCAACTACACGCTGCAATATTGGCAGCTCTTCTACATCACCTATGACGGGCTCGTGACCTTCCGCAAGGCCGGCGACGCGACCGGCTTCGAGGTCGTGCCCGACCTCGCCGAGGCGCTGCCGACCCCCTCGAACGACGGCAAGAGCTACACGTTCAAGCTGCGCAAGGGCATCAAGTTCTCCAACGGGCAGGACCTGACGACCGACGACGTCGTCGCCTCCTTCCAGCGCATCTTCAAGATTTCCGGTCCGACGGCCGGCACCTTCTACAATGGCATTGTCGGCGCCGACAAATGCATCGCCAGCCCCGCCGACTGCACGCTGGAGGGCGGCGTCGTGGCCGACAAGGCGGCCGGCACGGTGACGATCAACCTGACCGCGCCGGATGGCGAGTTCCTTCAGAAAATCGCGGTGCCGCACGCCTATATCATGCCGGCCAGCACCCCGGCGAGCGACCAGGGCACGACGCCGATCCCCGGCACCGGGCCTTACGCGATCCAGTCCTACGATCCGAACGCCGCGATCAAGTTCGTGCGCAATCCGAATTTCAAGGAATGGAGCGCCGAGGCGCAGCCCGATGGCCTCGCGGACGACATCTCCTATGATTTCGGCCTGACCGAGGAAGCCGCCGTCACCGCCATTCAGAACGGCGACGCCGACTGGATGTTCGATCAGCCGCCGCCCGATCGCCTGTCCGAGATCGGCACGCAATATGCCAATCAGGTCTTCCTGCATCCGCTGACGGCGATGTGGTACGCGCCGATGAACACCAATCTCGCGCCCTTCAATAACCAGAAGGTGCGCCAGGCCGTGAACTTCGCGATCGACCGCAACGCCATCGTCAAGCTCTTCGGCGGCGCGAACCTCGCCCAACCGGCCTGTCAGATCCTGCCGCCGGACTTCCCCGGCCACGTGCCCTACTGCCCCTACACGCTGAACCCCGGCACCACTTGGTCCGCGCCCGACATGGAGAAGGCGAAGGCCCTCGTCGCCGAGTCCGGCACGGCGGGTCAGGAGGTCAAGATCATCGCCGAGGATACGGTGGTCTCCCGCGCCATCGGCGTCTATCTCCAGGATATCTTGAGCGAACTCGGCTACAAGGCGAGCGTCCAGCCGATCTCGCAGAACCTCCAGTTCACCTATATCCAGAACACCAACAATAAGGTGCAGATCTCGATCTCGCAGTGGTTCCAGGACTATCCCTCGCCCTCGAACTTCCTGAACGTGCTCTTCTCCTGCGCCTCGTTCCATCCGGGCTCCGACGCCTCGGTCAACATCGCGGGCTTCTGCGACAAGGCCGTGGACGCCAAGATGGCGGAAGCCTTTGCCGCCGGTGTGAAGGACCCGAAGGCCGCCCTGCCGATCTGGTCGGAAGTGGACAAAATGGTGACGGACGCCGCGCCCGCCGCCGTGCTCTTCACGCCCAAGCGCGTCGATTTCGTCTCCTCGCGGGTCCAGAACTTCACCTTCAGCCCGCAATTCTACGCCATCTTCTCCAAGATTGCGGTGCAGTGATCCGGTTCGCCTGATCCTCCGGCTGGCTCCGGCAGTCCTGCCCGGAGCCGGCGGTTCCTTTTCCCTTGAGAGGCATCCGGCCAGCGGCGGGCGCTCACCGCCCGCCGCGCCGGACGACGGCAAACCCATCGTGACCGACAGTCTTTCCCCTTCCGCCCCAATAGCGCCGGCGCGCGACATCTCGCCCGGCCCCTGGGCCACCGCCTGGCGACGGTTGCGGCGCGACCGCGCGGCCATGCTGGCGCTCGGCCTGCTCCTGCTCGTCGCGCTCGCCTGTCTCGCCGCGCCGCTCTACGCGGCGCACGTATCGGGCACGAACCCGTTCGCCACCAATCTCAACGGCCAGATTACCGTCGATGGGCAGGTGCGCTCGGTTCTGGAGCCGTCCACGACGGGGCTCGGCCTCGGCGTCACGCCCATCGGCCCGACCTGGGAATTCGGCCCCTATATGCTGGGCGCGGACAATCAGGGGCGGGACGTCGCGGCGCGGCTTCTTTATGGCGGGCGCAATTCGCTTTTGATCTCAGGCGCGGCGACGGTGCTGACCTTGAGCCTTGCGGTCGTCGTGGGTCTGGCCTGCGGCTTCTTCGGCGGTCTGGTGGACGGCGTCCTCAACCGGATTCTGGATGTGCTCTGGGCCTTTCCGATCTATCTCCTCGCCATCTCGCTCTCGATCGTGCTGATCAGCCAAGGCGTGTCGATCGGGCCGATCGAGCTGCGCTCGGGAAGCCTTTGGCTGCCGGTCTTCATCATCGGCATCGTCTATGTGCCCTATGTCGCGCGGCCGATCCGGGGGCAGACGCTCTCGCTCATGCGCTCGGAATTCATCACGGCGGCCAAGGCCCTCGGCGTTCCCGCCCATCGCATCTTCTTCAAGGACCTTTTGCCCAACATTCTGCCGCGCGTCATCGTGCTGGTGCCGATCCTGATCGCGCTCAACATGATCACCGAATCCTCGCTCTCCTTCCTGTCGATCGGCGTTCAGCCGCCGGATGCTTCCTGGGGCACGATCATTCAGGACGGGCAGGGGCTCCTCTATTCGCGGCCCGTCGTCGCGCTCGCGCCCGGCATTGCCATCGCGCTCACCGTTCTGGCGCTCAACATCCTGGGCGACGGGGTGCGGGATGCGTTCGATCCGCGCGCCAAGGTGAGGATCGCCTGATGCTGTTCGCGATCCTCTCCCGCCTGATCAGGCTCGTGTCGGTCATGTTCGGCATCAGCGTCATCGTCTTCCTGATCTTCTTCGCGACGCCTGGCGCTGACCCCGCCGCGCGCATCGCGGGGCGCAACGCCTCGCCCGAAACGCTGCAGCAGGTGCGCGCGAGCTTCGGCCTCGACCAGCCGCTGCCGGTGCAATACGCCGTGATGATGAAGCGCCTCTTCATCACGCAGGACCTGACCTCCTTCGTGAACCGGGGGCAGAAGGTCGTGCCGGCCGTCACCAAGGCCATTCCCGTCACGCTTTCGCTCGTCTTCGGCGCGGCCGTGCTCTGGATCGTCGGGGGGCTCTTGGTGGGTGTCGTCGCGGCCGCCATGCGCGGCTCGATCACCGATAAGGCGCTGATGGCGCTGAGCCTCATCGGCGTCTCCATGCCCGTCTTCTGGGTGGGTGAGGTGATGAACCTCCTTAGCCAGAGCCGGATGCACGACACGTTCCTCTTCTCCTGGGTGCCGCCGCTCGGCTACAAGCCGCTTCTGACCGACCCGCTCGGCTGGTTCCGCGCGCTCGTCATCCCCTGGATCACCCTCGCGATCCTCTATATCGGCCTTTACGGGCGCATCCTGCGCGCCGATCTGATCGAGACGCTGCAGGAAGATTTCGTGCGCACCGCGCGGGCCAAGGGCCTGTCGGAGCGGCGCATTCTCCTGCGCCATGGCGTCCGCTCCTCGCTCATCGCCTTCGTCACCATGTTCGGCCTCGATTTCGGGGCGCTGATCGGCGGCGGTGCGCTGCTCACCGAAGTCGTGTTCGGCCTGCGCGGCGTCGGGAAGCTCACCTATGATGCGCTCCAGACGCTGGACCTGCCGGTGATCCTCACCACCGTTCTCTACGCCTCCTTCTTCGTCGTCGCCGCCAATGCGCTGGTGGACATGCTCTATGCCGTGATCGATCCGAGGGTGCGCGATGCCAAGTGAGCCTATTCGCGAACCGCTTCTGTCGATCCGCGATCTGTGCGTGGCCTTCCGCACCGAGCGGGGCCTCGTGCGCGCCGTCGAGGGCGTGTCGCTGGAGGTCTCGGCCGGTGAGGTCCTGGGGCTCGTCGGCGAGTCCGGCTCGGGCAAGACGCAGACATTGCTCTCCGTCCTCGGGTTGATCCTCGACCCGAACGCGGAGATTTCCGGCTCGGTGCGGCTGGAGGGCGAAGAACTCGTCGGTATGTCGCAAAAGAAGTTGCGCCGCATTCGCGGCAAGCAGGCGGCCATGATCTTCCAGGACCCGATGACGGCGCTGACGCCGGTCCATACGGTCGGCGCGCAGATCGTCGAGCAGATTCGCGCCCACACGAAACTTTCCGCCAGGGCCGCGCGCGACAAGGCCGAAGGGCTTCTGGCCGAAGTCGGCATTCCCGACCCCAAGCGCGTGTTCGATCGCTATCCGCACCAGCTCTCGGGCGGCATGCGCCAGCGCATCGTCATCGCCATGGCGGTCTCCTGCGAGCCCAAGCTGATCGTCGCCGACGAGCCGACCACGGCGCTCGACGTCACCGTGCAGGCGCAGATCCTCGATCTGATCGACCGGCTGCGCCGCGACCATGGCACGGCGGTCGTTTTCGTCACACACGATCTCGGCGTCGTGTCGGAGATCGCCGACAAGGTGGCCGTCATGTATGCCGGGCGCATCGTGGAAAGCGGGCCGGTCGGCGCGCTCTTTTCCGCCCCGCGCCATCCCTACACGCATGGGCTCTTCAACTCGATCCCGCCGCTGCGGGGTGCAAGGCCCGAGCGGCTCACGGGCATTCCCGGCCTGCCACCGTCCTCCGGCGCGCCGATGCAAGGCTGCGCCTTCGCGCCGCGCTGCCGCTACCGCTTCGAGCCCTGCGCCGGGCGCCCGCCGCTCGTGCCCGATGGCGCGCAAGAGGTCGCCTGCTTCCTGCCGGACGAGGTGAAGCGCGGCTTCCGCCGGGCGGGCGAAGGCGGGATCGCCGCATGAGCGCCGTGAAAGACAGGTCCATGACCCAGCCCCTTCTCAGCGCCAATGGCGTCACCAAGCGCTTCAACGCCAGCCGCTCCTGGCTCGCCGCGCGGCGGCAGATGCTCACGGCGGTGGACAACGTGTCCTTCGACGTCATGCCCGGCGAGACGCTCGGGCTCGTGGGGGAATCGGGCTGCGGCAAGTCCACGCTCGGGCGCTGCATCACGCGGCTGCACGATCTCTCCGACGGAAGCCTGCGCTTCGACGGACAGGAGATTTCGGAGCTGAGCATGAAGCAGCTGCGCCCCTTGCGCGCCGGGCTTCAGATGGTGTTCCAGGACCCCTATGCCTCGCTCAACCCGCGCCGGCGGATTGGCGATCTTCTGGCCGAGCCGCTGCGCGTCCACAAGCTCGCCGCCTCGGCCGAGATCGAGGCGCGGGTGGCGGAGCTGCTCACCAGCGTCGAGCTGCCCGAAAGCTTCGCGCGGCGCTATCCGCACGAGCTGTCGGGCGGCCAGCGCCAGCGCATCGGCATTGCCCGCGCGCTGGCGCTCAAGCCCAAGCTGATCGTCGCCGACGAGCCGGTGTCGGCGCTGGACGTTTCGGTACAGGCGCAGATCGTCAATCTCTTCTGCGATCTGCGCGATCGGTTCGGCCTGACCTATGTCTTCATCGCGCATGATCTGGCCGTCGTCCGGCAGATTTCCGACCGGGTCGCCGTGATGTATCTCGGGAGCATCGTCGAGATCGGGGCGGTGGACGAGATCTTCTCGCGGCCCAAGCACCCCTATACGGCGACGTTGCTGGAAGCGATCCCCGAGCCGCACGCCCATGGGCGCAAGACACGCGGCGCGCGCCTGCCCGCGCGCGAGACGCCGAGCCCCGTGAGCCCGCCCACCGGGTGCCGCTTCGAGCCGCGCTGCCCGCGCGCCAAGGACCGCTGCCGCACGGAGCGCCCGATCCTATCCGCACACGATGGCGGCTCGCTCGCGGCTTGCCATTTTCCGCTTTGAACGGAAAGGGCGGCGTCAGGCCGCTCCTCCCCTGTCCTCGCATGAGGCGTGGTCGGACAGCGCGATGACGGCGAGCGCCGAGACCAGATGGACGATGGCCCAGAGCAGCATGTCGGGTCTCCCTGTGTTTTCTTTTGCGAAGACCTTAGATCCAGGCGCCCTGAGGTTTCGTTGAGAGATATAGTTATCGTCTGAATTCCGATCCATTTATACTATAGAGGATTGGCGAGGGGCGAGGTGTTCGGCTTTTTTGCCGGATCTGGACTTCATTCGGACGATATGACTCGTTAAGAATGCCATCGCGGCGGGCAGGACCTGCTTTCCTCTTCTTGCGGATGGGATGGTGCGATGCTCGATCGGCGGCAGTTCATCAGTGGTGGCGTCGCGCTTTGGGGCGCGGCGGCGGCGGGCGGCCCGGCGCGAGCCGACACGGGCGCGGCGCTCTCCGCGCATCCGAGCCTGCGCGAAACCGGGCAGAAGGCGGGCATTCCCTTCGGCCTCTGCGAGCCGGCGAGCCGCTTTCCCGCCAACCGCGCCTATATGGACCGGCTCGTCGCCGAATGCTCGCTCTGCGTGCCCGGCAACGAGTTCCACTGGCGCGCCGTCCAGCCGGGCCCGAAGGTCTTCAACACCACCAAGCTCGATCTCTTCGCTCGCTATCTCGCCGAGAAGAAGGTCGGCCTCGTCGGCCATACGCTGATCTGGTTCCAGACCGTGCCCGACTGGCTGAAGTCCGTGAACGATCCCGCCGCCTTCGAGCGGGCGATGGCGACCTATATCGACCATATGGTCTCGCGCTTTCGCGGCCAGGTCGTGCGCTGGGACGTGGTCAACGAGCAGGTGGACCCCAAGAGCCCGCGCGAGGACGGGCTGCGCGACACGCTCTATCTCCAGCGCCTCGGCCCCGATTATATGACCCGCGCCTTTGCGCAGGCGCGGCAGGCCGACCCGAAGGCGTTGCTCTGCTACAACGAATACGGGTTCGAATATGCCAAGGCGGAGGACCGGCGAAAGCGCGACAGCCTGTTGAAGCTTCTGCGGCACCTGCGGGATCAAAAGGCCGAGGTCGATTGCGTCGGCTTCCAGTCTCATCTCGACGGAACCGGGCGGCTCGATCTGGATGGGCTCACGGCTTTCACGCGCGAGGTGGTGAGCCTTGGCTACAAGATCGCCATCACCGAACTCGACGTGAAGGACACGGCCATGCCGGCCGACGAGGCGGAGCGCGACCGGCTCGCCGCCGACCATGCCAAGACCTATCTCGACTGCGTCATGGCCGAGACGAAGCCCGTCACGATCACGACCTGGGGCTATACGGACGACAAGAGCTGGTACCAGTATTACGACTGGAGCCGGCGGCGGGACGGTCGCCCACTGCGCCCGCTCGCCTTCGACGCCGGCTTCCAGCGCAAGCCCCTCTGGGGCGTCATCGAAGCCGCGATCCGCTCTGCTGCATAGCGGCTCCCCGGACATCCACGGAAGGCAGTCTGCGGGCTGGCTGCGTGCTTGCTGATGGTCGGCATGGGTTCCGATTAGCTGTTGCCGGCGGTGATGCCCCGCCGCCAGACCGCATTATCCGGAGGCCCGGAATTCAGTCCGAGCCTCCCGAAGCCTGCCTCAGGCCCAGACCACGTCGCTGGCATCCAGCGATTCGACGCCGAGCGTGCGGAACGAGTCCGTGCCCCCAGTGTGATGCACGGTCCACACATCGCCCTCGTGGGTCAGCGTCGCGCCGCTGCCGAAGCCGACCAGACGGATCGTGTCGTGCTCCTTGCCCGTGCCGGCCGCGTGGAAATCGGTGATCGTGTCGAAGCCCGAACCCTTTTCGAAGACGAAGATGTCGTTGCCGCCGCCGCCCGTCAGCCAGTCGCCGCCGCCCTTGCCGTTGAGCACTTCCGCGCCGCCATGGCCGGTGATGCGATTGGCCATGCCATTGCCGGTCAGCGTCAGGTTCCAGGCCATGGCCGTCAGGTTCTCGACATTGTCGGGCAGCGTGAAGGAGGCGTAGGTCTCTACCGTATCGACGCCTTCGCCGGGTTTCTCGATGATCGTCACCTTGTCGCCGGCATAGACGCGGTACGTGTCGTCGCCGCGCCCGCCGATCAGCGTGTCGTTGCCGCCCTTGCCGTCCATCAGATTGTTGGAGCCCGAGCCGATCAGCCGGTCCGCGCCGCTCGTGCCCGTCACGTTCAGGCTGTAGCCGGCGCTGACGGGCGGGGCGGTGGGCAACTGGAAGTCGTCGGCGGCGAAATCCGCGATCTTGTGATTGCGGAACACCAGCGTCTCGTAGGGCGACAGGGCGAGGTGAACGTCGGCGCCGACCTCCGTCATCGCGCCCTTCACATCTGCGAAGCTCGAAAAGGGCGAGGCGTCGAGCCGGACCACATCGCCCGCGCCTTTGCCGGCCTCGAAGTCGGTGATGATGTCGGAGCCCGCATCCTTGCCGATCACGAACGTGTCGCGGCCAGCGCCCCCGGTCAGGATGTCGTTGCCGCCCATGCCGTTGAGGACATTGTCGCCGGCATTGCCGATCAGGATATTGGACTGGGAATTGCCGGTCGCCGATATGTTGGCGGAGCCGGTCAGCGTCAGGTTCTCCACGAAAGCGGAAAGCGTGAAGGAGACCTCGGAGCGCACCGTGTCGATGCCACCGCCGCTCGCCTCCACGATCTTGGTCGAGCCATTGCGCACGATATAGGTGTCGTCGCCCAGCCCGCCGACCAGCGTGTCCACGCCCGCGCCGCCGTCGATCCGATCGGCCCCGGCCGTGCTATTGAGCGTTTCGCTGGCGCTCGTGCCGGTGATGGTCGTGGTGGGCGTCGCCGATGTCTTCAGCGTGTAACGGGCGAGCGTATAGTCGGCGAGCTGATAGGCGGAGATCGAGTCGATCTTCATCTGCGCCAGGAAATCCTTCCCCGGCTCGCTGGCCAGCCCGCCGACCGCGATATTGGCGAGCATGTACATGGCGCTGTTCATGTCGGACGGCGTGTCCACCGTCAGCATTTCGTGCCCGTCCACGAAATAGGTTAGCGTATAGGGCGTCCAGGTGACGCCGAACGTGTGCGAGCCCGAAAGGTCGCCCACGAGGCCGTAATTGCCCTTGTTCATGCCGTCGCTGCCCGAATGGGCGTCGAAATGGACCGCGCCCGGCTGGTCACCGAAAATTTCCATCACGTCGAGTTCGGGCGGCCAGGTGTTGTTGACCGGCAGCAGCCAGAAGGCCGGCCAGGCGCCCGCGCCCTGCGGCAGGGTCGCCTTCATTTCGAAATGGCCATAGGTCTGGGCGAAAGTGGCCTCCGAGGTGATGAGGCCGGACATGTATTGGAAGTTTCCGGTCGATCCCGACACGGAGGAGGGGATGGCCTTGGCCGTGATGGTCAGCTCGCCGTTCTGGACCGAGAACGGGTTGAGGCCGAGCGGGGTCGCCGCTTCCTTGCCGGGCAGGCCCTTGAACGTATTGTCGACATAGAGCTGCCCCTCGCCGTTGGAACTCAGCGTATAGGCGTTGATGCCGCCCCATTCGAACTGGGTGCGCCAGGTCCCGCCCGTGCCGTCGAAGCGCGAGAAGCTGTTGAAGTCGTCGCGGAAGGTCTGAACCATCGCGCTCTTGTCGAGGTCGAAGACGAAGTCCTTGGCCGAGAGCGAGCTCGCCACCGTGTTCTGGAGGGTCAGCGTCTGCCCGTCGCCGAGCGCGATGAAGCTGTTGGTGCCGACCTGGCTGATCGCGCCTTTGAGGTCCGCGAAGCTCTTGAAGCGCGAGCCGTCGAGACGGATGCGATCGCCCTCAGCGGAGGAAAAGTCCGATATCACGTCCGAGCCTTCGCCGCGCGCGACGACGAACGTGTCGGCCCCGCCCTTGCCGGAGAGGACGTCGTTTCCGCCCTTGCCGTTCAGGACATTGTTGCCGTCATTGCCGGTCACGAGATTGGCGAGTTCGTTGCCGATGGCCGAAGAGTTCGCCTTGCCCATCAGGGTCACGTTCTCGACGGACTGGCCGCTCGGCAGGGCGAAGCCGATGTCGTTCCAACTGAGCACCGTGTCGATGCCCCCGCCCGCCTTTTCCACGATCTTGATGGTGGTGTCGGACGCCACATAGGTATCGTCGCCCGAGCCGCCAATGAGCGTCACATGCCGCGCATTGGCGATCAGGTAGTCGTTGCCGGCCGAGCCGTTGACGCTGGCGCCCGCCACGTTGGAAGAGAAGGTGGCGGCGGACGAGCCGGTGAGGGGCAGGGCGTTCTCGAAAACGACATTCTCGGCGATCAGCTTGGAGGCCGTGACGCCTTTCAGCGTCAGCGTCTCGCCTCCACCCAGTGCGATCACCGTGTCCGCCCCGACCTGCGTCGCCCCGGCGCGGAAGGCCTCGAAGCTCTCGAAGGCAAAGCCCTTCAGATCGAGAAAGTCGCCTTGCGATCCGGCCGCGAAATCCGTGATCGTGTCGGACCCGTTGCCCTTGGCGATCACGAAGGCGTCGCGCCCGGCGCCCCCCGTCAGCGTGTCGTTGCCGTCGCCCCCGTCCAGCGTGTCGACACCGGCAGTGCCAACGATGGTATCGGCCACGTTGACGAGACGGACATTGGCGGCCGACAGGCTGCCGATCGCCACGCCCTTGAGGATGACGCCCTCGCGCCCGCCCAGATCGATATGCGTGTCCGCGCCGACCTGCACCATGCGCTGCTTGAGGGCCGCGAAACTGCCGAACGACGCGCCGTCGATGCGCAGCGTGTCGGCGGCCGGACCGCTGACGGTGAAGTCGGTGATGGTTTTGGTGCCGGTGCCCTGGATGACGACGAACGTGTCGCTGCCGCCCCGGCCGGTCAACGTGTCCGCGCCCCGGCCGCCTTCCAGCACGTTGCTGGCGTCGTTGCCGGTGATGATGTTGTCGAGATCGTTGCCCGTGCCGTCGATCGCGCCCGAGCCCATCAGCGTGAGGTTCTCGATCGACTGGTCACCGGGGAGTTTGTAGCTGTACCAGCTCTGCGCCGTGTCGATGCCTTCGCCGGCCTTCTCGACGATGCGCGTCGTCGGGTTGACGATATAGGTGTCGTCGCCCGCTCCTCCCATGAGCGTGACGGAGGCGGCCTGCGCCGACAGCTGGTCGTTGCCCGCGCCGCCCTGAAGGCTGCCATTGGCGGTCTTGGCGCTCAGCCATGCGCCCGGCCCGCCGGACACCGCCAGGAGCTTTTCCGTGAGGGCCGAGGGGCCGATCACGACGGTCTGCGGAGCAGGGGTCTCGACAGGGGCTGCGTCCTTCACAAGGGGGGAGGGGGCGGTCGTGGCGCTGGGCTTGAAGGCGAAGTTCGCCTCCGTCAGGTCGCCCGAGTTCACGCCCTTGAGGAGAACGGCGTCGCCTTCCTCCAGCAGCACCAGCGTGTCGGCGCCGACCTGTACGATCCGCTCCTTCAACTGCGCGAAGCTTGCGAAACCCGTGTTCTCGATCAGCAGCTTGTCGGCCGAGGCACCCGATGCGGCGAAGTCGCGCACCACATCCTGGCCGCCGCCCTTCTGCATGACGAACGTGTCGCGCCCGCCGCCGCCGATCAGCACATCGTTGCCGCGCCCGCCGTTCAGGATATTGTCGCCGCTGTTGCCGGTGAGCACATTGTCGAGATCGTTGCCCGTGCCAGACGAGTTGGCCGTGCCGGCCAGCACGAGATTTTCGATCGACTGCGTGTTGTCGAGCGTGAAGGACGAAGCCCAGGTCTTGACCGTGTCGATGCCTTCGCCGGCCTTTTCGATGATGCGCGTCGTCTGGTTCCAGGCGATATAGACATCGTCGCCTTCGCCGCCGGACAGGACCGTGTTGGCGCCGCCGCGGATTTCATCGGCGCGCGCGGTGCCCGATACGGCCGTGCCCGCCGTGTCGGCATAGCGCCAGGCGACGGGACGCCCGGTCGCCTCCGCCGCCTGGGAGCGCGCCAGGTTGGCGAGCGCCGCCGCGATCTCGGCTGTCAGACTGTTGGCGGGTGTGCCGGTGTTCGTCGGATCGGTCTGCGTTGGCAAGGCCTTGTCTCCCGCAGCGATCGAGCGCCGGGGGGAGGCGCGGTCGATCGTTCCATTCGTGATGATGGCTCCGATCCTCGCAGCGATGTCGGTAGAGATTACCAAGCTGCGCGTATCAATTTTAAGCAAGCAATCCTACATCATGTATATGAATTACTATATAGAAGTATATATTACGAAAAATACCATAATATTGCTGCACCGCACTTGACCATGGATTGGGTGATGTAGGAAAAGAACCATCTAGAGTGGCGTTTAGGAAGTACGGAGCCGGCCGAAGCGGCGGGCACGTCTGGTCTTTATTTCCCTGTCGTAGTGAGCCCCTTCATGAAGATCGCGATTGTCGGTTCCGGCTATGTCGGACTCGTGTCTGGCGCTTGCCTTGCCGATTTCGGCCACGCCGTGCGCTGTGTGGATAAAGACGCCAACAAGATTTCGGCCCTGCGCGAGGGGCACATTCCGATCTTCGAGCCGGGACTGGACGGGCTGGTGGCCTCCAACATGGCGGCGGGGCGTCTGTCCTTCGACACCGATCTGTCGGCTGCCGTCGCCGAGGCCGAGGTCGTGTTCATCGCGGTCGGCACGCCCTCACGGCGCGGCGACGGGTTCGCCGATCTTACCTATGTCTATGCCGCCGCGCGCGACATCGCCCATGCGCTGCGGGGCCATACCGTGCTCGTCACCAAGTCCACCGTTCCGGTCGGCACGGGCGACGAGGTGGAGCGCATCGTGCGCGAGTTGCGCCCAGACGCCGATTTCCAGGTCGTCTCCAATCCCGAATTCCTGCGCGAAGGCGCGGCGATCGACGATTTCAAGCGGCCGGACCGAATCGTGGTCGGCTCCGACGACGCGCGGGCGCGCGAGGTGATGAACGAGGTCTATCGCCCGCTTTATCTCAACAGCGCGCCGATCCTGCACACCAGCCGGCGAACGGCCGAACTCACCAAATACGCCGCCAACGCCTTTCTGGCGACCAAGATCACCTTCATCAACGAGATGGCCGATCTCTGCGAGAAGGTCGGTGCCAACGTGCAGGACGTGGCGCGCGGTATGGGCCTCGACAATCGCATCGGCGCGAAGTTCCTTCATGCCGGGCCGGGCTATGGCGGCTCCTGCTTCCCCAAGGACACGCTCGCCCTGATCAAGACGGCGCAGGATTTCGGCGCGCCCTCGCGCATCGTGGAAACGGTGGCGGCGGTCAACGACCAGCGCAAGCGCTCCATGGCGCGGCGGGTGATCGAGGCGCTGGGCGGCAGCGTGCGCGGGCGCACGGTCGCCTTGCTCGGCCTGACCTTCAAGCCCAACACGGACGATATGCGCGACGCGCCCTCGCTCGCCATCGTCACCGCGCTTCAGGATGGCGGCGCGAACGTGCGCGCCTTCGACCCCGAGGGCATGGGGCAGGCCGCCCTGGTGCTGAACGACGTGGCCTACGCGAGCGACGCCTATGACTGCGTGGCCGGGGCGGATGCCGTGGTTCTGGTGACGGAATGGAACACGTTCCGCGCGCTCGATCTGGAGCGGATCGGCGCGGCCATGAACGGCCGGGTCTTTCTCGACCTGCGCAATGTCTACAAGCGCGAGATCATGGAGGCCAAGGGCTTCCAGTATCACGACGTCGGCCGGGGCGGCGATGCGCCGATGCGCGCGCGCACCGAGGCGGCGGCCTGATCGCGTGATCGGCCGGCCCGAAGGCGGGCAGGCCCCAAGGGCGCGCCATGAGGGCGGCGCCTTTTCCGACTGTGTTGGGAGCCTCGGGATGAACCCCTATACGCAAACCGCGCTCGTCACGGGCGGCGCCGGATTCATCGGCTCGCATCTGTGCGAGCGGTTGATCGGGCGAGGGACGAATGTCGTCTGCGTCGACAATTACTATACGGGAACACGCGCCAATATCGCGGGTCTGATCGGGCATCCCGGCTTCGAGGTGCTGCGCCACGACGTCACCTTTCCGCTCTATGTGCAGGTGTCGCAGGTCTTCAATCTGGCGTGCCCCGCTTCGCCGATCCATTACCAGCGCGACCCCGTGCAGACCACCAAGGTCAGCGTGCATGGCGCGATCAACATGCTCGGCCTCGCCAAGCGGCTGAACGTGCCCATCCTCCAGGCCTCGACCTCGGAGGTCTATGGCGATCCGCTCGTCCATCCCCAGGTGGAGGATTATTGGGGCCATGTGAACCCGATCGGGATGCGCTCCTGCTACGACGAGGGCAAGCGCTGCGCCGAGACGCTGTTCTTCGACTATTGGCGCCAGCACGCGTTGCGCATCAAGGTCGTGCGCATCTTCAACACCTATGGCCCGCGCATGCACCCCAATGACGGGCGCGTCGTGTCCAACTTCATCGTGCAAGCCCTGAAGGGCGAGCCCATCACCATCTATGGCACGGGCGAGCAGACGCGCTCCTTCTGCTATGTGGACGATCTGGTCGATGCCATGCTCGCGGCCATGGATACGCCCGACGGCTTCACCGGTCCGGTCAATATCGGCAATCCCGGCGAATTCTCCATGCTGGAACTGGCCGAACTCGTCCTGAAGACGACCGGTTCATCGTCGCGCATCGAGTTCCGCCCGCTGCCCTCGGACGATCCGCGCCAGCGCCGGCCCGACATTTCGCGCGCCAAGGCCGATCTCGGCTGGGAGCCGAAGGTGGCTCTCGCCGACGGGATCGAGCGCACCGTCCATTACTTCCGGTCCCTGGTCTAGGCGGGTTCGCTCATGCTCCATCGCGCCCCTTCACCTGTCGAGCGGGAACCGGCCTCCGCGATCCTGTCGCCCACGGAACTCCTGTTCCAGATCTGGGGTACGGCGCGGCGCCATCTTGTGCTGATCGGCGCGGTGACGGGCGCGTTTCTGGTGATGGCCATCCTCTATCTGATGACGGCCGCGCCGCAGTTCACGGCCACGGCCGTCATGGTCATGGACGCGCGCAAGTCCACCACGATGATGAACCCGTCGGCCGCCAACCAAACCGAGACGCCGCTGGACAATCCGACCGTGGAAAGCCAGCTGGAAATCCTGCGCTCGGAGAACATCGCGTTCGCCGTCGTACGCAAGTTGAAGCTGGACGAAGACCCCGATCTGACGCGCCCGAGCGGGTTTGGCGCGCTTAAGGGCGCGCTCCGCTCGTGGATCTCGACGCCCACGCCGCCGACCCCCGAGCAGAAGCTGCGCGCCGCCGCAGCGCTGGTCGATAACAATCTGTCGGTGCGCCGGGTCGGCGTCACCTTCGTGTTCGAGATCACCTTCACTGCGAACGATCCGGTGCGCGCGGCCGAGATCGCCAATGCGGTGGCGGACGCCTATGTCACGGACCAGCTCGACGCCAAGTACCAGTCCACCCGGCGCGCCGGCGTCTGGATGCAGGAGCGCCTGGCCGAGCTCGGCGCGCAGGCGACCGACGCCGAGCGCGCGGTGGTGGACTTCCGCGCCCGCAACAACATCGTCGATGCCGGGGGCGGGCGGCTCTTGTCGGAGCAGCAGCTGACCGAACTCAGCACCCAGCTTTCGGGCGCGCGGGGTACGGCCAGCGAGGCGCGCGCGCGCCTCGACCGCGTGGAGCAGGTGCTCGCCTCCGACCTGTCCGACTGGACGCTGACCGACGCCCTGCGCAACGAGGTCATCATCAAGCTGCGCAACCAATATTCGGAAGTGACCAAGCGCGAGGCCGATCTGATCAAGCGGCTCGGCAGCCAGCATCAGGCGGTCACCAACGTGCGCAACGAGTTGTCCGAGGTGAAGCGCTCGATCGACGAGGAGCTGAAGCGCATCGGCGAGGGCTATCGCAGCGATTACGAGATCGCGCGCGCGCGCGTCGAGACCATCGAGACCAATCTGAAGGACGCGGTGGCCGAGGCGCAATTGTCGGGTCAGGCGCAGGTGCAGCTCCGCGCCTTGGAAAGCTCGGCCCAGAGCTATCGCGCGCTTTATGACAGCTTCCTCCAGCGCTACCGCGAAACGGTGCAGCAGCAGTCCTTCCCGCTGACGGAAGCGCGCCTCATCACCAGCGCCTCGCCGCCCAGCCAGAAGAGCAAGCCGCGCGCCTCGATGACGCTGGCCGGCGCGCTGGTCATGGGGGCGCTTTGCGGCTTCGGCCTCGCCTTCCTGCGCGATGCCACGGACAAGACGCTGCGCCGCCCGGCCGATGTGGAGCGCCAGCTGGGCTTCGCCTGCCTTGCCAATGTTCCCAGCCTGGAGGGGCCGGAAGCGGGGATGCTGCGCGAGGTCGTGGCCCATCCCATCTCGCGCTTTGCCGAGGCCATCCGCGCGATCAAGCTGGCGGTGGACGATCATCCGCCCGAGCGCGGGCCGCAGATCGTCGGCTTCCTGTCGGCGTTGCCGGGCGAGGGCAAATCGACATTGGCGGCCAATTTCGCCGAACTCGCCGCCCAGTCGGGCGCGCGCGCCCTTCTGGTGGACGGGGATTTCCGCAATCCCTCGCTGACGCGGCGTCTGGCCGGTACGGCCCGCCTGCCGTTCTCCGATCTTCTCGGCGGCCGGGCCGCCCAGGCCCTCGTCAAGACGCGCGACCGCCGCCTCGACTTCCTGCCCGCCGTCCGGCTGGAGGAGGGCACGAGTTCCAACGACGTTCTCTCGTCCCCGGCCATGGCAGCCCTGCTGGCCGAACTCAAGCGCCATTACGATTATGTCGTGGTGGACCTGCCGCCGCTTCTGCCGATCATCGACGCGCGCGCCTCGGCCGAGATGATCGACAGTTTCGTCTTCACCGTGGAATGGGGCGGGACGCTCGCAGACAATGCGCGCCGCGCGCTCGAACTCTCCGACCGGATCCAGAGGAAAACCGTCGGCATTGTCCTCAACAAGGTCGATGGCCGCGCGGCCAAGCGCTATTTCGAATATGAATATGCCCCCGGCAAGAGCGCCTATTATGGCTAGGCTTGCCGCCGGCCGCGTGCCGCCTCGCGCCTCCCATGGCTTTCGCCTCGAATGGGATCACCTGCGCATGGCGTCCTTCATCGGGTTCTTCCTGATGATCTGGTTCTTCCCGAACCCGAACGCCGTCAGCTTCCGCGAGGACCCCGGCGCGGGGCGCGAGGGGACGCTGATCGTGCAGCTTCTCTGGTTCGGCTCGCTGGCCTTCGCGCTTCTCAACGTGCAGGACCGCTGGTCGGACGTGCGCCAGCAGTTCGACCTGTCCTTGATCCTCCTGATGGGCTGGTGTGCCGCCAGCGTGCCGATCGCCATCCTGCCCGACGTGTCGATGCGCCGTTACATCTTCACGCTGGTTGCCCTGCTCGCGACGATTCTCTGCGTGGCCTCGCCCCGGCGCATGGTGACGATCCTCTGGCTGTTCCTCGCCATCATCCTGGCCGAGACGGTGACGAAATATGTCTTCGTCTTCGCCCTGCCGGGCCTTGGCCGACACGGCTACCTGGGCGCGGAGCCGCAGCTGAACGGCTTGTGGAAGGGCCAGTTCGCGCACAAGAACATCGCCGGCCCGGTCTGCGTTTTCGAACTCTTCATCCTGTATGCGGCGCGGGGGCGGGTGCCGGCAGCCTGGCTCATGCTCCTCGCCATTCCGCAGGTGATTTTCCTCGTCATGTCGGGCTCCAAGACCAGCCTCGCGCTGCTCGTCGCGGTCTTCTGCCTGACCACCGCGATCCTACGCACGCGGTCGCTCTTCGCCATTCTGGGTATCGCCAGCGGCGCGGTCTTCGCCATCAACGCCTTGACGATCCTCTCCACCATGAGCGACTTCTTTCATGAACTGGCGCGGGTGGTGATCGGGGACGCCAGCTTCACCGGGCGTACGGATGTCTGGGCCATGCTCGTGCGCTATATCGGCGAGCACCCGTTCATGGGCGCGGGCATGTTGTCCTTCTGGCAGATCGGCGCGGCCTCGCCCGCCGCGACGGACGGCAACACCTGGGTTTCCGTCGCCTCCTACGGGCATCAGGGCTATCTCGACACGGCCGCGACGATCGGCCTGCCGGGGCTGGCGCTGGCTCTCCTGTTCATCCTCGTGCGGCCCGTCTTGGATCTGACCACCATCCCGCGAAACGACACGCGGCTTCTCGGCATGTTCGTGTCCTTCTGGCTCTTCGGCCTCCTGCACAATGGCACGGAGTCCAACATGCTGGGGCGCGCCGACAATGCCTGGCTGTTCCTGATCATCGGTGTCGCGGGCATTCGCCGCTGCCGTGTGGAAAGCGCCAAAAGGGCCTTCGTGCCCGAGCCCGCGACGCGCCGGCTGCCGCGCCCGCCCTCTCTGGCGCGGCGCGCATGACCCGGCACGCGCTGATCTATCTCATGGCCTTCGCCACGCCCGGCATCATGGGCTTCGTGTCTTTCGGCATCTATACGCGCGTCCTGAGCCCGGCCGACTATGCCGTGTATTCGGTCGGCGTCAGCCTCGCCTACCTGATCGGTAACGTGCTCTACGGCTGGCTACGCTTCGCGCTGGGACGCTATCAGTCCGAAGCGCCGCAGACCGACTTCCTGCCGTTCACGCTGGCCTCGTTCGCGATGCTCTCAGCTCTGGCCGTTCCCACGCTGGCCCTTGGTGCCGTCCAGTTCCTGCCGGAGTTTTCGATCCTCGCGGTGTTTGCCGTCCTCGCCATGACGGTGGCGCAGGCGCTGTTCGACATCACGCAGGAGGTGCGCCGCGCGCGCCACCACTCCGCCGCCTTCGCTCGGCTCAGCATCGCGCGCAGCCTGACGAGCTTCACGCTCGGCACCGGCGCGGCCTTTCTGTTCGTGTCGGGTTCGGCCGTGGTCGCGGGCATTGCTGCGGGCTTTGCGGCGCTCTCCATCCTCTCACTCGTCGCTCTTCTGCGCGCCGCCCCGAGCGAGCGGGCAGGGGACGCTGTGATCCGGCGTTTCTGGCGCTACGGCCTGCCGCTCTCGCTTTCGGGCCTCGTCTTCTCCGGCAATGCGACGCTGGCGCGCCTCATCGTCGGCTGGTTGCTGGGTGCCGCAGCGGCCGGGCATTTCGGTGCGGCGCTCGATGTCACCAGTCAGTTGACCGGCATCGTCGCCGCCTCGGTCGCGGCCATTGTCGGACCGATGGCGATCCGCGCCCATGTGACATCAGGCCGAAGCGGATCGAGCGAGCATCTGGCCGATGGCGCGGAGCTGTTTCTGGCCGCCATGGTGCCGGTGGTCGTGGGCCTGATCCTCGTTGCGCCCTTGTTCGGCGAGGTCGTGGCGGGCCGGGCGTTCGAGGCCGAAGTCGGACTTCTCATGCCGCTTCTGGCGCTCTCGCGCGGGCTCAACGCCTTCGCCCAGTTCTATCTCCATATCGGCTTCCAGATCGTGGAGCGCCCGCTGCGGCAGGTCGTCTGCGGCGCGGTCACGCTTCTGGTCAATGTGGGGGCGTCGATCCTGCTGATCGGTCCGTTCGGCGTCCTCGGCGCGGCCTATGGCATCGTCCTGGGGGACATCGTGGGCGTTCTGGTGTCGATCCTGCTTCTGCGATCGGTGTTCCCCATGCCAGTGCCGCTCCCGAGCCTCGGCCGGGTCGGTCTGGCCGCGCTGGCCATGACGGCAACCTGCCTCGCCGTCCTGCATGGGGCGGAGATGTCGCCCACTGTTCTTCTGGCACTCACGGTGCTGGCCGGGGCTGGGACCTATGGGCTCGCGGCTGTTCTGCTCGATGTCGCGAACCTGCGGCGGGACGTCCTGCCCCAGGCGCTCCACTGGCTGAAGGGAGGCCGCCGCGCATGACCTCGCCCGTCGCACGCTCCGCCTATTTCGAAAGTCTCGACCTCATTCGCGGCCTCGCCGCGCTGGTCGTGCTGGTCTACCACGTCGATTTTATGTTCGGCCTGCGCGGCCATCTCCTGCCTGGCGGTTATCTCGCGGTCGATCTCTTCTTCCTGCTGAGCGGCTTCGTCCTGTCGCTGACCTATGGCGAGCGCGTGGCGAGCGGGACGATCGGCTTCGGGCGCTTCCTCACGCTGCGTCTGGCGCGGCTTTATCCGCTGTTTCTGGCGACGACCGTCTTCGGCTTCTTCGTGATGACGGCGCGTTTCCACGCCAACGAAGGCTGGATCGACGCCGCGCGACTCGGGCCGACCGGGGCCGTCAACCTCGCGATGCTGCCGAGCTTCTTCGAGCCCTATGGCAAGGAGACCCTGTTCCCCTTCAATGGCGCGACCTGGTCCATCTTCTTCGAGATGATCGCGAGCCTGTCTTTCTTCATCGCCTTTGCGCGACTTGGCACAGGCCCGCTTCTCCTCGTCACGCTGGCCGCCGGATCGGGACTGCTGGCCGCCATCCTGTTCTACGGCAGTGCCGATATCGGCTGGGCCACGTCGAACATCTGGGGCGGCTTCCCACGCGTCTTCTTCTCCTTCGGCCTCGGAATGCTGCTGCATCGGGCCTACCGACGCCGTCCGTGGACATGCCCCGCCATCGGGCTCGGCGCGCTTCTGGTCGCGTGGCTGGCGATCGTCCAATGGAAGCCCGCGCTCGGCCCCGCGCTCTGGGTCGATCTCCTGATGATCGGCCTTTTCATGCCCCTCCTGGTCGCCGCCGGCATCGGCGCTTCGCTCAAGCCTTTCCCGGCCTGGGTCGCTCGTTGGCTGGGAGACATGTCCTATGGCGTCTATCTCAACCAAGGCGCGCTGATCATCGTCGCGGCGGGCCTGTGCAAGGCGCTTCTGGGGCGGGGGATCGAGACCCTGACGCCGCTCGCCGGCTTTCTCTTTGTGCCCGCCGTCATGCTCGTTTCGCTGGTCACGTTCCATGGTCTGGAGCGGCCGGCGCGCGAGGCTTGGCGCGCGGGATGGCGGCGTGGCTTCCGCCGGAAGGCGGACGCGTGATGCGGCGCCCGAGATATCAGCAGATGAGCATGACCCGCATGTCCCCCGCCCCGTCCGTCACGCCGCCCGAACGACAGGAGGCGGTCGAAACGGTCCGCTCCCTCGTGCTTCCCGAGGACGCGCCGGTGCGCCGCATTCCGAGCCGCCCCGAGGAATTTCGCGGCGCGGATTTCGACGCGCGCTTCGACTTCCACACGCTCGTCTTCGATGCGGTGGGCAGCGAGGACGGGAGAACGGTGCGCCTTCTCTGCCCGGCGCTTTTGAACCTGCGCGAGCCCATGCTGGCCGCCGGTATCACCGCGCTGCCCTCCGGCCGGCCCTGCCGCGCCCATCACCGCCTGCTCGACCGGCACGAGGAGTTTCTGGTCGAGGTCGAGCCGGGCACGCAGGCGCTCGAGATCGACGGGCCGCTCGGTCGCTACCGCGTCGAGGTGAGCCCGCCGCGCTTCGATGCGTTCGAGGGCGAGCGCGTCGTCCTCACCCTGTCCAAGAACAACGAACTCGTCTGGCTTCAGGACTGGGCGCGCTTCTACCGCGATGTCCATGGCGCGACGGCGCTTCTGATCTATGACAACGGCTCCACGCGCTACGGGCCGGAGGAGCTTCTGGCGGCGCTTCGCGAGGTCGAGGGGTTCAGGCGCGTGACCGTCGTCCAATGGCCCTTCCGGCATGGGCCGCCCGGATATGGCTCCAAGCGCTATTGGGACTCCAATTTCTCGCAGCTCGGCATGTTCGCCGATGCGCGCTGGCGCTTTCTCCAGCGCGCGCGCTCGGTGCTCAACTGCGATCTGGACGAACTGGTCCTGTCGCGCTCGGGCCGTTCGGTCTTCGAGGCGACGGAAGCCTCTCCGGCCGGCGTCACCTCCTTTTACGGGGACTGGGTTTTCGGGATCGAGGGCATGACGCGCCCGTTGGACGAGGCCGCGCCCGCGCGCTTCACCGATTATCGCCACAAGCTCGCGCCTGTCGTGACCTATCGCTATGGGCTGATCCCGCGCTATCCCATGCGCTGCAACCCGAAATGGGCCGTCGTGCCCGCCCGCTGCCCGCCGGAAGCGCAGTGGCACACGCACACGATCAACGGTTGGTGGCGGGCACGCCTCGTCAGCCGCGACTTCCGCTTCCGCCATTTTCGGGAGATCAGCACCAACTGGAAGTACGACCGTTCCGAGCGCGAAAGCTTCGACCCTGCGCGCCATGCGGAGGACGAGCTGATGGCCCGGAGCTTCGCGCGGGTCGATTGGGCGCGATGATGGGAGGCGGGGAAAAGGGCTCAAGGCGCGCTCACGCCGCCGGAATAGCGCGCGCGAAACCAGCGCACGAAGCGCCGGATACCCTCTTCGACGGGCACTTGCGGCTGGTAGCCATAGTCGCGCGCGATCGCGCCGATATCGGCGAACGTACCCTCCACGTCGCCCGGCTGCATCGGCAGAGCCTGACGGATCGCCGGCCGGCCGATGGCCTGTTCCAAAAGGTCGATAAAGGCGGACAGGCGCACCGGCCGTCCGCAACCGAGATTGTAGATCGCGTGCGGGCGCTCGGCCGGAAGGGTGAGCGGCGTCAAGGCGACCGACAGAATGCCGGACACGATGTCGTCGACATAGGTGAAGTCGCGCCAGTGCGCCCCACCGCCATAGACCTCGATCGGCTCGCCCTTCAGGATCTTGTCGGTGAAGCGCCAGCAGGCCATGTCGGGCCGACCGAACGGGCCATAGACCGTGAAGAAGCGCAGCCCGACCTGCTCCAGCCCGAACAATCCGGCATAGGTCTCGCTCATCAGCTCGTCCGCCCGCTTGGTCGCGGCATAGAGCGAGGCGGGTCGGTCGGACACGTCCGTCTCGGCCGAAGCCGTGAGCCCGGTGCCGCGATAGACCGAGGACGACGAGGCATAGACGAGGCGCGGCGGCCGGCTCATGCGCCGGCAGGCTTCGAGCACGCTGAGATGGCCTGTGACATTGGCGCTTGCATAAGCGAAGGGCTCGTCCAGCGAGCGCCGCACACCCGCGCGCGCGGCCAGATGCACCACGAGATCGGGCGTCTGCGCCCGCATCAGCGCCGCCAGCGGTTCGGGCTCGGCAATGTCGAGCGGGCGAAAGGCGAAGCCGGCATGGCGCGACAGGAGCGCCAGACGCTCACGCTTGAGGCTGACGTCATAGCTATCGTCCAGACAATCGAGGCCAAGGATCGACACGGGGCCGCCGCTTGGCGAGGACAGCAGCCGATCGGCCAGATGAAACCCGATAAAGCCCGCCGCGCCGGTGATGACGATCTTGCGCACGCGGTTTTCTTTCGAAAGCGGTCCCGACCTTCCGATCCCGTGCGGACGGAAATGCCCTTATAGGTAGAGTTTAGCGGAAGCATAATTTACATCAGGTTGCATCACCCAAGGGCGTTGGGTTGGATAAACAGGTGCGGAGCGTACAGGCGAATATGGCTGGACAGGACAATCTCGTGGTCGCGATCCCGACCTGTCGCCGGCCGCGCGCGTTGCGGCGCTGCCTGGAGGCCGTGGCGCGGCTCGACCACGCGGGGCCGCTGCGCGTCATCGTGGCGGAGAACGATATGGAGCGGCGCGAGGGGGAGGCGGTCTGCGCGGCGCTTGTCGCCGAGGGCTATCGCTGGCCGCTGCAACTCGTGCCGGCGCAGGAACGCGGCGTGGCGGCGGCGCGCAACGTGCTGGTG
>NZ_BBWS01000032.1:0-85965 GCF_001463925.1 Aureimonas sp. N4 | reverse complement strand
GTGCTGGTGCGCGCCGCGCTGAGGGACCCCGCCGTGTCGCACATCGCGATGATCGACGATGACGAATGGCCGCAACCGGATTGGCTGACCCAGCTTCTCGCTGTCCAGCGCCGCGAGGGCGCCGATGTCGTGGGCGGCCCGGTGGATCGCTCCTATGAGCGCCCGCCGGCGGCCCATGTCCTGCGCGCCTCGGAAGGGGCCTATGGCGCGCTGCGCACGGGGCGGGTCGATCTGGTGGATGCGACCAGCAACATCCTGTTCGACGCGGCCCTGTTTCGCGCGCGCTCCGAGCCCTGGTTCGACCCGGCCTATTCGCTGCTCGGCGGCGAGGACCGCGACTTCCTGATCGGGCTGCAACTGGCCGGCGCGCGCTTTGCCTGGTCGCGCGAGGCGGCGGTGCGGGAGGATTATCCCGCCAGCCGCTGCACGCTCGGCTGGATGCTGCGCCGCGCCTATCGCAGCGGCAACACGGACATTCTCATCAATCTCAAGCACCGCCCGCCGAGTTTCACGCCGCTGCGCGAGACCTCCAAGATCGCCGGCGCGCTGGGTGTCGGGCTCGTCTCCGCCACGCTTCTGGCCTGGAAGCCGCAGCGTCGCGTGGCCGGCCTTCTGCTTCTGGCACGGGCCGGCGGCAAGCTCGCGGGGCTGATGGGCCTGCGCTATCAGGAATATCGGACCATCCATGGCGGCTGATCTTTCGTGTTCCCCGGCCTCCCCCCTCGTCGCCGTGGTGATCGCGGTGCGCAATGGCGCGGCGTTCATCGAGGAGGCGGTGCGGAGCGTGCTCAATCAAGGCGCGTGTCTGGCCGGTGTTGTCGTTGTCGATGACGGGTCGACGGACGATACGCGCGAGCGCGTCGCCGCTCTGGGCGACCCGCGCATCCAGCTTCTCTCGAATCCCGGTCGCGGCGTCTCGTCCGCGCGCAATGCCGGGGCCGCGCTTGTGCCGGAGGCCGGCTGGCTTCTGTTTCTGGATGCGGACGACCGGCTGGCGCCCGGCGCGCTGGACCATCTCCTGCGGCTGGCGGTCCAGGGCGGTGAGCCGCCTGTCGCCATCTATGGCGATTACGAGCGCATCGCGGCGGACGGGCGCGTCACCGGCCGTCGCCATCTCCTGCGCCGACGCCGCGCCAAGCCGAGCGGTCTGATCCTCGAACGGCTGCTGTCGGGCAATTTCCTGATCAATGGCGGCGTGGTGCTCGTGTCCCGTTCAGGGTTTGCGGCCAGCAGCGGTTTCGATCCCGCGCTTTCGCTTTGCGAGGACTGGCATCTCTGGTGCCGTCTCGCGGCACTGGGGCCGATTCTCTATACGCCGCGCCATGTTCTGGACTACCGCGTCCACGGGGCCAGCGTGATGATGGGCGGACACCGCCGCTTCGCCGATTTTCGGCCCGCGCTGGAGCGCATCTATGCGGACGCCGCCGCCCGCCCCGGCGCAGGCGACATGCCGCTGGCGCGTCTCAGGCGCGAGGCGGAGGTGGCGTTGATGACCTATTGCGCCGCGCAGGCCTTTCGCAATGGCGGGCGCTGGACGGGCGTTCGTCTTGCGCTGGGCGCGCTCCGGCATCACCCGCGCCGCGCGCCCTATGTGGCCGCCCGCTTCGGCGGGGCGATGGCCGGGCTTTGACGCCGCTCCGCGCCTGTCAGGGCGCGCTGGCCCCGCCTTTCGCGGGTCGCCTGATGAAGCGCAGGAGATCGGCGAGGAGCCCCGGCCACAAGAGAACCGGGATCGCATAGGCCGTCAGGCCTCCCACGACCAGCACCGCGATGCGCAGCGGGTCGGGGAAGCTTACGACCAGCGCCGTCTGACGCAGACCCAGCAGCGTCACGACCATGATCAGAGTGCAGGCGGCCGAGGGAAGCAGCGTGCGCAGCACCTCGCCGGGGCGCAGCCCGGTGGAGCGGCGGAGCAGCAGCAGCGCCAGAGGCACGGAGGCGATGTTGCGGCAGACATAGCCGATCGCCACTGCCCCGACGCCCCAGCCCGCCGCGCAGAAGGCCACCGCGAGGCTCAAGGAGAGATCGAACAGGCTGAGGGCCAGAATGCTCCGGCCGTGCCCCAGCGCGGTCAGGATGGTCGGGTTGTGAAAGGTGATGGGCAGCGGCAGCGCCGACAGGGCGAGGATCTGCGCGATCGGAATGCTGGCGGTCCATTGCGGGCCGAACAGGGCGGGAAGAGCCTCCGGGGCGATCAGCGCCGCGCCCGCGAAGGCGGGATAGATGACGATAGAGGTCAGCTGGAGAACACGCAGATAGGCGCGGTTGCGCGCCGTCGCGTCCGACTGAAGCGCCGAGAAGGAGGACAGCGCCACCGAGGAGAGCGGGCGGATCGTCACGTCGAGGATCAGGTCGAGATAGCGCGCGCCGATCCGGTAGAGGCCGAGTGCGGCGGTGCCCAGAACCGAGCCGACAATGAGATCGAAGGTCTTGGGGATCGCCATGTTGACGAAGGACGAACCGGCGAGCCAGGCCCCTGCCGCCATCTGGTGGCGCGCGATCGCGAAGGAGAACTGGAAGGCGGGGCGATAGCCGTTCCACATCCACAAAAGGCCGCTGTTCAGGATCGAGAAGGTCAGCCGCTGGAAGACCAGCGCGTAGACACCGAAATCCAGCGCGATGAGCGTGACGGCCACGAGGCCGGAGGAGACGGTCGCCAGCATGGTGCGCTTGGTCAGAAGGGCGAACTGGAACTCCTTGCGCATCAGCGCCTCGGGATTGACGCCGATGGCGTAGATGAAGGTCGAGAGCGCCAGGATTTGGACGATCGGCTCCAACTCGGGCGTGTCGAAGAGCGCGGCGGCCGAGCCCGCACCGACATACAGGAGCGCCATGGCCAGAAGACCGAGAGCGACGCTCAGCCAGAACGAGGTGTGGAGTTCGAGCGCTGTGAGATCCTTGCGGTAGATCAGGACGTCGGTCAGCCCGGAGCGGCCGAAAATGTTCAGGAAGTCGATGAGAATGGTGGCGATGGCCACCGTGCCGAACTCTGCCGGGCTCAGATTGCGGGCGAGAATGGCGAAGACGACGAAGCCGAACAACTGCTGGCCGAGCGAGCCGCCGAGGCTCCACAGCGTGCCGGCCATCATCTTGGATTTCAGGTTGCGCTCAGGGCTGGGCATGAGACCTATCGCTTCCAGCGCCGCGCGAGCGCGCGAAATCCCTGCCGCAGGACGGACGGGTGGCGCGCGGCCCGAACCAGCGCCGAGGGGGATTTGCGGCGCAGGAGGCGAAGGAATTCGCCATAGGCGGCGCGGCCTTCGAAACCGGCGATCCGCTGCTCGAGGAGGGCGGCCTCCACGGGCGTGAGCCGCGTGCGATAGGTTGCCAGAAGCGCGCGATTGGCGCCAAGCGCCGCGCCGAAATCCGGCTGGGTCTGCGACATGTCCGAGGCTTTGCGGGAGACCGGCCCGTGACGGGGCGTGTAGACATAGCCCGCCTCCGGCACCAGCTGGAAGCGCGCGCCTTCCAGTAGGCAGCGGAACAGGAGGTCGAAATCCTCGGCGTATCGCTGCTCTTCGGCATAGGCGAGTTGGTGGCGGGTCAGGAACTCGCGGCGCCACACGGGCTTGAGCCAACCATAGGGCGTGCGCTCGGGCGAGAGATCGTGGCGCAGAAGCTCCGCCAGCGACAGAACAAGCGGCTCGCGCAGCTCCGGATAGGCCGTTCCCACGACGGCATCGCAGCCCCGGTCGTAGATCGCCAGATCGTCCGCCACCATGTCGCATCCCTGCTCGGCAGCAAAGCGCGTGAGGGTTTCCAGACGTGTCGGCTCGAACCGATCGTCGGCATCCAGAATCGCGATCCACTCGCCGCGAGCCTCGCTCAGGCCGCGATTGCGCGCGACCGATGGTCCGCCATTGCGGGGCAGCGCGATGACGCGAAGGCGGGGGTCCTCACCGGCCAGCCCCCGTGCGATCGACAGGCTGTCATCGGTGGAGGCGTCGTCCACAAGGATGATTTCGAGATCGCCCAGCGTCTGCGCCAGCACCGACCGCACCCCCGTTTCGAGGCAGGCGCGGGCGTTGAAGACGGGAATGACGACGGAGACGCGAGGGGTGTTCGCAGAGACTGATGTCATGCCGTTTCCCAGACGCGGCCGAATTCCCGAGTCAGCGCGGCGAACTGCGCGTCGTTGGCCGAGCCGCTGGCGTCGTTTTCGATATACAGCGCGCTGCCCTGGCTGCCGGTCCAGTTCCGAAAGCGAACCTTCGGGCCGACCTTGCGAAACTGAAGGCCCGCGCGGCGCGCCATCACATAAAGCCACATGTCGTCGGCGGTCGGCGCCAGACGGCGCGCGGCCTCAACGTCGAGCACATCGGGATGCAGGAGCGAGGGCACATAGACTACGCCGCCAAGCCCGGTCGGAAAGAGGGTCGGAGCCGTCCTGCGCTCGCTCGTGTTCTGCCGCCACGCGCCATAGGGCAGGGGCGCCCCATGGGCATCGAGCGTGATCTCGTGCGCACGAAAGGACGGAATGGCCCTCTCGTTGGCAACGGTCAGGCCGGAGGTCAAGTCCGCCAGCCAGCTCGGCCAATAATAGGCATCGTCATCGGTGGTGACGACATAGGCGTCCGGGTGCTCGGCGAAGCTCCAGGCATATTTCTTGTAGGATCGCACGTCTTCGCAGAGGCCGATCCGAAGGCCATCGTCCTGAAGATCCAGAACCTCTCGCGGCAGGCCGGCATGGTCGCGATGCGCGATCCACAGAACGGTCTCATCGGCCCTGACGCTCTGCGCCAGAAGGCTTTTGAGTGTGTAGGCCAGCGTGGCAAAGCGCGGCGGGTACGAGGTGAGGGAGACGACGAGCGGCCGGGTGAGGCCGTGGGCGCAAGACCGGGCTCTCTGTTGTCTCCAGCATGTGTCGACCCACCAGCGGACCGCCGGGTCCGACGCCGTGAAGGCGTGGCCCTTCATCGTCTGCAGCGCATTACGCAACGCCATGGAGGTTACACTTCACGTTCGAAACATGGGGGGCGGGCGGTATGGTCGCGGGCCGCAATCAGGGGCTTTGCGGGCGCTGCGTCCAGGCGCGGCGCGCCAGATGGCCGGCCAGAAGAGGCGGTTCCAGGAGATAGCGGTGCGCCATGCGGCGCGGATCGGCAGCCAGGCGATGCAGCCATTCCAGCCCCCAGCGCCCCATCCAGCGCGGCGGCGTCGGCTCGAAGCCGGCGAAATAGGCAAAGGCAGCCCCGCCCAGCCCGACAACGGGAACCGCGAGGCGCTCGCGATAGGCGTCCACGAAGCGCTCCTGACGCGGCATTCCCATGCCGACCACGAGGAAATGCGGCTCGGCCGCCGCGATCTTGGCCAGAACCGCTTCCAGTTCGGCGGACCCTCCCGTCATGTCGAAGAAGCCGTGATGCCCGTCGATCCGAAGACTCGGCCAGCGAGCCCGCGCGAGCGCGAGGCCGGTTTCCAGAACCTGCGGCGTGTGGCCGAGCACGAAAACGCCTTTGCCCTCCCGCGCGGCGCGCTCGAAACTGTCCGACAGCCAGTCCACCCAAGTCGTGCGATGCGCCCGCTCCACCTTGTGCCCGCGCGCCCGCAGCATCCAGACGAGAGGCATCCCGTCGAGGATCACCAGTGTGTCGGGCCGCGCCAGAAGCCGATCATAGGCGGGATCGATATGGGTGACGTAGAGCCCGTGCAGATTGGCGCCGCCGAGCACGATCTGCGTGCCCGGCGGACGCGGCCGGAAAATCTCGTCCAGCAGCTCGGCCTTGGTGAGCGGGTGGAAACGCAGGCCCAGTTCCACGATCTCGCGCGGAAAGGTCGGAGAGGTCGCGTCCAGCACCGAGGCTCAGCCCGCGTTCCGATAGGCCGCCCGCGAAAAGGCGGTCATCAGGATGATCTTGAGATCGAGCAGGAAGGACCAGTGATCGACATACCAGAGATCGTGCTCGATCCGGTCCGCCATCTTCTTCAGCGTGTCGGTTTCGCCCCGGTGCCCGTTGATCTGCGCCCAGCCGGTGATCCCAGGCCGAATGTTGTGGCGGCGATGGAAAAGCTTGATTTCCTTGGCGAAGGTCTCGTTGAGGGCGATCGGATGCGGGCGCGGGCCGACGATCGACATTTCGCCGAAGAGAACGTTCAGGATCTGGGGCAACTCGTCCAGATTGGTGCGTCGCAGAACCGCCCCGACGCGGGTGATGCGCGGGTCGTTGCGGGTCGCCTGACGGAAGGCCGCGCCGTCCTCTATCACGCGCATGGAGCGGAACTTGAAGACGCGGATCGGCTGGTTGCCGTAGCCATGCCGCGTCTGGCGGAAGAAGACGGGACCCTTGGAATCCAGGCGGATCGCCGCCGCAATGGCCAGAAGAAGCGGGGCGAGGAAGATCAGCGCGCCCAGCGCAACCGCGAAGTCGAACACGCGCTTGAGTAGCAGTTGCAGCCGCGACAGGGGGCGGTTGCGCACGACGGCCGCCGGCAAACCGGCCAGCCCGTCGCCCTTGGCCCTCCAGAGCGGGCTGTTGCGGTGCGGCAGAACTTCCACCGTCACCGGCGTTTCGCTGAGATCGTGCAGGAGCCGGTCCACCAGATCGCCCAGCTCGGCCGAGGTGTGGACGAGAACACGCTCGACGCCGCTCTCGCGGCAGGTGTTTACGATGGCGCGCAGCGTTTCGGCCTCGTCGGCGCGCGCCGTGTCCGCCAACGACAGGCGGGCCACGACATGGCAGCCCCGCGCCGACAGGCGCGCCTGAAGCTGGGGATCGAGCTGGGCGTCGCCCACGATCATCAGGCGCTGGCGCTCGACCCGCCCCTTGGCGAGGCGCTCGCGCAGAAGGCGCTGGAAGACGCTGCGCAGGGTGAGAACCACGAGCCCGCTCGTGACGAATTGCGAGAAGAAGGTTCCTCGCGAATAGCCCTCGTCGAACCGCGTGACGAAGAGGACGGCCAGAAGCGCGGTGAAGATCCGCAGCGTCGTCACCAGACCCGACCAGAGAAAGCCCGGCCCCGGTTCGATCGCGCGCTCATAGCTGCCGCGCAGCAGCGAGAGGCCGGCGACGCCAAGCCCCAGCGCCGCGCCGACCGCCATGGTCACGGAGCGGTCCGGGTGCCATTCCAGCGCGTAGGACCAGTAGAGATCGGCCGTCGCCACAGCGACCAGCGAGACCGCCAGCGTTTCGCAAAGGGCGAAGCCGTGGCTCAACCGCTCGAAACGGAGAATCCCCTCCAGGCGGGCGTGCCCTTGCGACACATCGTTTCCGACCCATTGATCCGTCGACATGCTTCCCCCGCATCGTCCACGAAGCCGGCAATCCGCACTTCGTTAAGAGACTATTAAAATACGGGAGCACAATGGATTGTCTTATGATGATCTTGGATAGGGTGTCATGCAGAGATGGGTGAAGACAATATCTCGATTCTATGCAAAATAGTGCGCACGGATTTGAGTCCTCTATACTATATAAAACAAAGAATTCTTGGAAAATGGGCGCGAACGCCCTTGCGCGGCCGGCTCGGTCGCCAGGCAAAGGCGCAAGGCACCTGTTGCCCCGTATCCTGGGGTTTCACGGTGGTGCATGGGCGCGAGCTTTTTCTGCGGATGAGATCAGCTCCAGCGCGCCTGCAACAACGCAGCGGCAAGGTTGGCCAGGCCGCGCGGGTGTGTCGGGTGCATGATGCCCGACGCGCCGTCCGCCTCAGCCCTCGGCCGGCGGAAGGGCGCTCGACGCACCATCGCGCGGCGGCGGCAGGATGGCGGGCTGAAGCTGAAGCCAGGCCTCGAACATCGTGCGCGTGTTGCCCAGCGTCGGCAGGCCCTTGCTGCGGGCCTCGCGCGGGGAACAGCCGAAGCGGCGCCGGAACGCCTTGCTGAAGGAGGCCGTGCTGTCGAAGCCGAGCGCTTCGGCCAGTTCCCCCATGCTGCGGTGTTCTTCTGGATGGCGCAGGAGTGCGCAGGCCGTGTCCAGCCGGCGCGTCTGGATATAGCTGGAAATGCCGCCGAGCGGCGCGAAGGCGCGATACAGCGAGGAGCGGGGGATGTGCAGATCGCGCGCGATCGCCTCCGGCGTCAGCGCGTTCGAGGACAGGTTCTGCTCGATATGCCGCTCCACGCGGATGCGCAGCGTCGGGGTCATGGGCTCGCGCTCACGCTCCGGCAAGTGCCGGTCCTCGATCTCGCGCAGGGCGGCGGAAACGAGGGCGAGCGTGCCGCGCCCCATGCTCGCCGCTTCGTCCTGCCCGAGCGAAGGCGCGTGGCGAGACAGAGCGCTCAGATGCGCCGCCAGAACATGCGCGCTCGGGGAGGTCAATCGCTCTCCATGCAGCGGCGGGATCCGGCTCATGAGGCTCGACAGCGCTTCGCGCGGGACCACGAGGACGACAAACCGGCTCCACGAATGGGACAGGCGAAAGCCTTGCGACGATTCGAGGCAGAACAAATCGCCCGCACCGAGCGAGACGGGCTGGCCGCCGATCTCGCCCTCCCATTCGCCGCTCACGATATGGAACAGGCTGACATGGCCGTGAGGACCAGGGATCAACTGCTCTGCGGCCCGCGACAAGCAGGCGGGCGAGACATGGTTCGTGCAAAGAATGGACGAACCGATCAGCCAGGCGGAGACGTCGACAAAGATGTCATCGCACGCGTCGACGGTCAGTTCGGCTCGCAATTGCGCGATGGCCCCGCTCCACAGATGCAACGCCTCCTGCGCGGGGAGCCCCCGGCTGCTGATGCGAAGCGCCGGCAAAGCGTGGTTCATTGCCAGAGCGGTCTTGTTCTCCGACATCCCCTGCCTGACCCACCCGTTGCCCGACAACCCGATCGGCGAACCGACCCGTCGGGCAAGCCTGTTGCACTCTCCAGAGCCGGAGCGAATCCTCGCTGGGTCGGCCGATCGGATTTTCTTCGCTCGCCCGATGCGATCCGCGCGGCTCGCCCGGCCGCAAGGACTGTCGCGAATGCCCGACGATGCGCCCTCGCACCGACGGCGCTTCGCTTCCTGTCGTCGAACGAAAATCTCTCTACCATTCTCCGCTCGCAGGGGCCCCCGACCATTCGTCTGAGATCATGTTTCGCCCCTCGCGTGCAATCTGTCGAGAGCCGCCCGCGAGATGGATGAGGTCGATCGGCTTGTTACTTCGCGTGAAACGGACCATCGAGCGGAGCCTTGCCATCAACGATCTTTTGGCGCGCCTCCTCGTGCCGGTCCCGCAAGCCGGTGAAGCGCGGGTCGTGGCTCAAATCCTCACCGCTCTCGTTGCGGCGCGTCAGCCGGAGGAACTCCCCGCTTTCATCGGCCGAGAGGCCCACGAAAACCTGCTCGCCCCGCTCGTTGATCGTGATGGCCCGCATGGCGCGCAGAAACTGTTCTTCGTCGGGTGTGAGGTCCATGTCGTTCCTTTCCGATCCTTCGCGCTGGGAAGATGGGGCCGTGGATTGCCCTGTCGCTCGAACGACGCGGGAGGAACCTCGTTCCGAATGGCCAAGCAGCGGCAGCCAAATGGCGCGATTCGTTTGGCCGGTCCAAAGGCGCTGCAGCCGGGGCGGCGGGATCGTGTTCGACCGTCGAAATGAAGCCCGACGCCTCGGCCGGGGCTGAACCGACGCGCCATCCGGCACATGCAAGCCGCAAGGCCGCGCTATGGCGAGGGGCCGATCTTTCTGCGCAGTCCGATCCACCCGCGAACGCCTGCGCCGGGGCGCAGGACGCAGTTTCACTGCGGGAGCGCGCTGACGCGGTTCTGGATCATCCCGACGTCGCGTGGGTCGAAAGCGGGCGGCCGACAGCCCGAGGCCCGAGTCGACGCCCGAGGACGAAGACTATGGCCGCGACCCGATCGAACGCGCGTGGCTCCACGGGTATGCATCACCGACCATACCGGCTCGCTTGGCCGCGACGGCGCGCAAGGAGTGATCTCGCTGCCGCTCGGCGCTTCGAAACTAGAGGTCACCAGTCGTCCGTCGCATGAGATCCTGTCCTATTGTGATGGAACCCATCTGGTCGCCAACGCTTGGAAACATGCGGCAACAGCAACCGGAACGGTTTTGCAGCCCGCTTTGGCGCATGTTCGGCTCCTGAAAGCCGGCTCGGCGCGCACGCTCCGCTCGGATCAGAGCGGCTATCGTCACGACAGTCGAACTCACGAAGGCGTGAGTTAAATTTTCGTGTGACTGCAATGATTTCGAATATCGTCCCAATGCAGTCGACAGCTGTGCGGTGATTGCGGAATATTTCGGTCAAGACCCAGAATCGATGGCAATTGATATGGCAGAGTCCAAGAGGAATACCATTCCCGACAATGATGTTGCCGGCGTCGATCTGCTTCAGCCTTTGATCGCCCTGTCCAAGTCGACCCGGCAACTCGTCTCGCTGAAGCTGGCGGAAACCGGCGTTATGGCCGGGCAGGATCAGCTTCTCGACGCGCTCGACCCGCGCGAGCAGCGAAGCATCTGCATGGTGGCCAACCACCTGTCCGTACGGCCATCGACGGTCTCCAAAATGCTGGACATTCTGGAGCGCCGGGGCTGGTGCCAGCGCGAGGCCGACGATGTCGACTTGCGCCGTACCTTCGTGCGTCTCACGCCGGAGGGCGAGCGGATTCGCCTCCATGTGCGTCGCGTCTGGGGCGAGGTGAACGCCGACCTGATGCGCCAATTGCCGTCCGACATGGTGTCGGACATGTCGGCGGCTCTGCGCCAGGTGGAAGACGTGCTGATGACCCGTCTGTCCCGCCTGCGATAGCGAGAAGGGGCGGGCGTCTTTTTCCTGAACGGCCAGACGCCGTCGAGGCCGGCGGCAAAGCCGGATTGATCAGTAAGCGGGACGGAAAAGACCGGACCCATCCGATCCGATCCGACTTTTAGAAAGGCTTCGAAGCATCAAATCCGGCTGAACAGCAGCTGGACCACATTGTCGGCTTCGGCCGGTTTGCGCAGCACCGGCGTGTCCTCGTATTCCTGCGGAATCATCCAATCGTCGTAGCCCGTGACGAAGATGATCGGGATGCCGATGGCCTTCAGGGCCTCGGCCACGGGAAAGACCTTCTCGCCCCCGAGATTGATGTCGAGAATGGCGGCGTCCACCATCTCGCCTCGCTCCACCAGCGCCAGCGCTGCGTCCACGGTCGGAACGGGGCCGACCACGATTCCATTGGAGGCTCGGATGGTCGCGCTCAATTCCTCGGCGGCATGATACTCGTCTTCGACGATCAGCACACGGCGCCCAGACAATTCGACGGTATTCGAAGCAAACATGCCTTGAGCTTGCGACCGTAGCCTCCCCCCTGTCAACGGAGGGCGAGGGGCTCGTTCGTGTGCCTCCTAGCGAAAATTCGAGCCGGTCGTCGCATCCATCCAGCACCGATCCGATCGGTCGCCCGCCTTGAATCCGGACCGCAGGGCAGGGGGCGATCGCCCGTCTTCGCTTCGCCCAAGGGGGGGCGATGCAGCGCAAGGCCAAGCCTCGGCAACGACGCCCCCTGGCGCAAAGCGCCCGCGCGCCAACCCGCAAGGGGCCTGTCCCCGCTTCTAAAGCTTGCCCAGCATTTCGATCCGCAGAGGGCGAAGGCGCAGCAGTTCGTGGCGATGAGCGGCGGACAGTGTCTCGATCTTGTCCAGCCCATCCTGGGTGAGCGCGACACGAACGCTGCGTCGGTCGCTATCTCCATCCTAGCGTTCCACCAGCCCCAGCCGCGCCAGTCGATCCACCAGCCCCGTGGCGCTGTGCGGGCGAAGATGAAGCTGATCCGCCAGCTCCCCGACCGGCAGCGAGCGTTCGGCGGCGGCGCGAATGGCGAGAAGCGCCTGATGCTGCTGCGCCGTCAGTCCTGCCTCTGCGGCGGCTCCTTCGCTGAAACTCAGGAAGCTTCGCAACTGCCGGCGGAACAGCGCCAGCGCGCAATAGTCCTCGTCGTCGATCGGATCACTCAAGCTCGCTCCATGCCACCGATCGCATTCTTGAGAAATATCGTAGTGCGATAATTGGCCGCCTATGACCCCCTTCGCCCCGCTCCGCTTCTCATCCCCCAACGCTCCTTCCGGCCCGGTCGCGTCGCCCCGACTGGCCGATCACAGCGCCGACTGGCGAATGTTCGCTCTCTCCCTGATGGCGCTCGTCGTCGGGACGGGCGGCGCGGGTGCCGCATGGCTGCTCCCGAAGCTCATCGCGCTCGCCACCCATCTCGCCTGGTAGGGCGAATGGTCCTTTGCCGTGCAGGGCATCGTGCCGGCGATGGGTGGCCTTGCCACGGTGCTGGTGCCGGTCGCGGGCAGTCTGATCATCGGCCTCATGGCGCGTTTCGGGTCGGACAAGATTCGCGGGCACGGCATTCCCGAAGCCATCGAGGCCATTCTGTTCGGCCAAAGCCGGATGTCGCCCAAGGTCGCAGTGCTCAAGCCCCTGTCCTCGGCCGTCTCGATCGGCTCGCTCTTTGCCCAATGCTTTCATCTCAGCGGCGCGTAGCGCAAGACGCTGCTCGTCGCCGGCGCGGCGGCGGGCATGACGGCGATCTTCGGCACGCCCGTCGCGGCCATGCTCCTGGCGGTCGAGGTGCTGCTTTTCGAGTGGAAGCCGCGCAGCTTCGTGCCCGTCACGGTCGCCGCCTTGACGGCCATCGCCTGGCGGCCTGCATGGATCGGTGCGGGGCCGATGTTCGTGCTCACCGCGCCCCTTGCGGGCGATGCCGCGATGCTGGCGGGCGTTGCCGCGCTCGGCCTTGCGACGGGCCTTTTCGCCTCGCGTCTTTCCTCCGCGCTGTATCGGATCGAGGATGGCTTCCACCATCTGCCGCTCCATTGGATGTGATGGCCGGCCCTAGGCGGGCTGGTGGTCGGCCTCGGCGCGCTGATCGATCCCCGCGTTCTGGGAGCGGGCTACGACAATATCCAGGCGTTGCTGACCGGCTCCATGGCGTTTCAGGCCGTGCTTGTCGATCCGAAGCGCGATCGGTCCCTGTGCAGCAGACGCTGCGATGGGTCGATACCTGGGAAAAACGGGTGGTCTCGCGGGGCGGGGCGGGCCATGCTGCGGCCTCGAAAGGAGCCCGACCCATGACCCTCCATGCGCCAATCGCGCCGCGTCCCGCCTTCGAGGAGGTTCCGCCTCCCGGCGATTATGCGCTCGTACGGCGCACGATCGAGTTCATATCGCAGGAATATCGCTCGCAGCCGAGCCTGTGCGAAGTGGCCGAGGGTGTGGGCGCGCCGGAGGCCGAGTTGGAGGCCGCCCTGCGGCGCTGGGCGGGGCTCAGCCCCAAGGCCTTTCTTCAGGCGGTCACGCTGGATCATGCGCGTCGGCTTCTGGCCGAAGGGCTTCCGCTTCTGGACGCCGCGATCGAGGTCGGGCTCAGCGGGCCGTCGCGGCTGCACGATCTGTTCGTCAAGCATGAGGCCATGAGCCCGGGCGCGCACAAGGCCAAGGGCGAAGGACTGGCGCTGCGCTACGGCTTTGCCGACGGGCCGTTCGGGCGCACGCTGGCCGTCTGGACCGAGCGCGGACTGGCCGGGCTCGCCTTCAGCGACGAGGAGCGGGGCGGAGACGCGCACGCGCTGGCCGATATGCTCGGCCGCTGGCCGAAGGCGCAGGCCGAGCGGGACGATGCGGGCGCGGCCGATCATGTCGCGCGGGTCTTCTCGCCGGCGCGCTGGCGGGGCGACCAGCCGCTGCGCATCGTCTTGATCGGTACGGATTTCGAAGTGCGTGTCTGGCAGCGCCTTCTCGACATTCCGCTGGGATGCGCCGACACCTATTCCAGCGTCGCGCGGGACATCGGCGCGCCGCAGGCCTCGCGCGCGGTGGGCGCGGCTGTCGGGCGCAATCCCCTGTCCTTCGTGGTGCCGTGCCACCGCGTGGTCGGCAAGTCGGGCGCGCTGACGGGCTACCATTGGGGGCTGACGCGCAAGCGCGCCATGCTGGGCTGGGAGTTCGGCCTGCGCCACCCCGACTGATCGCCGCAGCGGGGAACTCATTGGCTGACCAAACGTCCCTTCTGCCAGGCGAAGGGAGCGATGCGATGGGCAAGGCGGCGGGCGACACACGGGCAGACGTGCCGAAAGCGCGCGGCGACGCGCGGACATCCTCCGCGCCGAAGGGCAAGTCGCAGCGCGCCGTATCGAAGACTCGCGAACTGCGCGCGCCCATGGACGCAGCCGAGCGCGAGGAGGCGTTTCGTCGCCTCGCCGCGCACATGCCCGGTCGCACGCCGACCGCCAAGGGGCCGAAGGATCAGCCCGACCCGTTCCGGTCCGTCGTGTCCTGTCTTCTTTCGGCGCAGAGCCGGGATGTGAACACGGCCGCCGCCGTGACCGCGCTGTTCCAACTCGCCCGGACGCCGGACGACATGCTTCGTCTGAGCGAGGCCGAGATCGCGGCGGCCATCAAGCCCTGCGGCCTCTACAACATGAAGGCCCGCAGCATCCGCCGGCTTTGCCATGCCTTGATCGAGGAGCATGATCGCGTGGTGCCGCAAACGCGCGAAGGGCTCATGGGCCTGCCCGGCATCGGGCGCAAATGTGCCGACATCGTCATGAGCTTCACCTTCGACGAGGACGTGATCGCCGTCGATACGCATGTTTTCCGCGTCTGCAACCGCACCGGCATCACGCAGGAGCGCACCGCCGACAAGACGGCCGCCGCGCTGGAGCGCGACGTGCCGGACTGGGCGCGCCGCGACGGCCATTTCTGGTTGATCCAGTTCGGCAAGAGCGTCTGCCTCTCGCGCCGCCCGCGCTGCGAAAGCTGCTTCCTGAACGATCTCTGCCGCGCGTTCTCCGCGACGGGCGGGGCTGTGCCCCCGCCCTCCGCATGAGGCGCAGCGTCAAAAGCGCTGCGGCACGTAAAGCTCGCTCGGCAGGGTCTGGCGCTCGTATTCGGGGTTGAACACGCGCTCGGGCAGGGTGATCTCGTCGTAGGGCACGCCCTCATAGGGGATCAGGCTGAGGAGGTGGTTGATGCAGTTGAGGCGGGCGCGCTTCTTGTCGTTGCCTTCCACGATGTACCAGGGCGCTTCGGGAATGCTCGTGCGCGCGAACATTTCTTCCTTGGCCTTGGTATATTGCTCCCAGCGCACGCGGGACTGAAGGTCCATCGGCGAGAGCTTCCACTGCTTGAGCGGATCGTGGACGCGCATCATGAAGCGCATCTGCTGCTCTTCGTCGGTGATCGAGAACCAGTATTTGACGAGACGGATGCCCGAGCGCGCCAGCATCCGCTCGAATTCCGGCACGTCATGGAAGAACTGCTCGACCTCGTTGGGCTTGGCAAAGCCCATGACGCGCTCGACGCCCGCCCGATTGTACCAGGAGCGATCGAACAGGACGATCTCGCCGCCCGCCGGCAGATGCGGCACATAGCGCTGGAAATACCATTGCGTCTTTTCGCGGTCGCTCGGCGCGGGCAGCGCGACGACGCGCACGATGCGCGGGTTGAGCCGCTGCGAAATGCGCTTGATGACGCCGCCCTTGCCAGCCGCGTCGCGCCCTTCGAACAGGACGACGACCTTTTCCTTATGATGGGCGACCCAGTTCTGGAGCTTGATCAACTCGGACTGAAGACGCAGCAGCTCGCGGAAATACACGAGACGGTCGAGCGCGTTCGGGTGGGACTTCTTGTAGATCTTGGTGAGTTCGTCGCTGAGAGACGGCGGCGAGAGTTCCAGTTCGAAATCTTCGTCCAGCACATCCTCGATTTCGGCACGCAGCCAATCGTCCGCGCCGTTGCGCGCGGCGAAACCGTCGAGAGTCCTGTCTTCGTTGCTCATGCGGCCGGTCGCTTTCGTCTGGGCTTTTCGCTGCGGACGCACCATGCCGCAATTCGATGACAGCTATTTGGCGGGTAAAATCGGTAGCCGGCAAGAGGCTCAGGGAAGCGCGGGCTCCGGCGCGAAGCGCGCGCGGATGGCCGCGCCGTCGCGCCCCGGCGGATTGCCGAACAGGCGGCGATAGTCGCGGCTGAACTGCGAGGGACTCTCGTAGCCGATGGCATAGCCGACGCTCGCGACCTCCTCCGCGCTCATCAGCCGCCGACGCGCCTCCTGAAGGCGCACGAGCTTCTGAAACTGGACCGGCGTCATGGTCGTCACCGCCTTGAAATGCCGGTGGAAGCTGGGAACGCTCGTGCCGGCCAGCCGGGCGAGATCCTGAACCCGAAGGCTCTGCGCATAATGCGCGCGGATATGGGCGCAGGCCCGGCCGACCCGCGCGCCGTGGCTGTCGCGCGCACCCATCTGGGCGAGCGCCGCGCCGAGCGGGCTATGGAGCAGGCGCCAGACGAGCTCGCGCCGGATCAGCGGCACGAGAACCGATCTGTCGCGCGGATGGTCGAGGCATTCCAGAAGCCGTCGGATCGGATCGCACAGGGACGGGTCCGCCCGGCCCGCCGCCAGCGCCGCGAAGGGCGCGGCCGGCGCGGGCGCGATCTCGGCCTCGGCGACCAGTGCGGTCACGTCCTCCGGCGGAAGCGCGAAGCTCAGAGCGAGATAGGGCTTGGCCGGGCTCGCCGCCACGATCCGCGCCGAGACCGGAACGTCCACCGAGGCGATCAGGCATTCGCCCGCGCGGTAGCGATAGGTGTCGGGGCCGAGCGTCGAAAGCTTGGCCCCCTGCACGACGAGGCAGAAGGAGGGGCCGTAGACCGAGCGGATGATGCCGCTCGGGCCCTCCGCACGGTTGAGAAGCAGGCCTTTGATCGACGTTTCGCGCCCATGGCGCAGAAACTGGCGTTCGAGAAGCGGGGCGAGATCGGCAAGGTCGGTCATGCCCGCGAGTGTACGCGCGAGGCCGCTAAACGCCATCGCCCCCGAGCGGCTTTGAGAGGATCGAGCAAGAGGCTGAGAGGATCGGCCGGAGGCAAAGGCGACCCCGCGCCTTAGGTTCGGCCCATCGCCACGCTTTCAAGGAGATGATCCATGCGGATGCGACAGCTCGGCCATAGCGGCCTTTTCGTTTCGGAACTGTGCCTGGGCACCATGACCTTCGGCGGCAACGAGGGCATGTGGAGCCAGATCGGTCGGCTCGGGCAGGACGAGGCCGACGCGCTGGTGAAGACGGCGCTGGATGCCGGCATCAATTTCATCGACACGGCCAATGTCTATGCGGGCGGCGAAAGCGAGCGCATTCTCGGCCGCTCGCTCCAGAATCTCGGTGTCGCGCGGGACGATGTCGTGGTGGCCACCAAGGTGCTGGGGCCGATGGGGGCGGGGCCGAACGCGCGCGGCGCGTCGCGCTCTCATATCCTCTCCCAATGCAAGCAGAGCCTTCAGCGGCTGGGGCTCGACCATATCGACCTCTACCAGATCCATGGTTTCGACAAGGCGGTGCCGATCGAGGAGACCCTGGAGGCGCTGGACACGCTCGTGCGCCACGGGCATGTGCGCTATCTCGGCCTGTCCAACTGGGCGGCCTGGCAGGTGATGAAGGCGGTCGGCATCGCCGAGATGCGCCGGCTCGCGCCCATTCTCTCCCTTCAAGCCTATTACACGCTGGTCGGCCGCGATCTCGAACGTGACATCGCGCCCATGCTTCAGTCCGAGGGCATCGGCCTCATGGTCTGGAGCCCGCTGGCCGGCGGCTATCTCTCGGGCAAATATGACGGCGAGGGCACCGGCGCGGACGGGCGGCGCGCCACGTTCGACTTCCCGCCGGTAGACCGCACGCGCGGTGGCGCGGTGATCGCGGCGATGCGTGAGGTGGCCGACGCCCGGGGCTGCACAGTGGCGCAGGTGGCGCTCAGCTGGCTGCTGCACCAGAGCGTGGTGACCAGCGTCATCATCGGAGCCCGGCGGCCGGAGCAGCTCTCCGACAATATCGGCGCGACGAAAGTTGAGTTGAGCGCGGACGATCTCGCCAAGCTCGACGCCGTGTCGCGCCTGCCCGCCGAATATCCCGGCTGGATGCTGGAGCGACAAGGCGCTTATCGCGACTGAGGTCGAAGGGAGGGGCGATTCGCGCGCCCCTTCTCGCCCTCCGCAAGGGGCCCGCGAGGGATCGAGAGGTTCGGCGGAGCCCATGTCGCACACCGCACCGACGCGGGCGGCGAGGGTGAGGCGGTTGCCAACCCGCCCGATCGTCAAGCCCCGATGTCGTTGCCCTTGCGCATCTGGCAGCCGGTGATCTTCAGCGAGCCGTCCGGCTGGCGCTCCAGCGTGTAGCTGGCGATCCAGCTCTGCCCCTTGGCATCCGACAGGTAGACCTCCTGACGCAGCCCGGCCCCCTCGGCCTTCAGCGCGCCGAAGGTGACGTTGCCGGCGCGGTGAACGGCGGGATAGGCCTGCGCCACCATGCTCAGAAAAATCTCGGGCGAGGGAAAGAGGCGCTGGATATTAGGAGCGGCGAAGGCATAGGCCCGCGCTCCATCGTCGGCGCGAAAGGCTTCGAGCTGCCCGCCGATCGTGGCGCGAGCATCGCTGCCATCGTCCGCCAGCGCCGGATGAGCTAGGGCGACCAGGGCGATAAAACCGAGGAGAACGCGGCGCATGCGATGCCTCCTTCCAAGGGAAGGCCTCAGCATCCGTTCAGAATGGCGATCCCGCAAGCGCCAAGTTGACGCGGCGTATAAGAAGGGCGGCACCGAGGCGCCACCCCACTGTCTGTTCGTGATGCCCACCCCGGCTGAAACGGGGCAGGCTTCGTGACGGTCAGCCCGCCAGAACTTCCTTGGAAGCGACGGTGGAATCGGCGTTCAGGTTGTAGACGATGGGCACGCCCGTCGCGAGTTCCTGCGCGACGATCTCCTCGCCCGTCAGCCCGTCCAGCGCCATGATGAGGGCGCGCAGCGAGTTGCCATGGGCCGCGACGATCACCGTGCCGCCGGACAGGACATGCGGCTGAATGCGGTGGATGTAATAGGGCCAGACGCGCGCGCCCGTGTCCTTCAGCGACTCGCCGCCCGGAGGGGGCACGTCATAGGAACGGCGCCAGATATGGACCTGCTCCTCGCCCCACTTGGCGCGGGCGTCGTCCTTGTTGAGGCCCGACAGATCGCCATAGTCGCGCTCGTTCAGCGCCTGATCGCGGATCGTCTCCAGCCCCTCCTGGCCGAGCTCGCCCTGGATGAGCTTGAGCGTGCGCTGGGCGCGGGACAGGGCGCTGGTGAAGGCGATGTCGAACTGCAGCCCGGCCGCCTTGAGACGCCGCCCGGCCGCCTTGGCCTCTTCCACGCCGAGTTCCGTCAGATCCGGGTCGCGCCAGCCGGTGAAGAGGTTCTTGAGGTTCCAGTCGCTCTGGCCGTGGCGGACGAGCACGAGGGTGCGGGACATGAAGGCGAACTCCCTTGGGTGAACGTATGATGTGGACGAGAGGTGGAAAACCTTTGGAGCGTCAGAAGCCGAGCACCTGACGCATCGAATAAAGACCCGGCGCTTGGCCTCGCGCCCAGAGCGCGGCACGCACGGCCCCGCGCGCGAAGATGGCGCGATCCTCCGCCCGGTGGCTCAGCTCGATGCGCTCGCCCTCGCCGGCGAGGATCACCTGATGATCGCCCACCACCGAGCCGCCGCGCAGTGTGGCAAAGCCGATCGTGCCGGCCTCGCGCGGGCCGGTATGGCCATCGCGCACCCGCACGGACTGGTCCTTCAAGACGATCTCACGCCCCGCCGCCGCTGCTTCGCCGAGAAGCAGCGCGGTGCCGGACGGGGCGTCCACTTTGTGGCGGTGGTGCATTTCGAGGATTTCGATGTCGAACGCATCCGGTCCCAAGGCGCGCGCCGCCTGCTCCGCCAGAACGGCGAGAAGATTGACGCCCAGACTCATGTTGCCGGACTTGACGATCCGCGCGCCGGCCTGTGCCGCTGCCGCGATCGCGGCATCGTCGCCTTCCGAGCAGCCGGTCGTGCCGATGATATGGACCAGCCCACGCCGAGCAACCTCGTTGGCCACCGCGACGCTGGAGGCCGGTGCGGTGAAGTCGATCACGCCGTCCGCCGCGTCCAGGGCGGCCGCCAGATCGCTGGAGACGGGAATGCCGAGATGGCCGGCCCCGGCCAGTTCCCCGGCATCGCTGCTGAGCGCCAGCGAACCCTCGCGCTCGATCGCGGCGGAAAGCTTGGCGCCGTCGGTTTCCTTGACGACGCGCACCAGCGTGCGGCCCATGCGCCCGGCGGCGCCCAGGATCACCAGCTTCATCGGCTCGCTCATGACAAGGTCTCCGTTTTGATGGTTTCGGAAGCGTCCGCCCCGCCCTGAAAGCCGTGCAGACGGGCGTAAAGCCCGTTCGGACGGGTCAGAAGCTCCTGATGCGTCCCGCTTTCGGCGATCCGGCCGCGATCCACGACAAGGATCTGGTCCGCGCCGACGATGGTGGACAGGCGATGGGCGACGACGATGACGGTGCGGTCGCGCATCGCGGTTTCCAGCGCGCGCTGCACCAAGACTTCGGACCGCGTGTCGAGCGCCGAGGTCGCCTCATCGAGAAGCAGGATCGGCGCGTCGCGCAGGAGCGCGCGGGCGATCGACAGGCGTTGGCGCTGGCCGCCCGAAAGCGTCACGCCGTTTTCACCCACCGGCGTCTCGTAGCCGAGCGGCTGGGTGAGGATGAACTCCTCGGCCTGCGCCTTACGCGCGGCGTCTTCCACCTCGGCGTCGGAGGCTTCCGGCCGGCCGAAGCGGATATTGTCTCGGATCGAGCCTTCGAACAGAACGGGGCTCTGGGGCACATAGGCGATGGCCGAGCGCAGCGAATGCTTGGTGACGGCGCCGATATCCGTCCCGTCGATCAGGATGCGGCCCGACCGCGTGTCGTAGAAGCGCTCGATCAGCGCGATGATCGTGGACTTGCCGCCGCCGGACGCGCCGACCAGCGCCGTGGTTCGGCCGGGGGGCGCGGTGAAGGAGAGTTCGCGCAAGACCGGCTCGTCGGCATGATAGCCGAAAGATACGGCGTCGAAGCGGATTTCGCCGCCCGCGACGGAGAGCGGCTTGGCGCCCGGCGCGTCGGCCTGTCGCGGCGTCTCGTCCAGGATCTCGTAGATCATCTTGGCGTTCACGAGCGCGCGCTCCATCTGCACCTGAAGCTTGGCGAGGCGGCGCGCGGGGTCGTAGGCCAGGAGCAGCGCCGTGATGAAGGCGAACATCGAGCCCGGCGAATAGCCGTAGACGATCGAGCGATAGCCCGACCAGGCGATCACGGCCGCCACCGCGATGCCGGCCACCGTCTCGGTGATCGGGCCGGAGCGCTCGGTGATGATGGCGATGCGGTTGGAGCGCTCTTCCGCCTTTTCGATCAGATCGTCGGTGCGCGCGCGCAGGAGCTTTTCCATGGTGAAGGCCTTCACCACCTGAATGCCCTGCGCCGCTTCCTGCATGGAGCCGAGAACCCGGCTGTTGAGGTCGATCGACTGTCGCGTCGCCTTGCGCAGCTTGCGCGACAGGCGCGAGATCATAATGGCGATGGGCGGGCCGGCGGTCAGCGCGATCAGCGACAGCGCCCAGTCCTGCCAGATCATGGCGAAGATCAGGAAGATCAGCGTCAGGAGATCGCGCGCCAGCGACGTGACCGTGAGATTCAGCGTATCGCGAATTCCCGAGACATTCTGGTTGATGCGCGCGGCGAGCTGCGCCGAGCGCGTTTCGCCGAAGAAGTCGACCGAGAGTTCGGTGAGATGGGCAAACAGGCGGCGCTGGTAGCGCGCCACGACATCATTGCCGATCCGCGCCAGGATGACGCCCTGCCCATAGGAGGCGATGCCGCGCAGAAAGAAGGCGAAGAAGATCGCGAAGGGCAGCGTGAACAGCATGGCCCGGTTGCCGGCGACGAAAATCTCGTCGATCACGTCGCGCATCACCCAGGCCATGAAGGCCGTGGTGAGCGCCACCACGACCAGGCACAGGGCCGCCACCGCGTAGCCGGCGAGATGCTCGCGCCCGTTTTCCGCGATCACGCGGCGAAGCAGATGGAGCGCCTCGCCCCGCTGACGGGGTTCGCTCAAGGAGAGAGTGGTCTTCGTCAAGGATCGGGCCGGCCGGTTCATCGTCGGCTCGCTCTATAGCCGCTGCCGCCGCTCCTGCCTACAGGCGCGGCGGTGCGGGGGATAAAGAGCGTCAGCGCGTCCAGCGCCGGTTGGTGGTCTCGAGCCCGTAGGAACGCGGCGCGCGGGCGAATGTGGCGAGCCCCGCCAGCGCCGCCAGCGGCAGCGTGATGGCGTAGAGCGGCATGTCGCGTAAGAGCGCTTCGTGGGGCGCCTTGTCCTCGAAGGCGGCGCGCATGGCGGCACGGTCGATATAGGGTGCGATGTGGCCGAAGATGCCGCCCGCGATGAAAACGCCGCCGCGCGCCATGAAGACGAGCGCCAGATCGCCCGCCACGCGCCCGAGATAGATGCCGAAGAGGCGGATGGCTTCGCGGGCCGTTTCGTCGCCCGCACCGGCCGCCGCCGTGATCGAGGCGGGGGAATGCGGCTGCACCTCGCGCCCGTCGGCGCGCCCGATGGCGTTGTAGAGATTGACGAGGCCGCGTCCGCACAGGACCTGCTCGGCCGAAACGCGCCCGCCGATCGTCTCCAGATAGGGCCAGATGGCGAGATCGCGCGCGCTGCGGGGGCCGAGGTCGATATGGCCACCTTCGCCCGCGACGGGAATCCACATGCGCCGCGCCTTGACGAGGCCCGCGACGCCGAGGCCCGTGCCGGGGCCGACCACGACGCGCGCGCCGTCATGCGGCGTGCCGGCGGGGCCGATCGCCTCGCGGCCGGCGTCCGGCAGAGCCGAAACGGCGAGCGCCTGCGCTTCGAAGTCGTTGACGAGCAACACGTCTTCGAAGCCGAGATCCTCGATCAACCGGCGAGGGCGCACCACCCAATGGCAATTGGTCAGCTCGATTTCGTCGCCGCTGATCGGGCCGGCAATGGCGAGCACGGCCGAGCGCGGCTGGATCGAGGTCTTGTCGAGAACGGTCGCCTGGATCGCGTCGTCGATATTGGGGAAATCGGCGGTCTGGACGATCGGGAAGTTCTTCGGCTCGGCGAAGGCGTCCACCAGAAGGGCGAACCGGGCATTGGTGCCTCCGATGTCGCCGATCAGGATCGGAAACTTCAGGTTTTCGGCGGAATCGTGCGTCGGAGTCATGCCGGTCCGGTTTCAATTGTTTGAAGAAGGCCGAGCCATAGCACCGCAACGTTGCGGGAAAAAGGCGCTGCGTCGCGCCTCGTGCGATGCGCTGACACGGGCGCATCGACGTATCGGGTTTTATAGATTATCGCGCACGCATGAGCATTGCCAAAGACGACCCGCTGGCGGTCAGAATCAGTCGCGCGCTGGCCGAGCGCATCATTTCAGGCGCGATCGCGCCGGGCGTGAAGCTGCGGCAGGATCATGTGGCGCTGGAGTTCAACGCCAGCCATGTGCCGGTGCGCGAGGCCTTTCGGCGGCTGGAGGCCCAGGGGCTTGTCGTGAGCGAACCGCGCCGGGGCGTGCGTGTGGCGGGGTTCAGCCCAGCCGAAGTGCGGGAGGTCGCCGAGATGCGCGCGGCGCTGGAAAGCCTCGCGCTCCGCCACGCCTTTCCGCATCTGACGCGCTCGATCCTGAATGAGGCCGAGCGGGCTGTGGAGGCGAGCGACCGGGCCGCGAATGTGCAGGCCTGGGAAGAGGCGAACCGCGCCTTTCACCGCACGATCCTTGCGCCCTGCGCGATGCCGCGCCTTCTGCAGACGATCGACGATCTTCAGGCTGCCAGCGCGCGCTTCCTATTTTCGGGCTGGCGGGCGGAATGGGACGCGCCGACCGACCGCGACCACCGCGCCATTCTCTTGGCGCTCCGGGCGGGAGATGCCGAAGGTGCGGCCTCGACGCTGGCGCGGCATGTGCAGCGGATCGGGCAGGTGACGCACTCAAGGGGGCGCACGTAACACATCGCGCTTATCTATTATTTTGAGAGTCGTTGAGCGAATCAGAGAATTCGCATCATGATCGGGAGGCGATCCGCCAAAAATAATAGATAAAGAGGTTCCGATGGCGACCCCAGCCTCGTCCACGCATCCATCCCGGTTTGGCATCCTTCCCCAGCTTGTTGTGATTCCCGCCGGCGTCATCCTCATGACGCTGGCCGCGAAGGCGCAGATTCCCTTCTGGCCTGTGCCAATGACGCTGCACACGATGGCCGTGATGGGCTTTGCGCTGTTTCTAGGCCCTCGCTTGGCGGTCTCGATCTTTCTGGCCTATCTCGCGGCCGGTGCGGCGGGGCTGCCCGTCTTCTCCGGTACGCCCGAGCGCGGCATCGGCTTGGCCTATATGATGGGACCGACAGCGGGCTATCTCCTGGGTTTCCTTCTCGCTTCGGCCTTGGTCGGCCACTGGGCGGCGGGGCGCAAGTTCCTCGGGCGCTTTGGCGCCATGCTGGCCGGCCTCGCCCTCGTCTATGCCTGCGGCGCGGCTTGGCTCTCGCTTTTGGTGCCAGCGGACAAGATCCTGAGCGTCGGCGTCTGGCCGTTCGTGCCGGGCGATCTCCTCAAGATCGCGATCCTGGCGGTGGCAAGCCTTGCCCTGCCGCGCCGCGTGAGCCTGCGCCGATGAGCGCCGATAGTCTGATCCGTCATGATTGGACCGTGGCCGAGATCACCGCGCTTCTCGAAGCGCCGCTGCTCGACCTCGTCGGCCGCGCGCAGGCCGTGCACCGCGCCCATCACGATCCCGATCATGTCCAGCGCGCCAGTCTCCTGTCGATCAAGACCGGCGGCTGCCCGGAGGATTGCGCCTATTGCCCGCAATCGGCCCATCACCGCGAGGTCGAGCTGACGCGCGACCGTTTGATGGAGCCGGACAAGGTCATCGCCCTGGCGCAAACCGCCAAGGCGGCCGGGGCCTCGCGCTTCTGCATGGGCGCGGCCTGGCGCGAGGTGCGGGACGGACGCGAGTTCGACGCGGTGGTGGAGATGGTGGAGGGCGTGCGCGCCCTCGGCATGGAAGCCTGCGTCACGCTCGGCATGTTGAAGCCGCATCAGGCCGAGCGCCTCGTCCGCGCAGGCCTCACCGCCTATAACCACAATCTCGACACCTCGCCCGAATTCTACGAGCGCATCATCTCGACGCGGACCTACCGCGACCGGCTGGAGACCCTTGGTCTCGTTCGCAGAGCGGGGATCGAGCTGTGCTGCGGCGGCATCGTGGGGATGGGCGAGAGCGTGATGGATCGCGCCAGCCTGTTGCAGGTTCTGTCCGGCTTCGACCCGCACCCCGAAAGCGTGCCGATCAACGCGTTGGTGCCTGTGGAGGGAACGCCGCTGGCGGGTCGCGAGCGGGTCGACGCGCTCGATCTCGTGCGCATGGTGGCGGCGACGCGGCTCGTCATGCCGAAGGCGCGGGTGCGCCTGTCGGCCGGCCGCTCGCAGCTCACCCGCGAGGCGCAGATCCTCTGCTTCCTTGCGGGGGCGAATTCCATCTTCTATGGCGAAACGCTGCTGACGACGCCCAATGCGGGCATCGGTGACGACGCGGCGCTCTTCGCCGCGATCGGCCCTCAGGGAAGCGGCGCGGAGGCTGGAAGGCTCTGAGCGGCTTTCGCCCGGCTCAACGGGCCGGGCGGAAACGCGGCATGGGCAATCCGCCGGGAGGCTCCGGCGCATAGGCCGGGGTGCTGGTGGCGGGCGCCAAAGGCGGCGGCGCGGGGCTTGCGATGGGCGCCGGCTGCGCGTTGTCGTCGAAATCGTCCGACATGGCGGCGGCGACGGGCGGCGGCGGTTGCGGCAGGCTCGGCGCGGGCGAGGCGGCCATCACCGCGCCGCCCTTGGCCGCCGGCTGGTTGAGCACGGCCGCGCAGGCCTTCGGGAGGGCCGCCATGAAGATCGGAGGCGGCTTCTTCCAAGGCTTGGCGTTGGGCGGGGGCGGGCGCAGCGCGACGTTGAACCACCAATCGAGCTTGTCGCAGCCATCGCCCTTGCCGGTCGATTCCTGCGACTGGCAATTGGGCGAGCCCGGCTGGCACGAGATGCGCACGTGGAAATGATAATCGTGCCCGAACATCGGGCGCACCTTGTTGAGCCAAGCCCGGTCGCGGCCCGCCGTCTTGCAGAGCTGCTCCTTGATGCCGGGATGCACGAAGATGCGCTCCACCTCCGGCTCGCGCGCGGCGGTGCGGATGAGCTTCAGCATCTCGGGCCGCCAGCGCGACAGGTCGATCCGGTTGGTGCGCTTGTCGATCACCGAGGGCAGGGGCATCGTGTCGCGCTCATGCGGCGAGAGGCGGCGCGTCGGCATCTCGGTCAGGTAGATGTCGGCGTCGAGGCCGATCTGGTGCGAGGCGTGGCCGTCCTTCATCGGGCCGCCGCGCGGCTGCGCCATGTCCCCGAACAGAAGCCCGCGCCAATGCGCCTCGCGCGCGGCGTCGCCCGACAGGCGCTGGAGAAAGCGGATCATGGTCGGATGGGCGAAGGCGCGGTTGCGCGAAGGCTTCATGACCTGCCAGGTCGGCCCGTCCTTGGGCATTTCCATCGCGCCCGACAGGCAGCCCTTGGAATAGAAGCCGATGCTCTGCGGCGGGCCGGCGCTGGGGGTCGCTTCCGAGCCGAACAGTTCCTTGGCGGGCGTCTGCGCGCCGGCGGGGCCGGACAGGGCGGCAACCAGCCCGAGCGTTGCGAGCGACAGGCGCGAGCGAGAACCTGACAGCATGGGGCGTTCCTCCGGACGGCCGGCATCGGCCATGCCGGCTGGCAGAGCCAAGCCGGACGGATCGGCCGAAACTAAGGCAGATGAATGGACCGAAGCTGGAGCGCCACGCGAAGCGCGGGCGTCAGGGTGTGTCCGCCGAACGAAGGTTCGCCCGACAACTCGGAGATGTTGTTTCCCCGCCTTGTCCATGCGGGGAAATCGACTTTCGCGGGAAGACCTCAGACCGGGACGGTCGAGCCGCCCGCTTCGCCGGAGCGGTAGAACGCGTCGATCACGCGCTGGTTGAGGATGGATTCCTCCAGCGAGAACAGACGCTCAGTGCCGCCCGCGACCTTTCGCGCGAAGGCTTCGGCCTGGAGGCGATACTGGTCCGCCGCGCCGAAACGCGCCGTTTCCGAGCGGCCATGCGAGCGGTCGTGCCAATGCACGGCGGCCTGCGCGTAGAGCCCGGCATTGAAGGCGCCATCCACCTCGATGAACCCTTCCGTGCCGTGGAAGACCATGGTCTGGCGCGCGGCCATCTGGGTCGCGACATAGAAGGACAGGCGGAAATCGGCAAAGTCCACCGAACAATCGGCGAAGCGATCTGTGCCGAAGGTCGGATCGCGCTCGATCGTGGCGCGGGCCGAGACGGCCTCCGCGCCGGTGGAAAGCCGCGTGGTGACGACGGGGTAGACGCCGATATCGGGAAGCGCGCCGCCGCCGAGTTCCGGCTGGTTGCGCATATTGGCGGGGTCCACATTGTAATAGGAGAAGGCCCCCTGCACATGGCAGAGGCGGCCGATGCGCCCGTCCGCGATCCACTCGCGCACCAGGGCCCATTGCGGGTGGTAACGCACCATGAAGGCTTCCGCTACCTCGACGCCGGCCTTGTCGCGCGCGGCGATCAGGGGCTCGATCGCCTCGGCCTTCAGCGCCAGCGGCTTTTCCACCAGAACATGCTTGCCGGCCTCGATGGCGCGGCGCGCCCATTCCACATGCTGGCTGGTCGGCAGCGGGATATAGACCGCGTCCACCTCCGCGCTGTCGAGAAGCGCCTCGTAGGAGCCGAAGGCGTGGCGCGCGCCGAAATGCTCGGCCAGCCCTTGCGCGCGCGACAGGTCGCGGCTGGCGATGGCCGACAGGACGCAGCCTTCCGCCTTCACGATCCCCGGAATGACGTGCTCGCGGCCGATCTTCGCGCCCGACAGAATGCCCCAACGCAGCATGGATGTTCCTCCCTTGCAGAAATGAAAGGCCCGCGCGGAGCGGGCCTCGCCGGGCAGGCGGCGAACGCGCGTCCGCCGCCATGACCCCTATGACGTGATCGAGCCCATGGCCCGACGCGAAGCCCGTTCGCGCCGGCCGGGCTGGTTTAGGCGCGCAGCGTGCCGCCGGTCGCCTTGGCGACGGCCGCGACGATCTTCTGCGACACGGCGTCCAGATCCTCCTCCGTCAGCGTCCGGTCGGCGGGCTTCAGCGTCACCTCGATGGCGATGGACTTGCGCCCTTCGCCCAGCGCCGCGCCCTCGAAAATGTCGAAGACGCGCACCTCGCCGATCAACTTCTTGTCCGCGCCCTCGGCCGCGCGCACCAGCTTGATCGCCTCGACCTCGGAGGGCACGACAAAGGCGAAGTCGCGGCGCACCGGCTGGAAGCTGGAGAGCTGCAACACCGGCTTGGTGCGCGTGGCCTTGCGCTTCTGCTCGGGCGCTTCGTCGAGGAAGACCTCGAACCCGGCATAGGTGCCCGACAGGTCGAGGCTTTTCAGGACGCGCGGATGGAACTCGCCGAACTCGGCCAGAACCGTCTTCGGGCCCATCTTGATGCGGCCCGAGCGGCCGGGATGATACCAGCCGCTGGCCGGCGTCTCGAACTGAAGCCGGTCGGCCGGAACGCCGATGGCCTCCAGCGCGGCGATCGCATCCGCCTTGGCCTCGAACACGCCGACGGGAGCGGCGTTGCCCGACCAGTCGCGCCCCGAGCCCGCGTGGCCCGCCGTGCCGCGCCGAATGCCGCCGGCGACGCGCCGCTGGCCGTCCGGCTCGACGGAGCGATAGATCGCGCCGACCTCGAACAAGGCCGTGTCCGCAAAGCCGCGCTGCGCATTGCGCTGTGCTGCCTGGAGAAGGTTCGGCAACAGCGAGGGGCGCATGTCCGAGAGATCGGCCGCGATCGGGTTCTCGAGCTTCAAGCCGGACTGTCCGCCGCCGAAGGCTTCCGCCGCTGAGGCCGAGAGGAAGGAATAGGTGACCGCCTCGGCCAGCCCGCGCGCGGCGAGCGCCCGGCGCGCGGCACGGTCGCGAACCTGCGCCGTGGTGAGAATGCGGCCATTGACGCCGGCAAGCTTCTCCAGCGGCTGCGGCTCGATGTGATCGACGCCGACAAGACGCATGATCTCTTCCACGAGATCGGCCTTGCCCTCGATATCCGGGCGCCAAGTCGGCGCGGTCACCTCGGCGGTCTCGCCTTGAGCTGAGACGGTGAAGCCCAGCGTTTCGAGGATGTCGACCTGACGCTCGGTGGAGACGTCGAGGCCGGTCAGACGCTTCACCTCGGTGAAGGGCAGCGTGATGCGCGGCATCTCGACCGGCTGAACGGCCGTCACCACGCGCCGCGAGGGCGCGCCACCGCAGAGATCCACGATCATTTGCGTGGCCAGATCCAGCCCGCCTTCCATGAAGGCCGGATCGACGCCGCGCTCGAAGCGATAGCGCGCGTCGGTGATGATGCCCATGGCGCGGCCCGTGCGAGCGATCGCCAGCGGCTCCCAAAGCGCGGATTCGACAAGCACCTCGGTCGTCGTCTCGTCGCAGCCCGAATGCTCGCCGCCCATGATGCCAGCAATGGATTCCGGCCCTTTGTCGTCGGCGATGATGCAGGTGCCCGCGCTGAGCTTATGGGTGCGCCCGTCCAGCGCCAGGATTTCCTCGCCCTCGTTCGCGCCGCGAACGGTGAGCGCGCCGTCCACCTTCTTGGCATCGAACACATGGAGCGGGCGGCCCCGGTCGAAGGTGATGTAGTTGGTGATGTCCACCAGCGTGTTGATCGGGCGCAGGCCGATGGCGCGCAGGCGCTTCTGCATCCACTCCGGCGACGGGCCGTTCTTGACGCCCGAAACGAGCCGCAGCGCGAAGCCGCGGCAGACCGGGCTTTCGACATTCAGCGCAACCGGGCAGTCGCCTTCGCCTTCGATCCGCTCCACCGCCGGCGTCTTCAGCGTGCCGAGGCCCGAGGCCGCGAGATCGCGCGCAATGCCCGCCACGCCCGTCGCGTCCGGGCGGTTCGGCGTCAGGTTGATTTCGATCACGGGATCGGCGAGCCCGGCATAGTCGGCGAAGGCCGTGCCAACAGGCGCGGTCTCGGGCAGTTCGATAATGCCGTTATGCTCTTCGGAGAGCTCCAGCTCGCGCTCGGAACACATCATGCCGAAGCTCTCGACGCCGCGGATCTTGCCGATGCCGAGCGTCACGTCGAGGCCGGGCACATAGGCGCCGGGCAGGCCGAGCACGCCGACGAGGCCGGCGCGGGCGTTGGGCGCGCCGCACACGACCTGCAGCGGCTTCCCCTCGTTGACCGAGGGGCCGGCGTCGACGCTGAGGATCTGGAGCTTGTCGGCGTCCGGGTGGCGCTTGGCGTCGAGCACCCGCGCGATCGTGAAGGGGCGCAGGCCCGCCTTGTCGTCGATGCCTTCGACCTCGAGACCGATCGAGGTCAAGCGCTCGGCGATCTCCTCAAGCGTGGCGTCGGTGTCGAGATGGTCCTTCAGCCAGGACAGGGTGAACTTCATGACGGGCCTAATGATCGTTGGAAGCGGCGAGAGGCCGGGAAAGGGGAGGGAGCGTCGGGCTTACGAGCGATCGGTCACGTCGTCAGCGGCGCGGCGCACGAGGCCGCTCGCATGGACGAAGCGATAGACCGACAGGGCGGCGAGCGCGAAGACGAGATGAAGCGCCAGAAGCGTGCCGAGCGGGTCACCCCGATCGGCCGCGAAACGCACGATGATGCTGGGCAGCACGATGCCGACGGCGAGCGACGCCAGCGTGGCGGGCGTGCCGGGAAGCTTGGCGTAGAGAAGCGCGAACAACGCCACCGTCACCAACGCCTGCCCGTAGAAGAGCGGCGAGGCAGCGAGCGTGGCGAAGCCGAACGACAGGAACAGCCAGCCGAACGCCGCCATGACGAGCGTGCCGATAATGGCCCCCGCCAGAACGGAGATCGTCTCCACCACCGCGAAGCGGGCAAGGTCTGCGGCGTTTCTGGCCATGGCGTCCTGTCCTTCGTCTGATGGAGGCTGCATCGGCGGCGCGGTCTCGCGCCGCCCTGTCTGCGCTATGTCGTTGCGCCTATACGCTTACTGGCTGAGGCCGCCGAACAGGGTCGGCAGGTCGAGCGGACGGAAGCCGTAATGCTCGATCCAGCGCGAATCGGCGTCGAAAAAGGCGCGCAGGTCCGGCATGCCGTATTTCAGCATGGCGATGCGATCGATGCCCATGCCCCAGGCGAAGCCCTGATACTCGTCCGGGTCGAGCCCGACGCCGCGCAGGACATTGGGGTGGACCATGCCGCAGCCCAGGATCTCCATCCAGTCCGTGCCCTCGCCGAAGCGCACTTCGGAGCCGGAGCGGTCGCACTGGATGTCGACCTCCATGGACGGCTCGGTGAAGGGGAAGAAGCTCGGCCGGAAGCGCATCTTGAGCGAAGGCACCTCGAAGAACGCCTTGCAGAACTCGGTCAGCACCCACTTCATGTTGGCGATATTGGCCGACTTGTCGATCACCAGCCCTTCCACCTGATGGAACATGGGCGTGTGGGTCGCGTCGGAATCCTGCCGATAGGTCTTGCCGGGGATGACGATGCGGATCGGGGGCTTCTGCGTCTCCATCGTGCGCACCTGCACGGGCGAGGTGTGCGTGCGCAAGAGGCGACGCTCGCCGCCTTCCGGCGTCTGGAGGAAGAACGTGTCGTGCATCTCGCGCGCCGGGTGGCCTTCGGGGAAGTTCAGCGCGGTGAAATTGTAATGGTCCGTCTCGATGTCCGGCCCTTCGGCGATCGAGAAGCCCATATCGGCGAAGATCGCGGTGATCTCGTCCACGACCTGGCTGATCGGATGGATGCGCCCGCGCGACAGCGGGTTGGAGCGCACCGGCAGCGTCACGTCGAGCCGCTCGGCCGCCAGGCGCGCGGAGATCGCGGCCTCGGCCAGCGCGTCGCGCTTCTCGGTCAGCTTGGACTGCACGCGGTCGCGCAGGCCGTTGAGGAGCGGGCCCTGGTCGCGGCGCTCGTCGGGCGTCATCTTGCCGAGCCCTTTCAGAAGCTCGGAAATCTCGCCCTTCTTGCCGAGCGCGGCGAGGCGGACGGCTTCCAGTGCGGCCTCGTCGCGGGCAGCGTCAATCTCTTCGGCAAAGCGCCGTTCGAGCGAGTCGAGATCCGTCACGGCCGTTTGAACTCCTTAAAGGCACGAAGGTGGCGGTTGACGCCACGGGCATGGGATAGGGCGGCGGGCGGCAGCCCGAAGCCAGGGTCGCAACACCCTGTAGTGTGTCTCGCCCCCGCGAAGCAAGCCGGGTGGGGATTCGAGGGGCGCGGGCCGCCAACGAAAAAGGCCCGCGCGGAGCGTGATCCGCGCGGGCCTTTCAAACGATCCGAAGACGGGCTGCCTTACGCGGCCTGCTTCTCGCCGACGGCGCGCTCGTAGGCGCCGGGGAACTGGCCGTCCTTGATGTAGGCGAGGGCCGTCTTGGCCTTCTCGACCAGAGCCGTGAAGGCTTCCGGCTCATGGATGGCGATGTCGGACAGAACCTTGCGGTCCACCTCGATGCCGGCCTTGTTGAGGCCGTCGATGAAGCGGGCGTAGGTCAGGCCGTGCTCGCGCACGCCGGCGTTGATGCGCTGGATCCACAGGGCGCGGAAGTTGCGCTTCTTGACGCGGCGGTCGCGCGTGGCGAACTGCTTGGAACGATCGACCGCAGCCTTGGCGGCGCGGATCGTGTTCTTGCGGCGGCCATAAAAGCCCTTGGCGGCCTTCAGGGTCTTCTTGTGCTTGGCATGGGACGTTACGCCCCGCTTGACGCGTGCCATGATCTATCTCCTTGAAAAATCGATAAGCCTTGGAACCGCTTAGCGGTTGTAAGGCATGTAGACTTTGACGATCTTGGCATCCGCCTCGCTGAGGATCATCGATCCGCGCGCGTTGCGAATGAAGTCGTTGGAGCGCTTGATCATGCCGTGGCGCTTGCCGGCGGCACCCGCCTTGACCTTGCCGGAGGCGGTCATGCGGAACCGCTTCTTGGCGGCCGACTTCGTCTTCATCTTGGGCATTTTGCTCTCCTGACAGTAGGACCGCGAAAAGGCCGGACACCGGCTCCCGGAAGAGCCGCGCCAGCCACGCATCGAAGGATCTCGAAGGTCGCGTCAGCATTCGAACAGGCACGGCATGCCCTGCCGGCCAGTTCATACGAACGGGCGGCTTATACGGGGGCTCGCGTCGCGATGCAACCGTCTTTGGTCGCGCCGTGCCGTCGCTGGAGTGTTTCGCGGTCGTGCCGTTGGGGCGCGGCTTTGGTTTTCCAGATGGTCAGTCGCCTACGAATCTACAGATCGGCCTTTGCGTCTCATCACCCCTTAGTTCTGCAATTGTGCTCCGTCGCAGTTCATGGAATTTTCCTTCGTATGAAAGCCATCGCGTCACCTTCCGCTTTTGAGACCCGGATCGAGTTCCTGCTCGAGCAGTTGCGCGAAGCGTCGTTCGACGTGCGCATCTGGAGCCAACTGGCTCGCGGCATCGGCGAAGCCGTCAGTGCCGGCCATTGCCGGATCGGATTTCATCCCCACGGCATGACGGGGCCGGCCATTCGGCTGAACGCTCTGGGCACGAGTGCGGATCGGCGCGCCGGGCGTCGCCAGAGCGACGGCTCGGTCGAGGCGGAGGGCGTGCGCCCCTGCGATGCGTCGATGGTTCTGGCGGAAACGGCGAGCGGCGTCTGGAAGGTCGAGATCTGGTCGGCCGATGCCTACCAGGCGAAAATTCTGCTGTCTCGCCTCGGTGCCACGCTGACGGCCTCGTTTCAGGTGTTTCGCGGCCTGCGCGGTTCAGGGCGCGCCGAGTTCGCCCAAATGCGCGATCTCTGGGACCCACTGCCCTTCGGCGTGATGCTGGTGGATCCCCATCTTCATCTGCGCTTTGCCAATATGGCGTCGGACGACCTGCTGCGAACCCGCGCCCTGTTCCGACCCTTCGGCCGGGAAGGCGCCGTGCGCCCGACCTTGCAGGACAATTACGCGGCCTTCTGCCAGGCCTGCGAAATCCTGCGCGACGGGCAAGCCGAGCGTGCGAGCTTCGATATGCTCGATCGGTTCGGCGGGGCCTTCGGCGAGATGTCGGTGTTCTCGTTGGCTCATGCGTCGGGCTTCCCCGTGCTTCCAACGGGCGAAGTGGAGTCGGGCTGCGTGGTCGTGACCTTGCGGCCCTTCCTGCCCGAGCATCAGGCTCACATCACCGATCGGCGTTCGGCGCCGCTCGCTTTCACGCAGACCACATCCCTCGACGACACGACCTGGACACGGGCCTCGCACGAGGCGTAGGGGCCGATCTCGGGCGGAATGAAGCAGGACTGGGCTCGCGAAGTCTGCCTCCCGTTTCGAGGGGCTGACTTCAATGAGTGTTGTCGCGAATCACCATCTCGACAGGTGGGTTGCAGAGCCTGCGCCGATCAATGACGCGTCGTGGGCTGCGCGTGAAAAAATCGCATCCTGTGTCGAACCAATTCCCGCCTAAGCGATTTAAATCTCCGACGCTGAAATTGTGATCAGCCAGGAGGTCATGTTTTGGACAGGAACCGTTTCGAGGGCGCAGCCCGTGAACTGGGCGGACGAGTGCAGGGTGCTTTCGGCGACGCCGTGGGTTCGGATCGCAACTCCGCCGAAGGTCGATTGAAGCAGGCCGAGGGCGCAGCGCAGAATCTTTACGGCCAAGGGCGCGAAGCTTTGCGCGAAGCAACGCACGAGGCGTCGAAATACGCCGCCGATCTTTATGAGAATGCAGGCACTTACGTGCAGGAGGGCGGAAAGGTCGTTCGCCGCCAAGTGCACGAAAATCCCCTATCGGCCCTGCTTCTGGCAGGACTTCTGGGCTTCCTTCTCGGCCTCAGCGTCCGCGACCGACATTAAACCAGCCGGTTTCCATCAACCCCGCAGGTGCTTGGCACCTCGCGGGGTTTTTCGTGTGAGCTGATGTTCCGTCCCGGGCGTCAGCCGACGGTATTCGACGGTCGCTGAGGGTGAGCCCGTGCATATCACGGGATAAGAGAATCCCACAATCGCCGGAATTAATCGTACAAAAGGTAATTTAAGACCTTTCGTCCAGAATGGTCTTAGGCAATCATGCCCGGCTCTTGCGTGGGGCGAGGTTGGACATCGGCCGAGTTGCAAAAAGCGGCTGTCTTTCGCCATGGCATCGCGTTCCGATGCTCCTGCGAATAGTCAGTATAGGTTAGAAATTCAATGGTCGCAAGTTGTATTGCGATGAAATGCACAGTCTGGAGTTGACGCTCGCATGGTTTCACTCATCGAACGAACGTCTGGATCGGCTTGCGCCGCGCCGATATGCCGTTGCTCGACATCCGAATCTCCGGTGAGTTGGGCCAGCCTAGTCCGTAGCCCTCTGGATAGAAGTCAAATCCGTGTCCATTGATCCCGTCGATTCCCATATCGGTTCTCGTCTCCGGGCACTGCGCACCGAGCAGAACCTGTCGTTGCAGGCGGTCGGGCATGGGCTCGGCGTCACCTACCAGCAGATCCGCAAGTACGAGTCGGGCGATAATCGCATTTCCGCGAGCACGCTCTATCGGCTCGCTGGTTTCTTCAACGTCGAGCCGTCCTATTTTTTCGAAGGCCTCCCCGGCGCGGGCTCCTGCGCGGTCGAGAGCGAAGCCGACCCCTCCATGCAGGCGGTGCTCGGGCGCATTCCCGATGCGCAGCTGCGGCATCATCTGGAAGGCTTGCTGCGCGTTCTCGATCAGCGCCGACCCAGCTCTCATCTCGGCGCGAACGGCAGCTGATCGCCCCCCGATCGGCCGCCACGTCTACGCGCAGGTTCGTCGGACTCGCCGTCGGTGCGCTTTATCCGACGAGCCGAGCCTGACTGCACACGAGATCGTCCACGCGCACGTCCATCTCTCCGACGCGCACCCCGACCGCGGCCAGAACCGCGTTCAGGAGCGTGTCCACCGGCGAGACGGCGGCGGTGAGCAGTTCCTTGAGCGGATCGAGCAGGTTGCCGATCGGAAGCCCCAGCAATCTCAGGCGCGTTTCGCCGAGGACCGAGCCGAGGAGGCTGGTGAGGATCGACTTGGTTTCGCCGGACTTGGTGACGCCGCTGCCGATCTCGTTGCCTCGGAAGGTGACGATCTTGAGCTTGTCGGCCGCCACGATCTGGGCCGAGCCCTCGACAACCGGCAAGCCCAGAACCTTGGCGATGATCGCCGGCTCCAGCCGGTCGTGAAGGTGGACCTGGGCGAGGGACCGGCGGCTCGTGTCGCCGAGGGACAGGCGCGCGAGTCCCGGATGGATCGCGACTTTGACCTCACGCTCCCAAAGATTGTCGGAGCAAGTGGCGGAGACGACCTCAGCCGTGCCGCCCGCCACGACGAGTTCGAGGGGAAGCTCGACCTTCGTGTTCAGGAGCTTGAGCGCGGAGTTCTCCAGGAGGCCGAGCCGCAGCCGCATCTTGAGCTGGTCGGTGGCAATGATCGCCGTCCTGTCGGACACGGCGAGGCTTTGCGCCTTCTTCATGCGCTCCCCCAAGATCAGGTCGAGCGAAACCGAGGCGAGGCCCGCCGCGTCCACGCCGGCCGAGACTTCCATCCCGACATGGCGCTGGTCGAGCAGCGCGTTCACCAGACCGATGACGGAAATGGAGGAGGAGACGCGCGCGGCCACGTGACCCAGCGATGAACCGTGTAGCGCGGGATCGAGCGCCAGCGCATCGCCGAGCTTCACCATCGCGGCGGATGATTTCGTTTGCTGCGCCATCTTGCGCAGCGTGGCGGCAGCCGACTTGTTTCCCTTGGCATCGCTCTGGGCGGCCAGAAGATCGATCACCACCGAGAGCTTGAGAGGCGTTGTCAGAACGTGCCCCAGCGTCGCATTGACCGGCGATTCACCCAGAGCCTGCGCGAGGCCTGACAGGAGCGGCTTGAGCGGCAGGCTCGTGGTGAGAAGCGCGTTGTAATCGGCGATCTTGAGGTCGAGCGAGATGCCCAGAAGGTTGCCCAGAAGGGCGTTGACGATCTTGGGTTCGACGCTCGCCAGGCGGCTCCCGGCCGAGAGCGAAACGATGGGCGTGCGCGCCGCCTCGGCCTGCGTGCCGACCGTTTCGCGCGTCAGGCCGAAAATGCTGGCGAAATGAAGCTCGACATCGTGGGACGTGTTCACCCGCACCACCGACCCGCCTGCCTTGGGCGCGAAGCCGCGGTTGCCCGAGGCGTCGGTCTGGTACTCGCCGAAAGTCAAGGCGAAGCGGGCATCCTTCTGCCCGTTCGCGTCCAGCACGCGGCGCACCATGCCGTCCGCCTTCGAAGGCTGGCTCGCGGCGGCGAGGGCCGCCGCATCCGTCGCGCCCTGCAAGGCGCGGCGTTGAAGAAAGACATTGCCCATATCGGTTGCGAAGGCGCTAGCGCCCACCAGGACCGGAAGGGCGATGCAGAAGGTGAGCGCGACCGAACCGGCTCGGTTATGCGCCAGACGCGAAAACAGACCGAGCCGCGTCATGGGAGCAGCACCGCCGCCGTGCGAACCACCGACTGGGGCAAGGGAACGCTTTGGCGAACCAGTTCGGGCAAAGGCAGGTCGGACATGTCGTAGGAGACGGAGACATGCATCATGTCGAATGTCTCGCTGACTTCGACGCGGAGCTGAAGCGGGTCGATCAGGGGATAGCCCTTGCCGGTCGTGTCCAGCCAGCGCAGCGCCATGGCTTGCCGCTGGTCCGGCGTCTCGCCGACCATAGCATAGCGCGAGACGTCGGCGGCGATCTGCGCGAGCGAATGGGCTCGTCCGATCTAAAGGCCGACATAGGCCGAGCCCAGCAGAAGAAGGCAGAGGATCGGCGCCAGAATGGCGAACTCGACGGAATTGCTGCCTCGCTTCGACCGCAGGAAAAAGCGAATGCCAAGATGGAGTGGGATAGGAAAGGCGTGTCGAGAAGCGCGGCTCATGGGAGTCTCGGCTGTTCTACCGGGTGTTGTGTCGAAGAAGAGCGTACCACTCGAAGAGATTTCGGCTACGGCAACTTGAGGTTACGGTTTACGATTGGTTTACACACCGGAAGGTGTTGTTCGACGCTGCGGGGGGCAATCGGTCGCCTTAAAAGACGTTTAATATCAGTGATCTGTCGAATAGCTTTACCCATAGCCGGAGGAGGTCATGTTCCAGGGGTATGCCCTGCAGTGCCATGCATTCCTTTGGATTGTAACTTTGAGGATGCAATCTCGCGGTGAGGTGCCGTTGGGTGGAGATCGTCTGATATGGGGGCGCCGGACGCGTGCTCGCCCGCCCGCAGAGCGGAGGGAGCGGTACGATGGGCCAGCCGATAGCGCTGTCAAAACGACGAGCCTGTTGCATCCTTCCGGCCTGCGCCGTCCATGCGGCCGCTACTTTGCCGGGGGCGATCAAGGCGCCGTGGTCACTGTATACTCGGCAACGCAGGGCGACGAGCCGCGTTGGGAAACTCAGCCTGTGCCAATCAAGGCTTGCGCTCTGGTGGTCCTTTCCATTCGGCCTTCAGACAGCGACAGGCTGTGAGAACTCCATGATTTGGCGAGGGAATTGCGGGAAGCACGCGACGGCCACCCGAGCGCGGCGGTTGATCGCCACGCCATGTCTGGTATGAAGGCGCGGCCGCTCCCGCCCGAGCCGACGCGGTGATCCCAGCCACGCCAAGGTTCGAATGCCGCTTTTCGACGTCCTGCCGCCCGACCTGTTCAAGCCTTTGGCGTCGTCGTCGCGCCGGCTTTATGCCGACCTTCTGCTGCATCTCCACCACCGCACCTTCACCCTGTCGGGCATCGTGCCGCGCCGCGCGGACGTGATCGCCGAGATCGACGCTTTCCTGGCGCGCCGCGCGCCGGAAGACTCCAAGCTGGAGGATGAAGGCCCCAACACCAAGGCGGAGGAACGCGCCCGCACCGCTTATGAGCGGCTGGTGGAAACCGGCTGGCTGGTGGAATATCGCGAGCGCTATCTCAAGCTCGTGGATCTCGACCCCGAAGCGAGCGGGCTTCTGCATCTTCTGTCCGACATCGAGCGCGGCGAAACACTGAGCTATGGCGGCGCGGTGCTGGGCGTCCTGAGCGCCTTGGAAAGCGCGGCGGGCGATCCGGCCGAGCGCTCGGAAAACCTGCGCAACGCGCTGCGCGGGGCCAACGAGTTCATGTCGCATATGCGCACCGTCTCGGTCTCGCTGCGACAGGCCGAAGAGCGCATTCTGAGCCAGCCGTCCTTGCGCGAGGTCTTCCGGCACTTCTTCGAGAATTTCGTGGAGCGCCACCTGATCCGCGACTTCAAGACCCTGCACACGCGCGACAACCCGTTCCGCTTCCGGGGCGGCATCCTGCGCCAGGCTGCGGCCATGGGCGAGGATGGCGGCCTCGTGGAGGCGCTGGGCGCGGCCTATGCGCGAGAGGGGCGGGCGGGTGATGCGGCCTCCGGCGCAGCCAAGGTGCGCGAGGAGCTCGCCATTATCGCCCATGTGTTCGAGGCGGCCGAGGAGCATCTGGCCGGCATCGACGCGACGGTAGCGCGCATCGAGCGGCGCATCGCCAACACCGCGCGCTACATGGACCGCATCCAGAACCGCTCGGAAGTGGGCCTTGCCGACGCGATGAAGGCCGTGGCGGCGGCCAAGGGCGATGCGATTTCGGTGGCTCCTGCGCTTCTGCCGCGCATCCTGCCGCTCGGCCCCGTCCACATTCCCGCGCCCCGCCGCGAGAAGCCGGCGATCACGCGCACGATCCTGTCCGACCGCGCGCCCGACCCCGCCGCGCTGCTCTATGCTAAGGCGAAGGAAGAATATGTCCGGCGCACGCGCGTGACCCCCGAGCGCCTCTCGGCCTATCTCGAAACCGCGCTGGCCGGCCGGCCGGAAATGCGGGGCCGCGACATGCCGATCGAAAGCGTCGATGATTTCGTGGCCTTCCAGCGCCTGCGCGAAATCCCGTCGATCTTCAACGGCACGCTGGCGCGCTCCTATGAGATCGAGCTTTTGACCGAGCGCTGCTCCAACGATTGGATCACCTGTCAGGATTTCCTGATCCGCCGCCGAGGGGAGGCGAGCCGGAATGCAGCGTGAGACCGACGAATTCCGAGACATCGTGGATGGCGAATGGGCTGGTGGCCATATCGCCGGCCGCCGCCCGACCGGCGAGGAACTGACGCGCACGCTTCAGGTCATGATCACGCGCCAATGCGTTTATTCGCACACGCCGGGCATCGGGCGGACCTATGACATGGTGCGCGCCTATCCGACGTTTTTCGAGCGCTATTTCGGCTCGCTCGGCTATCGCCTCGTGATCTCGCCGCGCGACCAGATGGTGGCGCTGTCCGTGCCCGCCGACGAGGCGCGCTATGACGGCGTGTTCGAGCGGCTGCGCAAGGACGAGACGCTGGTGCTTCTGGCGCTGCGGCTTCTCTGGGAGGAGTCGCTGCGCGCCCATGAGGTGGGCGAGGCCGGAATCGTGGACACCACGACCGACGATCTGGTGGACCGGCTCGTCACCGTCACCCAATCGCCGCCGCCCGAAGAAACGCGGCTTCTCGACATTCTGCGCATGTTCGCGCGGCACGGCGCGCTGCGGCTCGGCGAGCGGGACCGGGTGCGCCGCGTTTCCACCCTCGCCATCCTGCCGGGCATCGCCATTCTCGTGCCGGACAGCTATGTTCGCGATCTCCTGCTCTGGGCCGTCGAGCCGGCGGCCGCGGGCGAAGCCCTGAGCGAGCCGGAGGCGGGCGAAGCGCCGGAAACGGCCGAAGCGGCGAACGTGGCTTCGGCCGACACAGCCGGCCTGGCGGCGAACACGAACGAAAAGGAGGGCGAGAGCGATGTATAGTCTTTCGCGTATCTCCCTCATCAACTGGTATCTGATCGACGCCAAGGACATCGAAATCCGGGGCGAGGCCGCGTTGATCGGCCCGACGGGCGCGGGCAAGTCCTCGATTCAGGACGCGATCCAGTCCGTCATCACCGGCGTCAACCAGAACCGCCTGAACCTCAATGCCAGCGCTTCGGGCCGCTCCTCGCGCAGCGTGCTCGAATATTGCCTGGGCATGACGGGCGATCCGGCCGAAGACGGCAAGCCGCTGCGCTCCTCCTGCGAGACGATCCTCGCGTTGACCTTCCGCAACTACTACACCGAAGAGCCGATCACGGTCGGCGTGGCTCTGTCGGCGCGCCATGGCGACAGCCGCGAGGATGTGCTCTCGCGCTTCGTCATTCCGGGGCACGCCTTTTCGGTGGCCCATGTCCGGCGGCGCGTGAAGGGCGTCAGCACGATCGCGCCGTGGAGCGAGATCGCGGCCTCCCTGCGGGCCGAGCATCCCGGCATGGAAGAGTTTCGCAACTCGGCCGAGAAGTTCACCGCGCATATGCTCACGCTGATGCGCAATGGGGCGACCCCGCCCAACCCGAAGCACTTCCTGCGCGCCTTTTCCAATGCGCTGGCCTTCAAACCGATCTTTGATCCAACGCTCTTCGTGCGCGATTTCGTACTGGAGCCCGAGCCGCTGGATGTGGAGCGGGTGCGCACTTCCATCGCGACATGGCGCGAGCTGGAGCGGCTGATCGCCGATGTCGAGGCGCGCCACAAGCACGCGCTGCGCATTGCCGATCGCTTCCGCCTCTGGGCCGGGGCGCGCCTGTCGGCCGACCGGCAGCGCTGGCGCGCCAGCGCCTTCGAGACACGCCGTCTGGCCCATGAACTCAAGGCCTGCCGCGCCGTGCTCCATGCGCGCGAGGGCGAGCTGAAGCTGGAACGCGGCGTTCTGGAAAGCCGGCGCGAGTGGATCAGGGGCTGGGACGAAGAAATCCGCTCCAAGGAAGCCCTGCTCGGCGCGGCCGGCGGCGAGGCGCAGCTTCGCCAGATCGACGCGGAGGACAAGCTTGCCGCCCGTGATCTGGCCGAGGCCGAGAAGCTCTGGCTGAAGCTGCGCGAGGCGCTGGCCCATCTCGTGAGGCTGCACGATGCCTTGAAGCCCTCAGACGGGCGCGCCGCCGACGCCGCGCGCCAAGCGTTGGCATTGGCTTCGGGCGATCTGCCCCCGGCCGAGGCCCTGCGCGGGCGCGGCGAGCGCTTGCAGGCGCTGGTGGAAGAGGCAACGCGCGCCGATAGCTGGCAGCACGAGTTGGACGCCAAGGCCGACGCGCTGCTCGACGAAACGCGCCGCCTTCAGGAGCGGCTGGAGCGGGTCGAGGGCGGCTTGCAGCGCCCGCAAGGTGCGCTCCTTTCGCGCGAGGCGACGAAGCTTCTCGCCGCGCTCCAGAGCGCAGGCATTCCCGCCGTGCCGCTCTGCGATGTCGTGGAAGTGGCCGATCCGTCCTGGCAATATGCTGCCGAGGCGCTGCTCGGGCGCGGGCGCGAGGCCATCATCGTGCAGCCGCCGCTGCTCCAGCGCGCCTTCGATCTCATGTGGAGCGACCGCAACACCTTCTCCGGCTGCACGCTGGTGAAGACCTCGGCCACGCGCTCCACCAACGCCCATGTGCAGGCCGGCAGCATCGTGGAGGCACTGCGCACGTCGGACGAACACGCCAAGGCTTTTCTGGCCGTGCGCATCGGTGCCTTCCGCAAGGCGGAAACCGACGCCGAACTCGATCGGCTCGATCGCGGCGTGATGCGCAACGGCAAGACCTCGTCGGGCATGGGCCTGTCCGTACAGCGCGATCTGCGCGAGCTTCTGTTCGGCCGGGGCGGCGGCGGCGGGGGCGATCTCTCGGATCTCAAGGCCGAAGCCGTCACCTTGCGCGCGCGGCTTGCCGAGGCGCGCGATCGCTTACGCACGGTCCGCGACGCCGGCCGGCTGCTCGGGCCGCTTCTGGATACGCTGCGCGCCGAGCCCGGCCCCTTCGATCTCGAACACCGCCTGATATCCGCCGCCCGCCGCCGCGAAACGCTCTCGCGCGACCGGACGCTGGTGGAGGAAAGCGACGCCAAGGGCCTGCGCGCTGAACTGTCCGACATCCGCTCCGAGCGGGACGCCCATGCCCAGGAGCTGCGCGAGGAGGTCGAGCCGCGCGTTCAGGCTTTGCAACAGATGGTGGCGACCGCCCGCGCCAAGGTGGACATGGCGGCCAGCCAGCTTCGCGCGGGCGTGACGCAGCGCCGGCGCAGCTTCATCCTGATGGACGCCGAGACCAATCGCGAACTTCTGGGCCTCGATCGCGAAGGCGGCAAGGGCGCGGCTGCCATCTGCGCGGCGCTGCGCGCCGAGATCCGGGCGGAAGAGGAAAAGCGCGCCGACCCGATGTCCTGGCTGGCGCTGAAACGCAACGAGGCGCGCACGGCCTCGGAAGAGGCGGCGAGCGCCGCGCGGCGCGAGCAATTGGCCTCGCTGCGCGATCTCGCCGAATATGCCGCGAGCTGGCGCGTCTCCGTGCCGCCGATCGACGCGGACGGCATGGCGGCGGGCTGCCGCTTTGTCTTCGCTGAACTGGACCGCCTCGAAAACAACGAGCTGCGCGGCTACCGCGAATCCTGCGCCAAGGCCGGTGAGGAGATGCGCCGCATCCTGCGCGAAGACCTGCTCACCCGCCTGTCGGACAAGCTCGGCAAGGTCACCTACCGTCTGGAGGGCATCAACCGTCTCCTGAAGCGCCACCGCTTCACCGGGCAGACCTATGCCTTCACCTTCGCCGTCAACGGCAAGTTCCAGCGTATGCACGAACTGGCGCTGAAGGCGGCCGAGGGCGAGCTGACCGACGAGATTTTCGAGACCTCGATGGACGAGGTCGAGGCGATGATCGAAGGCGGTGAGGATGCCGCGCAGCTCGCCGATTATCGCCAATACTACACGTTCGAAATCGTCATGACCGACGCGCAGGGCGGGCGCACCACGCTCTCCTCGCGCGCCATGAAGGGCTCGGGTGGCGAGGCGCAGGTGCCCTTCTACGTCGCCATCGCGGCTTCGCTGGCGCTCGCCTATTTCCCCGGCCATATCGCCGGCCGGCCGGTCGGCATGGGGCTGGCGCTGTTTGACGAAGCCTTCAACAAGCTGGACGTGCCGAACACGCAGGCGCTCCTGCGCTTCTTCCACGATCTCGGCCTGCAGGTTCTGATCGCCGGCCCGGAGGACAAGCGCGCCACCTTCACCGAGGTTCTCGACACGATCGTCCTCGTCAACAAGGCGCTGGACGGGCGCGCGGTCTATATCGACACGGAGCATCCGGGCTCCGCCGCCAAGGCCGCGCTCGCCGCCCTGAACCCCGATCATCGCGGCGTCGAAGGGTTCCGCACGGCGGCGGAATAAGCGAGGGGTTTGGGAGCCCTCGCCATCTCCGCGCCGCTCGCCGCCCGGCCTTCAAGCTCGTAGGGCGGGCGCCCGGCGCTCAGGGCGCTGCGATCAGGGATTGTCTCGGGCGTCAGTGCCCCTGCTTCTGGCACTCGTCCAGAACCATCTGGATTTCGTTCGGGTCGGCCTGGATTTCGCTCTCCAGCCCCGCCTCGACGCGGCTCATCGCCTCGCGATAGCGCTCGCATTGGCCGACGCGGGCGAGGTCGGCCGCGCTGTCGGGCGTGAACCAGCGATAGGCATAATAGCCGCTGCCGGCGACGAGCACGGCCAGAACGAGGACGAGGGACAGGCGGCGCGACATGGCGGGCTCCCGGCAAGAGGGGCGCTCCACCCGCTTGGGTATGCGAGGGGAACGGGCCGCGCAGATGCCGCCTCTTCGCTTGCCCGAAGCTTGGCGACCCGTTTTCCGACCGTTCGAGGGAACGGCGCGCGCTTCGAGGGCTTGTCTCCAAGAGAAGCTTATCAGGAGACGGATATGTCCAACACAGACCGACCCCATCTCGACGACGCCTCCACCGGCGGCGGCATCGGCGATATCGGACCCCAGCCGGTCGATCCCTCGTCGGAGAACCCAGGCCAAGGCGTGCCCGATGTAACGCCCGACCGGAGCGTCGATCGCGGTGGGGCCGGGATGACGCGCGATCAGAACCCCGCACCGTCGGGCGAGGACCCGGACGATGAGGCGGACGACACGCTCGGCACCACGGTCTGACGGAACAGGCTCGCGCCGCTGGTCCACAAAGGCTGCAAGCGCGTCCCGCAAAGCCGATCGGAAATGAAGAAAGATGGTGCGGGCGGTCGGGGTCGAACCGACACTCCTTGCGGAACCGGATTTTGAGTCCGGCGCGTCTACCAATTCCACCACGCCCGCACAAAGGCCATGGATGCCGAGGAGACAGGCTCACCCGACCGGCCGCTAGGCTATAGCCCAAGTCCGAGCGGTTTGTCACTCTCCTTTGCGTTGACGAAGCGTAAAAGCCTGGGACCAACGGATCGGGCGCCTCGTGAATTGCGGGCAGGCGAGCGAGGGACTATGAGGGCGGCGGAAGGGGCCGCGCCCCGGCATTTTATCGAGGCGAGCCATGTCCGGTTCCAGCGACGCCCCATTCTTCCTGCGCCGGCCCGCCGGCTTTCGCCAGAGCGTCAGCGCCGCGCTGGTTGGGCTCGGCATGGCGGCGACGGTCGGCGGCGCGCTCCTGTTCCAGCATGTCGGCGGCTATATGCCCTGCGCGCTCTGCCTGGAGCAGCGCACGCCCCATTATATCGGCATTCCGCTGGCGATTCTCGCCTTCGCCGCTTCGCGCCTGCGCGCGCCGGCCATCCTGACGCGCGGCCTGCTTCTCGTTGTCGGCGGGCTGATGCTGTGGAGCCTCGCGCTCGGCGTCTATCATGCGGGCGTCGAATGGAGCTTCTGGGCGGGGCCGACCGATTGCGCGGCGGCCGGCAGCATGAACCTGTCGGGCGATCTGCTCCAATCGCTGGATGCGGTGCATCCGCCCTCCTGCTCGGAGGCGGCCCTGCGCATTTTCGGCCTGTCGCTGGCCGGCTGGAACGCGATCCTCTCCGCAGTTCTCGCCGCGATCGCGCTTCGCGGCGCCTTCGCGCCGGGCGACCGCTTTCAGGCGCACTGACGGCGCGTTCGCTCAGAATCGGGGACAGAACCCTGCGGCGGATGACCGGCGATAGATTCCCCTTGCCGGCGAGGCGGCGTCCGGACGAGCGAGACCCGCGGCCCGCCCAAGGGGCGCGAGACGACGCATCACCAACGGCGCCCATTTGCACGAAGCCCCTGTGGGCCGAACCGTAGGGTTCTGTCCCTGATTCTTATTCCGGGTCGAGTTCCGAATCCCAATAGAGATAGTCGAGCCAGCTTTCATGCAGGAAGTTCGGCGGGAACAGCCTGCCATTGTTGTGCAGATCGTGCACGGTCGGCTGATAGGGCGGCTGATGCGGGTGCATCCCGGCGTCCTTCGGCATGAGTCCGCCCTTCTTGAGATTGCAGGGCGAACAGGCGGTGATGACATTCTCCCACGTTGTCAGGCCGCCGCGCGAGCGCGGGATGACGTGGTCGAAGGTCAGATCATGCGGCGAGCCGCAATACTGGCACTGAAAGCGATCGCGCAGGAAGACGTTGAAGCGCGTGAAAGCCGGGTGACGGGTTGGTTTGACATAGGTCTTCAGGCACACGACCGACGGAAGCCGCATGGAGAAGGTCGGCGAATGGACCGCGCGATCGTACTCCGCCAGAATCGTCACGCGGTCGAGGAACACAGCCTTGATGGCGTCCTGCCACGACCAAAGCGACAGCGGATAATAACTCAGCGGTCTGAAGTCCGCGTTCAACACGAGCGCGGGAGACAAGTTGGACGGCACTGCGATCGTCAAGGATGCTCTCCTTCACGCAAGGCAGCGGTTTCGCAAGAACGGGAGCCGGCCGTGCGAACCGTATGCTCATGCTCGTTTCAAATGCGTCTGCACTATCGTGCTCCAACATGTCGTCTTTGTGAAGCCTTGGAAGGGGTTAGCCGGCATCATGGTTCACATCGGGCGGGTTTTCCCGAGCGATGGGCGGTGCGGCGGGCGCAGCATCCCGCCGCGTGATGGCGGCATAATAGCTCCAGAACAGCCTCGCGGCCGTGGCGCGGTGCGGCGACCAGCGCTCGGCGAGCTGGGCCAGAGGCTTCTCCTTGGGCCGTTCGGCCAGGTCGAGCGCGTGGCCGACCGCAACCTGAAGGGCCAGATCGCCCGCCGGAAAGACATCCGGGTGGCCCAGGGCGAACAGGAGATGGCACTCCGCCGTCCAGCGTCCGATTCCGTGAATCGCCACCATCTCGGCGATGGCGCTGTCCGCGTCGAGCCGCTCCAGCCGGTCGAAGTCCAGCGCGCCGGTCGTGACGGCCTCAGCGATGGCGCGCAGCGTGCGCATCTTGGGGCGTGACAGACCGCCCCGACGTAGCGCCTCGTCCGACGCGCCTAAAAGCGCCGCCGCGTCGTCGAGATCGACCTCGCCCGCCAGGCGCGCGAAGATCGCGTCCGCGCTCGCCCGCGAAACCTGCTGGGCGGTGATCGTGCCGACCAGCCCACGCAGGCCGCCGGCCGTGCGCCGCAGCGGCACGGGGCCGGCGCGCGCCACGACCGGGGCGAGACGCGGATCGGCCCGAACCAGAGCGTCCAGTGCCGCTTCGATGTCGGCAAGCGTGTGGATCATGCCGGCTCCCTTGTGCCTCTGTTCGTCATCGGTTCTAGAATGGGCTCATGAGCCTGTCGCCCGCCCAACGCGTCTTTCGTTTCGCGCCGAGCCCCAACGGGCGTCTTCACCTGGGGCACGCCTATTCGGCCTGTCTCAACCACGACAGGGCGCGTGAGGTAGGAGGGCAGTTCCTGCTGCGCCTGGAAGACATCGACCTCGCTCGTTGTACGCCGGAACTGGAAGCCAGCCTCCTGTCCGATCTCGCATGGCTGGGGCTGACACCGGACGCGCCGCCGCGCCGGCAATCCGAGCATTTCGCCGACTATGAGGCGGCGATTGCCGCGCTGCGGGACGCCGGGCTCGTCTATCCCGCCTTCATGACGCGGGGCGAGGTAAAGGGCTTTGCCACGCTCCATGAGAAGCGTGAAGGCCGTCCCTGGCCGCGTGACCCGGACGGCGCGCCGATCTATCCCGGCCTTGATCGCGACCTGACGCCGGACGAGCGCCGCGCACGCATACGCGATGGCGCGCCCTTTGCCTGGCGGCTCGACATGGCGGCGGCGCTGGCGCGACTCGAAGGGCCGCTGAGTTTCACTGAAACCGGCAATGGGTCCGAGGACGAGGTTCTGGCCGAGCCCGCGCTTTGGGGCGACGTGGTTCTGGCGCGCAAGGACCTGCCCACGAGCTATCATCTGGCCGTGACACTGGATGACGCGCTTCAGGGCGTCACCGATGTCGTGCGCGGCTGCGATCTCCTGCCGTCCACGTCGGTGCATCGCCTGCTTCAGGCACTGCTCGGCCTGCCCGTGCCGCGCTATCACCATCACGAGCTGATTCTGGGTGAGGACGGTCGCAAACTCTCCAAGAGCGAGGGGGCGGCCAGCGTGCGCGCGCTGGGCGAGGCCGGGCTGACGCCGGTCGATATCCGGCGCATGGTTGGGCTTTAAGCGCTCAGGCACCCGTCATGACGGCGATCCAGGCCGTCAGGGTCAGGGCCGAGACCACGGTCGTAACCACAATGACGGTGGCGGACAGGCCCTCGGCGGTCTTGAAATAGGTCGCGAAAAGATAGGCGTTCACCCCGGTCGGCGAGGCCGCGGCCACCACGGCGACGGCCAGCCAGAGCGGCGGCAGAATCAGCGAGCCGACGAGAAACACCACGAGCGGCTGGATCACCAGCGAGAGCGCCGTGATGACGCTGGGCGCTCGCAGCGCCCCCCGGATGGGATAGCGCGGCAGCGAGAAGCCGACTGCAAAGAGCGCGACCGGCCCGGCAATGCCGCCCAGCACCTTCAACACTTCCGCAACGGGGCCGGTCAGCGGCAGGTCGGTCAGCCGCCAGAGCGCGCCGAGCGCAAGGCCATAGACCAGCGCGTTGCGTGACAGGTTGCGCCCGACCTGGGCCAGCGTGCGCCGCGCGGAGGGCGCAGGCACCGGCCCCTTCGTCAGTCCGGCGCGTGCGTCGGCCACGGCCGCCCGCTCCAGCAGCAGCGTGGAGGCCGTCATCATGACCGGCAGATGGATGGAGATGATGAGGGCGAGCACGTCGAGACCTTCACGCCCGAAGGCCCGCTCGGCCACGGGAATGCCGACGAAGATGAGGTTGGAGAAGGAGGCCGAGACACCCCCGATCACTGCGCCGCGCCGATCGACGCCCGCGAGCTTGCGCGCGATCACCATGCCCAAGCCGAAGCTGACGAGCACGCCCGCGAAGTAACTCGCCCAAAGCAAGAGCGGATTGGCTTGCCCGAACTCGGCGGTGGCGAGCGTGCGAAACATCAGCGCCGGCACGGCGACCAGAAACACGAACTGCGTCAGCACCTCGCCTGTCGTATCGGGGAGGAGCTTCAGCTTGGCGACCAGCGCGCCGAGGGCGATCAGAATGAAGATCGGCGCGACGATCGACAGGACGAGACTCATTGGGGCATCCAGGACGCGAGCAGGAACGCGCTGTCCTTAGCAACGCAAGGGCGAACTGGCGACAGATCAGGCGCGGTGCCGTCCGCTTTAAGCGAGTGGAGCCTCGAATGCGGGGAGGGCTCGCGGGCGAACGAGAACATGTCCGCTGAGGCGACGCATGCCGGGGGAGTCTGTGCGGATAGCGTCATCAATCTTCATGGTCCAAGCGTGCCGAGGCCTCGGCCCGGACGCTTCGCAAGGCTCCGCCTCCTCTTTTCAGTCGCGGGGGAGACAGGCGGATTTGCCTTTCTCGCCAATTCCCGACCTGCTATCGCCCAAGCCGGGACTGTCTTGGACCAAGGACAGGTCTTGTATCCGCTCACCCAAGCGAGACCGGAAAAACGCTTGTCCGATCGAGAGGCGGCGTTGGGCGGTCCGGCACGGCGGGCGATGTCGCCCGATCCTTCGGACGGGCCATGCAGGACATGTTCACATTCCACCGCGCCGTCCTGTTCGATGCGGGAGCGCGAGACCTGACATGAGTGGCCTGACCCAGCGGCTTCTGCCGGCCTTCCCCGTTCTGTTCGTGCTGCTCTGGTCCACCGGCTTCGTGGGCGCGCGATACGCCATGCCCCATGCCGAACCCTTCACCTTTCTGGCCCTGCGCTTCGCGCTGGCCATTCTTCTGCTGCTGCCGGTGGCGCTTTATCTCCTGCGCAGGCGGGACGTTCCCCTGCGTCCTCTCGGCCATGCCGCCTTTGCCGGCAGCCTGATCCATGGCGTCTATCTCGGCGGCGTGTTCTTTGCCGTGCGCCACGGGCTTCCGGCCGGCATCACGGCGCTCGTCGCCGGGCTTCAGCCCTTCTTCACCGCGCTGATCGCCCGCGCGGCCCTGGGCGAGCGTCTGACGCGCCGCCATCAGACGGGGCTCGCCATCGGCCTTGTCGGCGTGTTCCTCGTCGTCGCCCCCAAGCTGGGAACGGGCGCGGCCTTCGGGCCGGCGACGCTCGTTCCCGCGCTGATCGGCGTCGTCGCCATCGCGCTCGGCACCGTCTGGCAGAAGCGGTTCGTCACCGGGCTGGACCTGCGCGTCGGGGCCTGCGCGCAATATGTCGGCGCGCTCGTGCCGGTGGCGCTCGCCGCGTTCCTGTTCGAGACGATGCGGGTGGATTGGACGCTGGAACTCGTGCTCTCGCTCGCCTGGCTCACGCTCGCCCTGTCGATCGGCGCGGTCATGCTGCTGCTCGTCCTGATCCGCAACGGCTCGGTCTCGAGCGTCGCCTCGCTGTTCTATCTCGTGCCTTCCGTGACGGCCCTTATGGCGTTCGTCCTGTTCGGAGAGCGGCTGACGGCGGTTCAGCTTCTGGGAATGCTCGTGGCGGCTGCCGGCGTGTGGCTCGCGACACGAACCTCCGCGCGGCGGCGGGAATAGGCGGGACGCGAGGTCGCGCCCTTTGGCGCTCGCGCCCGCCCGTCGCAGCGCCTATATCTGCGACACGCTCCTCCGCTCGGCAAAGGCCGCCCCATGTCCAGTGTCCTGTCCTTCGTCGCTCTTGCTTTCATGGTCGCCGTCGCCGTGGTTCTGCTCATGGGGCTTCGCAACATGATGGTGGGCGGGCCGGGCAACACGTCGCAGAAGCTGATGCGGATGCGCGTCATGCTGCAGGCCATCGCCGTCGCGGTGATCGTGGCGGTGATTTACTTCGCGCGTTAGCGCTCATTGCCGAGCCTTTCGGCCCCCTTGCCCTAGTTTGCGTCTTTCGCGACAAACGGCGGCGGACGACGGGGAACGGGCGGTCATGGTACGGCTGAACAAGATCTATACGCGCACGGGCGACGACGGCACCACCGGGCTCGGCAATGGCGAGCGACGCTCCAAGGCGGATGCGCGGGTCGAGAGCTACGGCACGGTGGACGAACTCAACGCCGTGCTTGGGCTCGCCCGGTTGCACGCGACGGGTGAGGTGGATTCGCTTCTGGCGCGCATCCAGAACGATCTCTTCGATCTCGGCGCCGATCTGGCGACCCCCGAAACCGGCGAGCCCCTGCCGTTTCAGCGCTTGTCGATCATCCAGCCCCAGGTGGATGCGCTGGAGCGCGAGATCGACCGGCTGAATGTCGAACTGGAGCCGCTGCGCTCCTTCGTGCTGCCGGCCGGCACGCCGCTTGCGGCCCATCTCCATCTCGCGCGCACCGTGGCGCGCCGCGCCGAACGGCTGATGGTGGCACTGGGCGAGGTCGGCGGCGAGCGCGTCTCTTCGGCCGCGATTCGCTATGTGAACCGCCTGTCGGACCTTCTCTTCGTCATGGCGCGCCATGCCAACGACAAGGGCCGGGGCGACGTTCTCTGGGTGCCGGGCGCGAACCGCTGACGTTTGAGCCGTCATGTGAAATTTTTGACGTGAACGTAAAAGTCATTTAGTGTGGTTCGCGGGCGCGACTTCGACTTGAAGCGACGGTCGGTGCTTCATAAGAAAGAGCCAGGAAACACGGATCGTCCGACTCAGGGGGCTGCTCCAGGGCCGGCTGCGAGGAAAGAACGGCATGAAGATTCTTGTCTGCGTGAAGCGTGTGGTGGACTACAACGTGAAGATCCGCGTGAAGGCGGACGGCACGGGTGTCGAGCTCGCCAACGTCAAGATGAGCATGAACCCGTTCGACGAGATCGCCGTGGAAGAAGCGGTTCGCCTGAAGGAGAAGGGCGGGGCGGCCGAGATCGTCGCCGTCTCGATCGGCCCCGCGCAGGCGGCCGACACGATCCGCACCGCGCTCGCCATGGGCGCCGATCGGGGCATCCTCGTGAAGGTCGAAGGCACGGTCGAGCCGCTGGCGGTGGCCAAGATTCTGAAAGGCGTGGTCGAGGCGGAACAGCCCGATCTCGTGATCCTCGGCAAGCAGGCGATCGACGACGACTGCAACCAGACGGGCCAGATGCTCGCCGGCCTGCTCGGCTGGGCGCAGGGCACCTTCGCCTCCAAGCTCGAGATCGCGGACGGTCAGGCCAGCGTGACGCGCGAGGTCGATGGCGGCTTGCAGACCGTCGGGCTGACTTTGCCTGCCATCGTCACCACCGATCTTCGTCTCAACGAGCCGCGCTATGCGAGCTTGCCCAATATCATGAAGGCCAAGAAGAAGCCGCTGGAGGAAAAGAGCGCCGCCGATTTCGGCGTCGACACCACGCCCCGGCTGGAAGTCCTTAAGACTGCCGAGCCCAAGGGGCGTCAGGCCGGCGTCAAGCTCGGCTCGGTGGACGAGCTGGTTTCCGCTCTCAAGGGCGCCGGTCTGGTCTGATCCGACCCGCTTCCGCCGCTGCTTCTCTTGGATTTCGAGGTTCGTTCCATGACCACGCTTCTGATCGCCGAACACGACAACGCGCATCTTTCGGGCGAGACCGCCAAGGCGCTGACGGCCGCAAGCCAACTCGGCTCCGACGTCCATCTCCTCGTAGCCGGCGAGGGCTGCGCGCCGGTGGCCGAGGCCGCTGCCAAGCTCTCGGGCGTCGCCAAGGTGCTTCTGGCCGATGCCGCGCTCTATGGCCATGCGCTGGCCGAGCCGCTGGCCGCGCTGATCGTGCAACTGGCCCCCGCCTACGGCGCGATTGTCGCCCCGGCGACGGCTTCCGCCAAGAACGTTCTGCCGCGCGCCGCCGCGCTTCTCGACGTGATGCAGGTGTCGGATGTGATCGCGGTGCATGGCGCGGACACGTTCGAGCGTCCGATCTATGCCGGCAACGCGGTGGAGACGGTACGCTCCAAGGACGCCATCAAGCTTCTGACCATCCGCACCAGCGCCTTCGCGGCGGCGGGCGAGGGGGGCTCGGCCGCTATCGAAAACGTTTCAGGGGCGAGCGATCCGGCCGTGTCGCGCTTCGTCGGCCAGGAGGTCGCCCATTCCGAGCGGCCCGAGTTGTCGGGCGCCAAGATCGTGGTGTCGGGCGGCCGCGCGCTGGGCTCCAAGGAGAAGTTCGAGGAGGTCATGCTGCCGCTGGCCGACAAGCTCGGCGCGGCCGTGGGCGCCAGCCGCGCGGCGGTGGACGCCGGCTATGCCCCGAACGACTGGCAGGTCGGCCAGACCGGCAAGGTCGTGGCGCCCGATCTTTATGTCGCGGCCGGGATCTCGGGCGCGATCCAGCATCTCGCCGGCATGAAGGATTCCAAGGTCATCGTCGCCATCAACAAGGATGAGGACGCGCCGATCTTTCAGGTCGCGGATTATGGGCTGGTCGGCGATATTTTCACGCTCGTGCCGGAACTGACCGGCAAGCTCTGATTCTCTCACCGAAAGGTCGCTGCCATGAGCGAAGTGCGCACCGTCGGCGTCATCGGCGCGGGTCAGATGGGAACGGGGATCGCTCAGGTCTGCGCGCTCGCCGGGTTCGACGTCGTGCTTTACGATGTCAGCTTCGAGCAGGCGCGCCAGGGCGTCGCCAAGGTGCAGGCGGGGCTGGATCGGCAGGTGGCGGGCGAGAAGATCGCCGCCACCGAGCGCGACGAAGCGCTGGCCCGGCTGAAGGCCGCCGATGGCGTCAACGATCTCGCCCCCTGCGATCTCGTGATCGAGGCGGCGACCGAGAAGGAGGAGATCAAGCGGCGCATCTTCGCGCAGGTCTGCCCCGTCCTGCGGCCGGACGCGATTCTGGCCTCCAACACCTCTTCCATCTCGATCACGCGGCTGGCCGCCGGCACCGACCGGCCCGAGCGCTTCCTCGGCATTCATTTCATGAATCCCGTGCCGGTGATGAAGCTGGTGGAACTCGTGCGCGGCATCGCCACCGATGATGCGGTGTTCGAGGCGTCCAAGGCCGTCGTGCAGAAGCTCGACAAGACGATCATCGTGTCGGAGGATTTTCCCGGCTTCATCGTCAATCGCATCCTGATCCCGATGATCAACGAGGCGATCTACACGCTGCACGAGGGCATCGGCTCGGTGGAATCGATCGACGCCTCCATGCGGCTCGGCGCCAACCATCCGATGGGCCCGTTCCAGCTCGCCGACTTCATCGGCCTGGATACCTGCCTGTCGATCATGCAGGTGCTGCATGACGGACTGGCCGATTCCAAATATCGCCCTTGCCCGCTTCTGGTGAAATATGTCGAGGCCGGCTGGCTCGGCCGTAAGACCAAGCGAGGCTTCTACGACTATCGCGGCGAGACGCCGGTGCCCACACGCTAGCGCCTATGGATCGACAAGAGCGAGGTTGAAAGCGCGGAGCGAAACCACGCGCGCTTCGCTCCGCAGGTCCGGTCCACTCTTGCCGCCAGTCACTCCTGCGCTCCGGCTCTAAGGCCGCCTCAACCTTCCCGATTCTTCATCCAAGGTGACGATGAGGGAAACTCCGCACAACCCCGAAATACGACTCAGCGATGCGCTCCGATGGCGACGCGCCGTGTGCCAATCCTGCCGACCGTGCCTGCCGCGTCGGGGCCGGTGAGTCCGAGATAGTCCGTGTTGAAGGTCTCACCATAGCGGGCGGCTCCCGATGTCGTCCCCGCGAAACGCTTGGCCAGCGACGTCAGCCAGAGCGACATCCCCTCGTCGGAGGCGATGGTCGCGACATTCGGTCCGATATTGGCGATCGCCGCACCCTGATCGGCGCTGGCAATGAAGGCTTTCATGGATCCGTTGGGAAGCCACATTTCGCTGTAGATCGATGCGTAGATGTTCGTGGCGGCCGAATCCGGGATCTTCACTTTCTCGACGCTGCCGGGGATCTGCGCGGCCGCTTCCGCCTTTGCGAAATCCTGGGTAACGGATACTGCCGTCTGTCCAACCTGTTTGCGGGCATCGCTCGCCTGATGAAACGGATTGACGAGAAAGCCGCAATCCGTCGCGCTACGACACCACAGAAAATCCCGCATCTGCGCAATACGATTGCGGGTCGGGCTGTTGCGGAAGAAGCCGTAGCAGGCCGCGAAAACGAGATCGTAATAGATCGCGGGCACGGTCTGCGTTCTCCCCGCCTTGGCCCATTCGCGCCACTTGGGGCCCTTCGCCAGGGCTTCCAGAATGAAGGCGCGACGAACGATCTTGTTCTCCGGGTTGAAGAAGGACTTTTCGAATTCGAGACGGGTCATCGGCATGGCGATGTTCTCCTGACGGAACTCGCTGAGCGCTAACAGCCGCGTCGTTGTCGCGACAATATCCCGACTGCCGATGGAAGGGCAAAAGGCGGTTTTCGAGACGCACGGACAAGAAATACCCTCGAACTCCAGCCGCGCGGACAGTCCTGCATGTCGGAGCTTCGCCCCGCTAGAGCACTTCCCTCGAACATAGGTACGCCTGATGTGCTCTGGCACTTTCTTCTCGCATTGTCCGGGCGCGAAAGCCGATCCGGCTTTCGCTGGAAATGCTCTAGCTCCCGCTTCCCGCGCCCTTCAACACATCCACCAGCGCCAGCGCGTCCGGGCTCGACCAATGCGCCGGGCCGTTGATCGCGGCCTGCGCGCAGCCTTCGGCATCGACCAGCAGCGTCACCGGCAGGCCCACTGCCACGCTCGCCTTCTTCAACTCGTTGAAGACGCCCATCGTCTCGTCGCGGAAGAAGGGCAGGGCGGTGAGCTTGGTTTCTTCGTAGAAGCCCTTGGGCTTGGCGACGTCGCCCATGTCGATATTGATCGGCACCACGGCGAAGCTTTCGTCGCCCGCCGTCTTCTCCAGCTCGTCCAGCGCCGGCATCTCGGCCCGGCAGGGCGCGCACCAGGTCGCCCAGAGATTGACGAGCAGCGACTGGCCCTTCATCGCGCCAAGACTCGTGGCTTGGCCGTTCGCGTCCTTGAAGGCGAGATGGGAAACGTCGATAGGCTGGTCGAGCAGCGCCACCGCCGCGACCTCGCCATGCGCCGCCTTGTCCAGCGATTGGCGCAAACCGTCCTTGAGCGGGCAGGTGCCCGCCACGCTTGCGTTGCCAGAGCGCGTTTCCATCACGTATACGCCGAGCGCACCGGCAAGAACGCCGGCCAGAAGAGCAAGGCCGACGATCCCTTTCGTTCCACGCTTCGGCGTCTGGGGCGGCTGGGATGGGAGGTCCGACATCGGCAGAAGGGCCTTTTCGTGAGCGGCAAGACAAGCAACGAAATGTGGGGCGGACGCTTCGCTTCGGGCCCCAGCGCGATCATGGAAGCGATCAACGCCTCCATTTCCTTCGACAAGCGGCTTTACCGCGAAGACATCGCCGGGTCGATTGCCCATTCGGCCATGCTCGCCGCCCAAGGCATCATTTCTCAAGAAGACGCGGCGGAAATCAGGCGCGGCCTCGAACATATCCGCGACGAGATCGACGAGGGCCGCTTTGAGTTCTCCGTCGCGCACGAGGACATTCACATGAATGTCGAGGCGCGTCTCTCCGCGCTGATCGGCCCCGCCGCCGGGCGCCTGCACACCGCGCGCTCGCGCAACGATCAGGTCGCCGTCGATTTCCGGCTGTTCGTGAAGAACGCGGCCGGCGATCTCGACCGCGCGCTGCGCCTCCTGATCGAGGCGCTGGTGGACCGGGCCGAGGAACATGCCGCAACCGTGATGCCGGGCTTCACCCATCTTCAGGCTGCGCAGCCCGTGACCTTCGGCCATCATTGCCTCGCCTATGTCGAGATGGCCGCGCGCGACCGGGGCCGAGTGCGGGACGCGATCCGGCGCATGGACGAATCGCCGCTGGGCGCCGCAGCGCTCGCCGGCACCGGTTTCCCGATCGACCGTCATCGGACGGCCGAGGCGCTGGGCTTCCGCGAGCCGACGCGCAATTCGCTGGATTCGGTCTCCGACCGCGATTTCGCGCTGGAGTTCCTGGCCGCCGCCTCGATCGCGGCGACGCACCTGTCGCGTCTGGCCGAAGAGATCGTGATCTGGTCGACGCCGCAGTTCGACTTCGTGCGCCTGTCCGACGCCTTCTCGACCGGCTCCTCCATCATGCCGCAGAAGAAGAACCCGGACGCGGCCGAGCTGGTGCGCGCCAAGACGGGCCGCATCAACGGCTCGCTCGTGGCGCTGCTCACCATCATGAAGGGCCTGCCGCTCTCCTATTCCAAGGACATGCAGGAAGATAAGGAACAGGTCTTCGACGCGATCGACAATCTGGCCCTCGCGCTCGCCGCCGTCACCGGCATGGTCAGCGATCTCCAGGTGAACGCCGAGAAGATGCGCGCCGCCGCCGGGGCCGGCTTCTCGACCGCGACCGATCTCGCCGACTGGCTGGTGCGCGAGCTCGGCTTGCCCTTCCGCGAGGCCCATCACGTGACGGGCCGCGCCGTCGCCATGGCCGAGGAACGGCGTGTGGCGCTCGAAGCTTTGCCGCTGGAGGATCTGCGGCAGCTCGACGGGCGCATCACCGATGCGATCTATTCGGTTCTCTCGGTGGACGCCTCCGTCGCCAGCCGCACGAGCTTCGGCGGCACCGCGCCGGACAACGTGCGCGCGCAGGTGCGCCATTGGCGCGAGCGCCTCTCCGCCGAGGGGTGATTTCCCGGCGGGGACAGTCTATGCATCAAGGGCGGCCGGCGCGTTCCGGCCTCCATCTCCGGCAGAACGGACGGACGGCATGAACAGACGCTGCATCACTCTGGCGCTCGGGCTCACATTGGCCGGGACTTTGGCCGGCTGCGGCGTGAAATCCGTGCCTGTCGCCAAGCGCGCGGACGGTCAGGTCTCGCGCGCCGTGGTGGCTGCGCCCGATGGCACCGCCCGCCTGCCCAAGGCGACGCCACTTGCCTCCACGCTCTCGGTCGTGCCGACCGAAGTGACCCGCAATCCCGGCGCGGACAAGAAACCCTTCTTTCTCGACGGCCTCCTGAACTAGCCCCTTTTCGTTTCTTCGCGCCCGGCCATTTCCATGAACCATTTCGAATATCGTGACGGCATCCTCCATGGCGAGGCTGTCGATGTCAGGCAGATCGCGGCCGAGGTCGGCACGCCCTTCTACTGCTATTCCACCGCCACGCTGGAGCGTCATTATCGCGTGTTTGCGGAAGCCTTCGCCGATATCGACGCGACCGTCTGCTACGCGATGAAGGCCAATTCGAACCAGGCCGTGTTGAAGACGCTGGCCCGGCTCGGCGCGGGTGCGGATGTCGTCTCGGGCGGCGAGTTGAAGCGCGCGCTCCTGGCGGGCATTCCCCCTGAGAAGATCATGTTTTCGGGCGTCGGCAAGACGGCCGAGGAAATCGACGCCGGGCTGAACGCCGGCATCTTCTGCTTCAACATCGAATCCGAACCCGAGCTTCGCGCCATTTCCGAGCGGGCCGTGGCGCTCGGACGCACCGCCCATGTCTCCTTCCGCATCAACCCGGATGTGGACGCGCGCACCCACGCCAAAATCTCGACGGGCAAAAAGTCCGACAAGTTCGGCATCGCCTTCGAGCGGGCGGAAGCGGTCTATGATCTCGCCGCCTCGCTGCCGGGCATCGCCGTTTCGGGCATCGACATGCATATCGGCTCTCAGATCACGGAGCTGGAGCCCTTCGATCTCGCCTTCGCCAAGCTCGCCGAACTCGTCGGCCGCCTGCGCGCCAAGGGCCATTCCATCACCCATATCGATCTCGGCGGCGGCCTCGGCGTGCCCTATCGCGCGTCCAACGAGCCCCCTCCCGGCCCGCCGGCCTATGCCGAGACGGTGAAGAAGCATGTGCGCGCGCTGGGGGCCAAGGTCATCTTCGAGCCGGGGCGGTTGATCGCGGCCAATGCCGGGATTCTCGTTTCCGAGGTCGTCTACGTGAAGGAAGAGGCGGGCCGAACCTTCGTCATCGTGGACGCCGCGATGAACGATCTGATCCGCCCGACGCTCTATGAGGCCTGGCACGAGATCCGCCCGGTCGTGCAGCCGGACGGCCAGTCCGACTATGTGACGGTCGATGTCGTCGGCCCGGTCTGCGAGAGCGGCGACTTCATGGCCAAGGAGCGCTCGCTGCCCGCCTTGAAGCCAGGCGATCTCGTCGCCATCGCCTCGGCCGGCGCTTACGGCGCGGTCCAGTCCGGCACCTACAACACCCGCGCGCTCGTGCCCGAAGTGCTGGTGAAGGACGACCGCTATGCCGTGATCCGGCCGCGCATGAGCGTGGACGAGATCATCGCGCTCGACCGCGTGCCGGACTGGCTCTGACGGATCGCGGTGGGCCGGGCGGCGCTTGCGCGTACTGCCCCGCCGCCCTGTGCCGAAGGCGCTTGCATTGGTTGCGGCGCGTGGCCGCGCCGGGCCGCTTGCCCGTTCACGCCTTCGGACGGCCTCGTCTTCGCCATAGAAACTGTTAGGTTATCTCGGACGAGCGGCTGATGGGCCGGGCGATCCGCATTCCGTTCCGGCGTTGCCCGAAGCCTATGGGTTTCGCGTGGGAGACGGGACCGGGGCCCGCCCGCCAGTTCTTGCCTTCTTCGGTCATCGGCCCTGTGCCGGCGGCCCCCTTTGCCTGAAAGCGGCGCGATGGTTGAGCCTGTTTCTCCTTCCCCGACCGCCGCCCGTGGCCCGTTCCGGGCGCGCGCCAGCGCCGTCGCCTCGCTGCTTCTGGAGCGCGCATGGCCGGTACTGATGGGGCTCGCCGCGCTGGTCGCGGGCTATCTGACGCTCTCCTGGTTCGGCCTGTTTGCCGCCGCACCCTTCTGGCTGCGGATCGCGCTGCTCGTCGCCTTTGTCGCAGGACTGGGCGCCATCCTCTGGCGCGCGCGCACGCTGCGCTGGCCGAGCCGGGCCGAGGTGATCCGGCGCATCGAGGCCGAGAGCCAGCTTCTCCACCAGCCCTTGCAGGTGCAGGCCGACCGGGCAGCCGGCGACGATCCGTTCGCTCTGGCCCTTTGGCGCGAGCACCAGCGCCGCATGGCCGCGCGCCTGTCGCAGCTTCGCGGCGGCCACCCGCGCACGCGGACCTATCTCCTCGACCCGCTGGGCCTGCGCGCGCTGCTGGCCGCGCTTCTCGTCACGGCCTTCGCCTATTCCTTCGGCCCTGGCGGCGGGCGGGTGAGCGACGCTTTGGAAGGCGGCGAGGTGCCGCTTCTGGCCGCGGCCCGTGTCGATGCCTGGGCAACGCCGCCCGGCTATACCGGGCGCGCCCCGATCTTTCTCTCGGGCGACAGCGCGGGCAGCGCGGTCGATGTGCCGGAAGGCACGATCCTGTCGCTGCGCCTGTCGGACGGGGAGGGCACGAAGGTCGTCTTCACGCCGGAGGGCGGCGAGGCCGTGGCGCTGGCCCCGGTCACGCCCGAGGCGGCGGCCGGCCAAACCGAGGCGGCCACGACTTCGGGCGCCGCGCAATACGAGCTGCCGCTGGATGCCAATGGTTCGGTGCGCGTGGAGACGACCTTGCGCACGCTGCGGGACTGGCGCTTCGCAGTGTTGCCGGACAACCCGCCGACGGTGCGCTTCGACGGCGAGCCCAAGCGCGGGCGCGGCAACAATCTCGACATCGCCTTCACCGTGTCCGACGATTACGGCGCGAGCGGCGGCAAGGCGCTTCTGCAGCTGCGCGAGCCCGTCGCTCCCGGCGCGCGGCCGTTGGTGCCCGTGCCCGACATCACGCTCGCCATGCCCCGTCGCACCAAGGGTGAGGCCAAGGGGCGCACGGCGATCGATCTCTCCGAAAGCCCCTATGCCGGGGCCAAGATGGCGATGACGCTTCAGGTGCGCGACGATGCGGGGCAGATCGGCGAGTCGCAGCCGGTGGAGGTGACGATCCCCGAGCGACGCTTCAACGATCCGTTGGCCCGCGCGGTGATCGAGCAGCGCCGCATTCTGGCGCTCGATGCCAACGCCGCAAGGCGCGTGGTCGATATGCTCGACGCGGTGACGCTGCGCGGCGACGAATTCATTCCCAAGGCGACGGATTATCTGGCACTGCGCGCCGCGCGCGAGCGTCTGGCTCAGGCCAGGGACGATCAGGCGCTCCTGTCGGTCGTGGATTTCCTCTGGTCCATCGCGCTGGGAATCGAGGAAGGCGGTCTGTCCGTTGCCGAGCGCCAGCTGCGCGACGCGCAGGAGAATCTCGCCGAGGCGCTGCGCAACAATGCGAGCGAGGAGGAGATCGCCAAGCTCACGCAGGAACTGCGTCAGGCCATGCAGCAATATCTCCAGGCCATGGCGGAGGCGATGCGCAACATGCCGCCGCAGAGCCAGAGCCAGATGGGCGAAATGCAGGAAATCCGCCCGCAGGATCTCGACCGGATGCTGGACCGGATCGAGAATCTGGCGCGCTCCGGTTCGCGCGATGCCGCGCAGCAGCTTCTCTCGGAGCTGAATCAGATGATGCAGAGCTTGCAGGCCATGCGCCCCGGCCAGCAGGGCCAGCAGGCGCAGAACCCGATGCAGCAGCAGATGAACCAGCTCGGCGAGATGCTCCAGCGCCAGCAGCGCCTGATGGACCAGACCTTCGAAATGGGCCGTCAGGAGATGCGCCGCCAGATGGAGGCCGAGCGCGGCATGGGCGAGAACCAGCCGGGCCAGGAAGGACAACAGGGGCAGCAGGGGCAGCGCCCCAGTGGTGACGGCGGCCAAGCGCCGACGCAGGAGCAGCTTCAAGCCATGCGCGAGCGCCTTCAGCGCGAACAGGGCCAGTTGCAGAAGGACCTTCAGGCGCTTCAGGACGCGATGAAGGGCCAGGGGATGCAGCCGAGCGAGGATTTCGGCAAGGCCGGGCAATCCATGGGCAAGGCCGAAGGCGCGATCGGGCAAGGCAATGGCGAGGAAGCGGTCGGCCAGCAAGGCGATGCCATGGCCGCGCTGCGGCGCGGCGCGCAGGACGCCATGCGCCAGATGCAGCAGGCCATGGGACAGGGCCAAGGTCAGGGTCAGCAGCCGGGCCAAGGTCAGCAGCCGGGGCAGGGGCAGTTGGGCCAGGGCACGGGGCCGGGCCGCCAGCGCTCGGGGCTCGACCCGCTCGGACGCGAGCGCCAGACGCAGGGGCCGGATTTCGGCAGCGATGTCGGCGTGCCCGACGAGATCGACATCCAGCGCGCCCGCCAGATACTTGACCAGATTCGCGACCGTCTGGGCCGCCAGCTCTCGCCGCAGGAAGAGAAGGATTATCTGGAACGGCTCCTGCGCACGCCTTGAGGGGCGTTGCGCTGGCGGGTGCCGCTCTGCCGAGACATACACCGAGCCGAATGAGTCGGCCCATGCGTTTCCTGCGTCTTCGAGCTGGAGCCAAATCTCGCGAGGTCGCTTGGCCGGAGCGTCTCGCCGCTCGCCTCGTCGCGAATGCTGGTTTCTGCCGCCGGCATCGGCCGCGCTTCGCCCCTCGTTATCGAACGAAAATCCGTCGACCATCCTCCGCGCGGCGTTTTCGCCCCAGCTCGCGGCGCTTCATGGGGGGCTGACGACCTCTCGCCACGGGTACGATGCAGGTCTATGAGACGCTGCGTCAGGCAAGGAGGCCCGTCATGGCGGAATGGAACCCCTCACTCTACAGCCGTTTCGAGGACGAGCGCACGCGGCCCGCGCGCGACCTACTGGCCCGCTGCCGGCTGGATGCGCCCGAGGGCGGGCGGGGCCTTCGCATCGCCGATCTGGGCTGCGGCCCCGGCAACTCGACCGAACTCCTGTTCCAACGCTTTCCCGACGCCGAGATCACCGGCTTCGATACGTCGGAGGCCATGCTGGACACGGCGCGCCGGCGCTTGCCGACCTGTCGCTTCGAGCGGGCCGATATCGGCGCCTTCGAGCCGGCCGCGCCCTTCGATCTTCTCTATGCCAATGCCTCGCTGCAATGGGTGCTGGGGCATGACAGGCTGATCCCCAGACTCTTTGCCCATGTCGCGCCGGGCGGGCTTCTCGCCGCGCAAATCCCGGACAATCTCGCCGAGCCCGCGCAGATCGCCATGCGCGACATCGCGGCCGAGCCGGACTTCGCCGGGTTTCTTTCGGGCATGTCGGAGGCGCGGGAGGATGTCGCCGCGCGCGGCAGCTATTACGACTGGCTGGTTCCGCAGGCGAGCGAGGTCGATGTCTGGACCACGATCTACGAGCATCCGATGGAGAGCGCGGCCGCGATCACCAACTGGTTCCGCTCGACGGGGCTGAAGCCCTTTATCGATCCGCTCGATGAAGACGCGCGAGCACGGTTTCTCCAGCGCTATACCGAAGAGATGGAGCGGCGCTACGAGGCGAGAGCCGACGGACAGCGGCTTCTGGCCTTTCCCCGCCTGTTCTTCGTGGCGCGGCGTCGGTGATCACGCATGAAAAAAGGGCCTCGCGGCCCTTTCGCATTTCCCTGACCCTGACCCTGACGCCGCTCAGCCGTAGCGGCGCATCAGAAACATGTCTTCGTCGGCGCTGGGATCGCGCAGGGCGACGGCCACGCGCATCCGGATTTCGGCCAGCGTGAAGGGCTTGTCCACGACGCCGAGAATGATCTGGCAGAGATCCTCGGCCGCTTCGCGCTGCTCGGCATAGCCGGTCATCAGCAGGATCGGCAGGTCGGGGAAGGCCGAGCGCGCGGCATAGGCCAGCTCGATGCCGGTCATGCCCGGCATGCGGATGTCCGACAGGATGAGATCGAAACGCCCGTTTTCCTCGGCGAGGATATCGATGGCCATTTCGCCATCCTCGGCCATGACGATCTCATGTCCTTCCATGCGCAGAGCACGGGCCACGAGGAGTCGGACGCCTGCTTCGTCTTCCGCGATGAGGATTCGTGCCATGATCCGTCAAACTCCCACACATCGGCCGGGGCCGCCCGGCTTTGGGCAAGACCGGCCCCTAGATCGGATTATCCGGCATCATCCTTGTGCGAAGCCTTACGAAGCGTGGTTAGAGAAGGGTAAAAACTTCAATCGGCGTGAGATCGACATCCGGCGAGATGATACGGATGGCGGAAGATCATGCGACAGTAGAAAGCTTATGTATCTGAAAGATGTGCATCCGAAATACCTGATATTGTCTGGCGCTTTCAGCATATCCTAACGGAAATCAGCGAGAGCATGAGGCTCGAACCGCGTCTCGACCAAGCTTAGGTGCCTCCGTGAGTCCAGCTCTCGTCTTGGACGTCCCCACTCTCTTCAAGCTCATGTTCCTGGTGGACATGGTGGTATGCCTCCTGCTGACGGCCTATCGCGCCGACGCTCACTATGCGGAGGCCATTCGTGGCTTTGTTCTGGGTCGCCTTCTGCACGGTTCCGCCTGCCTGCTCCTGGGGCTGGTTGGTCTTCTACCTCCAGCCCTGTCCTTAATCCTGCCGACGAGTATGGTGTTCCTGGGTTATAGCTTGGAAGGCGCCACGATCGCGCGCTTGCGGGGGCTCGGCCGGCTCCAAAGCGTGATACCCGTCTGTATCGCCCTTATCGGCATCGGCTTCGTCCATCTCGGGACTTGGAGCCAGCCCTATCTGATCGGGATCGCCAGCGGGTTCGTCAGCCTGATGTGCCTCTACACGAGCCTTGCGATTGTTCTACCTGCGCATCGCACGCGGCTGGTCTGGATGATGTTCGGGGTTTTCCTGCTGAACTGCGTGGCGTCGGCCGTCCGATCCTATTCCGGCTTTTTCGACGGCGTGTCTCTGAACGATCCGTCCGTTCCTCAAACGAGCGGACTTGTGGCCGCCTATATCTATTGCGTGGGCGGAGGGGTGGGCTTCCTGCTTTTCCTGAAGGAAGAGGCGGACCGCGCCTTGCTGCGCCAAGCGCAAAGCGATCCGTTGACTGGGCTTCTCAATCGCCGCGCGTTTTTCGAGGCGCTGGGTGAGGGCCTGGCGGCCTGCGAGCTGGGGCGGTCTCCGCTCTCGCTTCTGTGCTTCGATCTCGATTATTTCAAGTCGGTCAACGACACCTACGGCCATCAGGCCGGCGACGAGGTCTTGTGCAAGGTCAGCGCCGTGGTCGCGGCCACTCTGACGGCGCACGGCTTCTCGACCCGGCCCGGACGCATTGGCGGGGAGGAGTTCGCGGCCTTCATGCCCTGTGATGCCGCCGGCGCGACTCAGATCGCCGAAGCGGTTCGGCTGGCTGTGATGGGCACCCGGTTTTTCGGCGTGCCGGGCCTCACCTGCACCGCCAGCATCGGCGTCGCGGAAGCGCTGCCGGTTGGAGACACGCTTCAGTCGCTCGTGCGCCGCTGCGACCTCGCCCTCTATGAAGCCAAGGCGCGGGGGCGCAATCAGGTCGTCCTATTGAACTCTCAGCTCACGACGCGGCCGACGAAGGGCAACTCGCGGAACGTGTGGGCGACGTCCATCCCGTAGCCGACGACGAAATGATCGGGGCAGTCGAAGCCGACATAATCGGCTTCCAGCTCGATCACGCGGCGCATACGCTTGTCGAGAAGCACGGCGATTTCCGCCCCCGTCGCCCCGCGCGAGAGCATGAGGTCGCGCGCGAATTTCAGCGTGCGGCCCGATTCCAGAATATCGTCCACGATCAGCACCTTGCGGCCGGCAATCTGCCCGTCGAGATCGCGCACGATGCGCACGTCCCCGCCGACCGTCCCCGTGCCGTAGGAGGAGAGCTGGATGAACTCCATCTCTGGCGCCACATGATGGCGGTGCAGCGCGCGGATGAGATCGGCCGCGAAGATGAACGAGCCCTTGAGCACGGCTACGACGAGCAGGTTCTCGGGCTTGTGAGCCGCGATCTCGGCGGCCATGCGCTCGATTTCGCGGGCGATGTCCTCTTCGGAGAAGAGCGTTTCGATCGTCTTGCCACGCACGCGGATCATGGATGTACCCTTCCTGCCAGCACGGACTGTTTCACCGGCGGCTTTGCCTGCGGCGACATAGGCGCGGGTGCGGCAAAGAGGAAGAGGAAGGCGAAAAGACAGATCATCAGCCGTGTCTCGACGCTCATGTCCTTCGCGACGCTGCGGCGCGAGCCGAGATCGCGCGAGCGGGGCGGGGGCGCGGCGTTGCTGTTGGCCGTTTCGAAATCGTCCCAGCGATAGGGCTCGGCTGGAGCCGGCTCCGGTTCGGCCGGCGGGGCGGCCGGGGAAATGCGTCTGGCCTGGAGATCGATGACGATGCTTCGGCTTTCGCGCCAAGGCGTCTGGTCGTAGGCGCGCGCGGCGGAGGAGGCGTGACGAGAGCGCAAGGGCCGCTCCTGAAGCTGGTACGATAAAGGCCGGCGAAGGCGCCGATTGGTCAGCGATCGGTAAGCTCGCATGGTTAATAAGACATAAAGACCTTGCGCCGAGGCTGACCTCGCCGGCCCGAATGGCGCCGGAAAGTTGCGCCAAACCGACAGGGCGTGAGACAAGGCCGCGACCCTGCCGGGGCGGGTCGGGAATGCGAAAGGGCGGAACGGCTTGATCCGGTTCGAGAATGTGGGCCTGCGTTACGACATGGGGCCGGAGGTGCTGCGCGATCTCACCTTCGAGATCCGCGCGCGCTCGTTCCAGTTTCTGACCGGGCCTTCGGGCGCGGGCAAAACCAGCCTTCTGCGGATGCTTTTTCTGGCTCTGAGGCCGACGCGCGGCACGATCACCGTGCTCGGCCGCGATGCCGCGACATTGAAGCGCACCGACCTTCCGGCCATCCGCCGGCGCATCGGCGTCGTGTTTCAGGACTTCCGCCTGCTTGACCATATGACGACCTACGAGAATGTCGCGCTGCCGCTGCGCGTGCGCGGCAAGGACGAGGCGAGCTACCGGCAGGACGTGATAGACCTGATCCGCTGGGTCGGCCTCGGCGACCGGCTCGACGCGCCCCCGCTCGTTCTCTCGGGCGGCGAGAAGCAGCGCGCGGCGATCGCGCGCGCCCTGATCGACCAGCCCGATATTCTTCTGGCCGACGAGCCGACCGGCAATGTCGATCCGCCTTTGGCGCGCCGTCTTTTGCGGCTCTTCATGGAACTCAACCGCACCGGCACCGCAGTCGTCATCGCCACGCACGATCTGGCGCTGATGGAGCAGGTGGAAGCCCGGCGGCTGGTGCTGGGGGACGGGCGGCTCGACATCTATGATTGATCGCGTTCTCTCCCGCTTGCCGGCCCTCGCGCGCTCGGCCGGCGCACGCGCCGCGCCCATCGTGCCGCCCGGCAATGTCGCGGGCCGCGCGCTTCTGACCGTCATCGCCATCATGACCTTTCTGGCAAGCCTCACGGTCGGGGCGGTGACGCTGGTGTCCGACACGGCCGCGCAATGGCAATCTCAGATCGCGCGCGAGGTCACGGTGCAGATCCGACCCGACGAGGGGCTGGACATGGGCGCCGCGCTCAGCCGCGTGCAGATGGTGGCGCTCTCGACCCATGGCATCCTGTCGGCCGAGGCGATGGACGACGCGGCCACCAGCCGGCTTCTGGAGCCTTGGCTCGGCGAAGGGCTGAAGCTCGACGATCTGCCCGTGCCCCGTCTCGTCATCATCGCCATCAACGAGGACGACCCGCCCGATTTCGCGGCGCTCGGCAAGGCGATCCGCGACGCCGTGCCCCAGGCCAGCCTCGACGATCACCGCGCCTGGGTGTCACGCCTCGTGTCCATGGCCCATGCCACCGTCTGGACCGGCATCGCCATTCTGGCGCTGGTGCTGGTGGCGACGGTGCTGACCGTCGTCTTCGCCACGCGCGGCGCCATGACGGGCAACCGGCACATCATCGAGGTGCTGCATTTCGTCGGCGCGCGGGGTTCCTTCATCGCAGCCGAGTTCCAGCGTCATTTCCTGAAGCTCGGCCTCATCGGCGCTTTGGCCGGCGGCGCGGTCGCGCTCTGCGCCTTCTACCTCTTCGGGCGCTGGACGGCGGCCAATCAGGCAACGCCCGAGGCCGACCAGATCAGCGCCCTGTTCGGCTCCTTTTCCATCGGCTGGACCGGCTATGGCGGCGTTCTCCTGCTGATCGTGCTGATCGGGGTGTTGACGGCGGTCACATCTCGCGTGACCGTGATCCGGCAATTGGCCGCCATCGACATGCTCTCGCCGGTGGAAGCGTGAACGAACAATCGAGAGCCGGCGTTATATGGGCATGACGGGCACGGAGGGTTTGAGGCGCGAGATCGGGAGCACGGAAAGCCGGCGTCGAACGCGGCATACCGGGCGGCGTCTCTTCGTGGCCGTGTTCCTTCTGGGCTTTGCCGCCGCCTCCTATCTCGCGGGCGGTTTCGTGCGCTTCGCGCGGGACGTGGCGCTTCTGACGACACCCCCCGAGGCCGCGCAGGCGGACGGGATCGTGGTGCTGACGGGCGGCGAGCAGCGGCTGCAACAGGGCATCGAGCTTCTGCGCAGCGGGGAGGGGCAGCGGCTTCTCGTCAGCGGCGTCAATCGCGGCACCAGCGCCAAGGCTCTGGCGCGCACCACGGGCACCGACAGCGCCTTGTTCGAATGCTGCGTCGATCTCGACTACGAGGCGCTGAACACGATCGGCAATGCCGAAATGGCGACCCGCTGGGCCCATCGGCACGGTTTCCGCCGCCTGCTGCTCGTGACCAGCGACTACCATATTCCGCGTTCGCTCCTGGAAATGGCCGATGTCCCGGACGCTCCCGAAGTGGTTCCCTATCCCGTCTCGCCCGACAAGCTCTGGCGAGCCGATGGCTGGCCGACGCGGCTGGGTCTCCGGCTTCTCGCGACCGAATATGCCAAGGTTCTGGCGGTGAAGGCGCGCGTCGCCTGGCACCATGTGGTGACGGCCGATGGCGAGCGGCGCGTGGCCGGGCATGTCGGCTCTCAGGCGTCCTTCAAATAATCCTCAAAGCCTCGTATGACAGCGGCGCGCGAGCCCTCGCGCGCAGCCCGGCCGGCCTTTTGCGATCCCGTTCATGACGCTTATTCGATCCATCCTGTTTCAGATCCTGTTCTACGCCAATCTGGCGGGGCAGATTCTCCTGTATCTGCCGATCTTCTTCATCGTGCCCGAGCGGGTCTGCTGGCGGCTGGTGAAGTTCTGGGCGCGCTCCAGTCTCTGGCTTCTGCGCCTCACGGCCGGCACGCGCTCGGTGATCACGGGTCAGGAGCATGTTCCGGCCGGCCCGGTGATCGTCGCGTCCAAGCACCAGTCCTTCTGGGAGGTGATCGCGCTCGTCCCTCAGTTCGAGAAGCCGACCTTCATTCTCAAGAAGGAACTGATGAAGATCCCCGTCTTCGGCTGGTATGCCAAGCGCATGGGCATGATCCCCGTGGATCGCAAGCGGCGCGGCGCGGTGCTGCCGAGCCTTCTGGCCGAGGCGCGCAAAGCCATCGCGGACGGGCGGCAGATCATCATCTTTCCCGAAGGCACACGCGCCGCGCCGGGCACCGCGCCGAACTATCGCCCCGGCATCCACTTCCTCTACGATGCGCTGGGCCTCAGCATCGTGCCGGTCGGCCTCAATTCCGGCCTGTTCTGGCCAAGGCAGGCGGTGCGCCGTCAGCCCGGCACGATCCGCGCCGAGTTTCTGGAGCCGATCGGCCCGGGGCTGAAGCGAGACGCGTTGCTGAAGACCCTCGGAGGGCGCATCGAAGCCTCGTCCGACGCGCTGATGCGCCGGGCCATCGCCGAACAGCCGGCCTTGCCAGTGAGCCCGCTTCTGGCCGCGCATCTGGCGCAGACGGTCTGAGCTGGTCCGTCAAAGCCGCGCGACCACCTCGCCCAGCCAGCGGTCGGTGAGGCCGAGCCGGCGGATTTCCTCATGGGCCGAGCGGACATAATCGACATTGGGGCCGGACTGGCCGTGCCCGCCCGCCACCAGCCGCGCCGCCGTCTCCACGTCCAGCCGCCCGGCATATTGCGTGTGGCCGCGATCCACGATGTAGGCGAGCGCGCGCACGGGCCGGCCGTCTTCGAGGCGGATCGGCAGGGTGGTTTCCTTGTAGACGCTGGTCGGCAGTTCGCGCTCGCGCAGATAGGCGATCGTTTCTTCCCGCCTGTCTTCCGCTACGCGGAACCCCATGCCGATGCATGAGCCGCCCCGGTCGAGGCCGAAGACGAGGCCGGGCCGCTCCGGCGTGCCGCGATGGACATGGGAATAGATGCAGAGCGAGCGATGAAAGCCGCCGAGCCGGGCTTTCACCCTTTCCTCGAAGGCAAAGCCCGGCCGCCACATCAGCGAGCCATAGCCAAACACCCACAAATCGCCCATAGCGCTTGCCATTCCCTTCGCGGGCACGCCACAAGCCTGCCCGGTTTGACTGATGCAGCCTCATCCCCGAACCGAATCGGGTTGTGAAACGGAGCGCCGGCCGGCCGCGAATCCGGCCAGGGCGCTTGCGGCGAGAAAAAGGACGAGACGATGGCAAGGTCAAGCATCCCGGCGCAGGCTCCACGACGCTCGGCCGCCGGCCGCGTGTTCGGCTGGCTTCTGGCGCTCGTCATCCTTCTCGCCGCCATCGGCGCGGGCGGCTGGTACTGGCTGGCGGGCGAACTCGATCGGCGCATCGTCTCGGCGCTCGATGCGGCGGCCGGGCGCGGCGCGGTCGTCCTATGCGAAAACCGGCAGGTCTTCGGCTTTCCGTTCCGGCTCGGCCTTTCCTGCGACAAGGTCTCGGTGGACGCCCCGCAGAACGGCGTGCGCCTCGCCACGGGCGCGCTGCGCACGGCCGCCCAAGTCTACGACCCCAGCCATATCGTCGCCGAACTCGACGGCCCCGCGCTGGTGGACACGCCCGACCTTCCCCCGCTCCATCTGAACTGGACGCTGGCCCAGGCCTCCAGCACGCTCTGGACGGAAGGGTTGGAGCGCTTTTCGCTGGTGATGGAAGCGCCGGTTCTCTCGACCCGCAACGGGCAGGAAGCCGGCGCGCCGATCGCCAGCTCGCAGCATCTCGAAGCCCATGCGCGGCAGAACGGCGCGGCGCTGGACCTCGCCTTCACGGACAAGGCGATCGCCGCCACGATCCCCGGCATCCCGCCGCTGCCGCCCTTCGATCTCTCCGCCGATCTCTCGGTGGACGGCGCGGCCGGCTGGCTGCGGTCGGGCGTTCCGGCCGCCAATGTCTCGGAAGCCTTGCGCGGGCAGGCCGGTACGATCCGGCTTCTCGAACTTGCGCTGCCGGGCGGCGGCGGGGCGCAATTGTCCGGCCCGTTCAGCGTGTCGCCGACGGGCGAACTCTCGGGCGATTTCCGCCTCGCGCTGGAAAACCCGCAGGCCATCGCCGGCTTGGTCGGCGTCCTCGTGCCCGGCACGGGCGGCCTCGCCACGACGATCGCCGGCGCGGTCGGCTTTGCCGGCCGGCAGGAGGACGGAAAGACCGTGGTGGACGTTCAGGTGCGAAATGGCGAAGCGCGCCTCGGCTTCATCCCGCTCGGCCGCCTGCCGCGGATCTGAGGCAGACGGTCGCCGGTTCGATGGTTCGTTCTATACGCTTTCGTATAGCTGAAACCTTCGCTCGACTCGGGCTGTTGGACGGACATCCCATCCTTTCGGAGATGTCTCTTGAACCGTTTGCTCTCGTCTTCGGCCCTGTCTCTCGCCGCCGTTCTCATCGCTTTCCCGGTGCTGGCGCAGCCAGCGCCCGCACCATCCAGCCAAGCCGCGCCCTCGGGCCAAGAGCTGGCGGCGTCCGTCGCCGGGACCGAGGGCCAAGCCCTCGCGCCCAAGCTGCGGGAGATCGGCGCGGAGGGATCAAGCTCTCCTGCCACGCCGCCAGCCGTGCCGCAGGACTCATCGCCCTATCCCAACAATCAGGTGAGTTCGGCGCCCTACATCTCGCCCAATGGCGGCGAGGAGGGTCTGAAAGCCTCGGTGCGCGCGCTTCAGAACACGCTGACGGAACTGCAGGCCCTGCAACTCCAGACCAAGCAGGCGCACTGGAACGTGTCCGGCCCGTTCTTCTATCCCCTGCATGAGCAACTCGACGAGCAGCACACCGCCTGGGGCAAGATGGCCGATCTTGTGGCCGAGCGTCTGCTCGCCATCGGCGTCTCGTCGGACGGCCGCGCGACGACCATCGTCCAGACCTCTTCGCTGCCGGAGTTTCCGGGCGGCTTCATCGACGACGGCGAGGTCGTGCGCTGGTTCACCCTGGCCTACAAGCAGGTGGGCGAAGAGGTGCGCGGCGCGATCCGCGCGTCTGAGGAAAACGACCCGGAGACCTCCAACATCCTGCAGGAGGTGGAAGGGCAACTCGCCAAGTATCAGTGGATGATGCGCGCCTATGTGCAGACGACGCCGACCGACGCCAACAACGCGCAGCCGCTGAACACGGGTCGGTCGATCGATCTTCCCGCCAACCGCGAGCCGGTCCAACTGAATGGCGCGAACACGGGCGACACTCGCTCCGATGCCGCACCCAAGGCCGCGCCGCCGCAGCCCGGAATGCCAAAGCCCGGAATGCCGAAGCCGAACACGCCGCCGGCACCGCGCCCCTGAACCGACCCAGACAGGGCCGAGGCTTCGCCGCCTCGGCCCTCCATTCATTCTCCCGGCGCGGAGCCTTCGTTCCAAGGGTCCTTGCGGGGCTTGAGGCGGCCGAAATTGGCCTCCTGCGTGTCCTGGCCCGCTTCCACGATGGAGCGGCGGATGGCGCGGGTGCGCGTGAAGAGGTCGAACAGCGTGTCCCCGTCCGCCCAGCGGATGGCCCGCTGGAGCGAGGCTAGGTCTTCCGAAAAGCGCGCCAGCATTTCCAGAACCGCCTCGCGATTGTTCAGGAAGATGTCGCGCCACATGGTCGGGTCGGAGGCGGCGATGCGCGTGAAGTCTCGAAAGCCCGAAGCCGAGAACTTGATGACCTCGGATTGCGTCACCGTTTCCAGATCGGCGGCGGTGCCGACGATATTGTAGGCGATGAGATGGGGGACATGGCTGACGATGGCGAGCACGAGGTCATGATGCTCGGCCGTCATGGTCTCGACCATCGCGCCCGTCGCCTTCCAGAAGCGCACGAGGCGCTCGGTGGCGGCGGGGTCGGTGCCTTCGATCGGCGTCAGGATGGTCCAGCGGTTTTCGAACAGCTCCAGAAAGCCCGCGTCCGGGCCGGACTGTTCGGTTCCGGCGATCGGATGGCCGGGCACGAAATGGACATGATCCGGCAGATGCGGCTGCATGGCCGAGACGACTGCGGCCTTGACCGAGCCGACATCCGATACGATCGCGCCGGGCTTCAGATGCGGGCCGATGGCCGCTGCCGCCGCGCCGCAGGAGCCGACCGGCAGGCACAGGATCACGAGATCGGCGCCGGCCACGGCCTCGGCCGGATCGAGATGGTAGCTCGTGCCGAGCTTCAGCTCTTCGGCGCGCTTCAGCGTTTCGGGCCGGCGCGTGGCGATGGCGACCTCGCCGGCCAAGCCCCGGTCGCGGATATTGAGCGCGATGGAGGAGCCGATGAGGCCGATGCCGATCAGCGCGACCTTGTCGAAAAGCGGCGTGGTCATCGGCCCATGAACTCCTTCAGCGCGGCGAGAACGCCTTCGTTGGCCTCGGCCGAGCCGACCGTCATGCGCAGCGCATGGGGAAAGCCGTAGCCCGTGACGCGGCGCAGGATGAAGCCGCGCTCGGTCAGGAAAGCGTCGGCCTCGGCCGCCGTGCGCCCAGAATCCTGCGGAAAGTGGACGAGCACGAAATTGCCGACCGAGGGCGTCACGCGCAGGCCGAGCGCGGAGAGGCCCACGGTCAGTCGCTCCAGCCATTCATTGTTGTGCGCGACGGTCTTGTCGACATGGGCGCGGTCGCGAATGGCGGCGGCGCCGGCCGCGATGGCCATGGCGTTGAGGTTGAAGGGGCCGCGAATGCGGTCCAGCGCGTCCACGATGGCTTCGGGCGCATACATCCAGCCAATGCGCAGGCTGGCGAGGCCGTGGATCTTCGAGAAGGTGCGCGTCATCACGACATTCTCGTTCTCGGACACGAGTTCGAGGCCGGACGAATAGTCGTTTCGCCGGACATATTCCGCATAGGCCGCGTCGAGCACGAGAAGCACATGCGCGGGCAGAGCGGCATGAAGGCGGCGCACTTCGTCGGCCGGCAGATAGGTGCCGGTCGGATTGTTCGGGTTGGCGAGAAAGACGATCTTGGTGCGCTCGCTCACGCAGGCGAGGATCGCATCCACCTCCGCCCGCTCGTCCCACTCCTTAGCGACGACCGGCACCGCGCCCGCCGCGCGGATATAGATGTCATAGACGAGGAAGCCGTGCTCGGTGTGAACGGCCTCATCGCCGGGCGACAGGAAGCCCTGCGCGAGCAGGCCGAGCAGTTCGTCCGAGCCGTTGCCGCAAAGGATGTTGGCGGGGTTCAACCCATGCACCTCGCCGATCGCCTGACGCAGCGCGTTCGCCTGCCCGTCCGGGTAGAGTTCCAGATGGGTCGCCACTTCGGCGAGCGCCGCCTGCACGGCGGGCGAAGCGCCGAAAGGCGTCTCGTTGGAGGAAAGCTTGTGCAGCTTCACGCCTTCGGGGGCGCGGCTCTTGCCCGGCACATAGGCGTGGATATCCAGAACGCCGGGCTTGGGAACGGGACGCGCGCGCTGTTCGGACATGGGAAACGAGCCTGCAAGGTTGGCGAAAATCGTTGGGGGTCGCATAGACCCGCCACGCCGCCTTGTCGAGCGCAGGAGCCCGCGCGGGCCGAAACGTCAGGGCGCAGGGGAGGGCGCGCGCAAGATTGTTGCCTTCGCGCCCGGCAGTCGATAGCACAGGTCATGTCCATCATCGCCGATCCTGTCACCGGGGAAAACCTCGGCATTCGCGAGGCCCGCCAGCCCTCGTCCAAGGTCGCCTATTTCGGCGAAAACGAGCCGCTGCGCCTCGATGCCGGGCGCACGCTGTCTCCCTTTCACATCGCCTACGAGACCTATGGCGAGCTGAACGCCGACAAGTCCAACGCGATCTATGTCTGCCATGCGCTGACGGGCGATCAGTATGCCGCCAGCCCCAATCCTGTGACCGGCAAGCCCGGCTGGTGGTCCACGCTGATCGGGCCAGGCAAGCCGATCGACACGGATCGCTTCTTCGTCGTCTGTTCCAATGTCATCGGCTCCTGCATGGGCTCGACCGGCCCGGCCTCGGTCGATCTCTCGACCGGCCTGCCCTACGCGCTCGATCTGCCCGTTCTCACCATCCCAGACATGGTGCGTGCGCAGGCCATGCTGATGGATCGGCTCGGCATCGGCCAGCTCTTCGCCGTGATCGGCGGCTCGATGGGTGGGATGCAGTGCCTGCAATGGACGGTGGCTTATCCCGAGCGCGTCTTCGCGGCGCTGCCGATCGCCACCGGCGCGCGCCATTCCTCGCAGAACATCGCCTTTCACGAGGTCGGCCGGCAGGCCGTCATGGCCGATCCCGATTGGCGCGGCGGGCATTATCTTCAATACGGCACGCGCCCTCACAAGGGGCTCGCCGTCGCGCGCATGGCCGCGCATGTGACCTATCTCTCGGAAGCGGCGCTGCATCGCAAATTCGGCCGCAACCTCCAGGATCGCGAAAAGCTCGGCTTCGGCTTCGAGGCCGATTTCCAGATCGAGAGCTATCTGCGCCACCAAGGTATGAGTTTCGTCGATCGCTTCGATGCCAATGCCTATCTCTATCTCACCCGCGCGATGGATTATTTCGACATCGCGGGCGAGCATGGGGGCAGGCTGGCCGAGGCTTTCCGGGGTGCCAAGACGCGCTTCTGCCTCGTGTCCTTCTCGTCCGACTGGCTGTTCCCGACCAGCGAAAGCCGGACCATCGTCCATGCGCTGAACGCCAATGCCGCCTCCGTCTCCTTCGTGGAGATCGAGACCGACAAGGGCCACGACGCTTTTCTTCTCGACGAGCCGGAATTCACCGGCGCGGTGCAGGGCTTCGTCTCCTCCGCCGCCAAGGCCCGAGGCCTTCTGCCATGAGCGTGACCGCCGCCCCTGTTCCGACCACGGCCGAGGTCGCGGAGGCGCCCAGCCGGCGCGTCGATCTCGAACTCATCGCCGATCTTGTCGCGCGCGGTAGCCGCGTGCTCGATATCGGCTGCGGCGACGGCTCGCTGATGGAAATTCTCCAGAGCCGGCGCGGCGTGGATGTGCGCGGCATCGAACTGTCGCAGCCCGGCGTCAACGAATGCGTGCGGCGCGGCCTGTCGGTGATCCAGGGCGACGCCGACCGCGATCTCGTCCATTATCCCGACGGGGCTTTCGACTATGCCATCCTGTCGCAGACCATCCAGGCGACGGACAATCCCAAGCTCGTCCTCTCCGAGCTTTTGCGGATCGGCCGGCGCGCGGTCGTCTCCTTCCCGAATTTCGGCCATTGGTCGGTGCGCTCCTCCCTGTTCTTCAAGGGGCGGATGCCGGTGACCAAAAGTCTGTCCTATTCCTGGTACGACACGCCCAACATCCATTTCTGCACGATCCGCGATTTCGTGGACCTCGCGCGCGAAGTGGGCGCCGAGGTCGAAACCGCCGTCGCGCTCAACGCTTCGGGCGAGCGGCTGGGCGTGCGGATGCCCTGGTGGCTGTGGAACCTGTTCGGCCAGCAGGCGGTGTTCGTCTTGAAGCGGTGAGGGGAAGCCATCCTTCTCCATAAGGACGAGACAGGGAAATGCATCAGCCCGCGACGGTTTGATCGAGCGTTTCCGTGTCTCGTTCCTCTGCCAGCCGTGCCAGTCGGGCGAGGTGGAAATCGTTCATCCGGTCTTCGTAGCCCAGAAGTTCTCCCTCGCGCCGCTCGGTCTCGACCGACCAAATCCGGTCGATGAACATCGCGTCGTGCAGGGCGATCAACTCGTCGATTCGCCACTCTTCGGCGGGTAGAGCAAAGTAGATGCGGTGCATTCTCCACGGGAGTCGCGGTCTCGGGTCCAGGCAGCAGTCCCGCCGAACGAGACGGCCGGCTGCGACATGGCGGTCGAACCGCCTGAGATAGCGAACCAACACGGGCGAGAGGGCATCCAACGCGTCTCCGAAGAAGGCGGCGGGCTTGATGCCGGCCAGCATAAGGCCGAGTTCGCGGTTCGTATGCAGGAGATAAGGATACTGCGTCTGTATGTCGGAGAGCGTGCGCATGGAGAGCTTTCTCGTCTCGCAGGCCAAACGCAGAACTACCATTCCGGGGCCGCGCGGCCTTCTCTATGGGCCACGCATGTCGCCTCGATAACGTGAGCCTGTTACAGCCCCACCATCTTCAAGCTCGCCTCGCCATAGCGCTCGCCGCTGACTTTGCCGGGGGCGAAGGTCTCGCTGAGTTCGGCAAGATCGTCTGCGGACAGCGTGACGTTCACCGAGTCGGTGTTCTCTTCCAGATACTTCATGCGCTTGGTGCCGGGGATGGGCACGATGTCCTCTCCCTGTGCCAGAACCCAGGCAAGCGCGACCTGCGAGGGGCGGGCGGCGTGGCGCTCGGCAATGCCTTCGACCGTGCGCAGGAGCTGGCGGTTCTTCTCGATATTGCCTTCGGCAAAGCGCGGCGCGGTGCGGCGATAGTCATCCTCGGGGATCGCCTCGCGCGTGGGGAAACGCCCCGTCAGGAAGCCGCGCCCGAGCGGGGAATAGGGCACGAAGCCGATGCCGAGTTCACGCAGGACCGGAAGAATTTCCTCTTCCGGGTCGCGGCTCCAGAGGGAATATTCGGTCTGGAGCGCGGCGATGGGCCAGGTCGCGTGGGCGCGGCGGATCGTCTGCGGGCCGGCTTCCGACAGGCCGAGAAAGCCGATCTTGCCCTCTTCCACCAGCCGGCTCATCTCGCCCACCGTGTCCTCGATCGGAACGTTCGGATCGACCCGGTGCTGGTAGTAGAGATCGATCCGCTCCACGCCGAGGCGCTGGAGGCTGGCGTCGCAGGCCTTGCGCACATAGTCCGGCCGGCCGTTGATGCCGAGCCGCTCGCCCGTCGGCGCGCGCATATGGCCGAACTTGGTGGCGAGGATGACGCTGTCTCGCCGGCCCTTCAGCGCGCGGCCGACCAACTCCTCATTATGGCCGACGCCATACATGTCCGCCGTGTCGATGAACGTGACGCCGAGATCGAGCGCCCGGTGGATGACGTTGAGCGACTCGGCATCGTCGCCCTCGCCGTAGAATTCCGACATGCCCATGCAGCCGAGGCCGAGAGCGGAGACCGTGAGGTCGGGGCCGAGCTTGCGCTGTTCCATAAAAATGTCTCCGTGAGGGCTGGAAGGAAAACTCGTGTCAGCGGTGAAGGGCGGGCGCGCCATGCGGCAGGAGAACCGGGCGCAGGCGGCGCAGACGCTGCTTCTCGCGATGCGTGACGGGAATGCCGCGATACACAAGCTTCGTCGCCTCCAAGATGATGGCGCCGCAGAAGATCGGCCAGCCGCGCCGCCCCATCCGCTCCCAGAGCGGCGCGATGTTGAGAAGACCGGCGCGGCGAAAGGGCGGGAAGTGCAGCGCGTCGGAAAAGCCCGAGGGCGTGAACATGGTCTCGCGCAGGAGCTGCGTCGCCTGGGTCCGCGACCAGGGCCGGCCCGAGCCGAAAGGCGTGTGCTCGAAGCGGGTCCAGACGCCGCGCCGGCTCGGCAAAACCAGAACCAGCCGCCCGCCGGGCGCCAAGACCCGCCAGGCTTCGCCCAGCATCTCCGTCGGACTTTCGGCAAATTCCAGCGCATGGACCATGAGGATGCGGTCGATGCAGGCGTCACCCAGCGGCAGCTCGGCCGGATGGACGAGGGCGGTCAGCGAGGGCTGATGCACCGGCCAGTTCACCGCGCCTTGGGCGGCGGGCATGAAGGCGAGGCGGCGCTCCGAATCGGTGGCCAGCTTGTCGAGATAGGGAATGGCATAGCCGATGCCGACCAGCCGCTCCTGCGGGATCGGCTTCCAGATCGGACCTAAGGCCATCGCGACCGAGCGCACGGCGGCCTCGCCGAGGCGGGTGGCATAGAAGTCCCGCAATTCGGTGATGTCGGCGTTCAATCGCAGGCTCGCGGCTGTTGCACTTCGTGTCCGACCCTAACGCAATGCGCGCGCCTTCGCACCGCTGTTTTGTTGCTGGGCCGCGATGCCCTATCTCTGGCGGCATAAGAGCGCCTAACAAAACCTCGGGGGTCGGCTGGCCGGGTCTTTTTGCCAACCACTTTGTCGCGAATGCTCGCCGATGCCGCCGGCATCGACTGCGCTTCGCTCCGCGTGGATTGACAAAAATCCCTCGGCCAGCCTCCGCCCAGAGGTTTTGTTAGGCGCTCTAAGCCGCGAAACGAGGGAGAGCGCATTGGCCGCTTCGATCCGACAATTCACCTGCCGCCGGGACAATTTCGGCGTTCTCCTGCATGATCAGGACAGCGGCATCACGCTGTCGATCGACGCGCCGGAAGAAGGGCCGATCCTGCGCGCGCTCGAGCAGGAAGGCTGGCGGCTGACCCATATCCTGACGACGCATCACCATGACGACCATGTGAGCGCCAACGAGGCGCTGAAGGCGCGGTTCGGTTGCGAGATCATCGGCCCTGCGGACGAGGCGGCGCGCATTCCGGGGCTCGACCGACCTGTGCGTGGGGGCGATCGCTTCGCGCTGGGGCGCATCCAGGTGGAGGTCATCGACACGCCCGGCCACACGGCGGGCGAGATTTCCTATTTCCTGCCGGGGGAAAAGGCGCTCTTTGCCGCCGACGCCCTATTCTCGCTCGGTTGCGGCCGGCTTTTCGAGGGGACCCCCGCGCAGATGTGGGAGAGCCTCCAGCGCCTGCGCGCGCTGCCCGACGACACGATGCTCTATTGCGGCCATGAATACACCGCGACCAACGCCCGCTTTGCCGTGGATGTCGATCCCGGCAATCTCCTGTTGCAGGAGCGGGTGAAGGAGGTCGAGGCGCTGCGCGTCGAGCACCGCGCGACGCTGCCCGTCGCGCTCGGGCGCGAGAAGAAGACCAACCCGTTCCTGCGGGCGGACGATCCCGAGTTGGCGGTGGCCTTCGGCATGGAAGGCGGAGATCCCGTCGCGATCTTCGCGGCGCTGCGCGAGAAGAGGAACGGATATTGAGGGCGCGGGACGTCGTCGCCCGGCTGGGGCTCCAGCCCCATCCCGAAGGCGGCTGGTATCGCGAGACCTTCCGGGACGAGGCGGTGGACGGGGAGGGGCGTTCGCGCTCCACCGCGATCCTTTATCTCCTCGACACCGGCGAAACCTCGGAATGGCATCGCGTGACGGATGCGGCCGAGACCTGGCACTGGCACGCCGGCGCGCCGCTCGCTCTCACGCTCTCGCCCAACGGGCATGACGCGTCCTCGCATCGGCTCGGGCCGAACATCCTGATCGGCGAGACGCCGCAACTAACCGTTCCCGCCGGCTGCTGGCAGACGGCGACGAGTCTCGGCGAATGGACGCTGGTCGGCTGCACCGTCGCGCCCGGCTTCCGTTTCGAGAGCTTCGAGATGGCCCCGAAGGACTGGCGCCCCATTCCGCGCCCGGCGCGGGGCGGGTAACCGAGCCGGCCTCAACTCGTCACATGGTATCGCGCGGCCGGCTTGTCGCGCGAGGCGTTGGCCGAGAGCTGCTGCTCGGCCGCGACATAGGCGTCCCAGTCTTTGATATCAGGCACGGAGGGGATGCAGACGGGCTCGCCGAGCTCCAGCGCGCGCAGCGAGGCGGTGACGAGATCGTCCGCCGACATGACGCGCTCGGGCGGAAAGCGCGAAAGATCGTTGCCGGCGACGCGGTGGAAGTCCGTCGCGATGACGCCGGGCACCAGAAGCTGAACGCGGATGCCCGTGCCCTCGGCTTCGGCTTGGAGGGTGCGGGTGAAGCCCGTGACGAAATTCTTGGACGCGCCATAGGCCGAGTTGCCGGGCAGTTGCATGAACATGGTGCCAGATGAAATCTGGATGATCGTGCCTCGGTTCTCCACGCGCATCCGCGCCATGGCCGCGTCCGTCAGATGGGCGAGGGCGACGACATTGAGCTGGATCATCCGGTCGAAGGCGGCCAGATCCATTTCGCCGATCTGACCGCGCGCGGCAAAGCCGGCATTGTTGACGAGCATGGTGACGAAGCTGCCTTGGCGCAGGCGCTCCGCCACGCGCGACAGGCCCTCGTCCGATTCGAGGTCCGCCGGCAGAACCTCGACCGTCGTGTGATGCGTGGCTTCGATCTCGCTCTTCAACGCCTCCAGCGCCTCGCGCCGACGCGCGACCGCCAGGATGTCGTATCCCGTGGAGGCGAGATGCCGGACATAGGCCGTGCCGATGCCGGAAGAGGCTCCCGTGACGAGAGCGAGGGGGCGGGACGAAGCGGACATGGGCTGCCTTTCCTTGGGGGCGTGCAGCCGTGGAACTAGAGGTTAAGCGCTGTTCGTCAGCCGGCCATCGCGCAGCCGGGAAAACATCGGCAGCGCGGCCAGAACCGCGCCGAGCGTGATGAGACAGGCGGCGAGCGCCAGCGCCCATGTCGCCTGCGCCTCTCCGAACAGGATGAGGACCAGCGTCGAGAGAAGCGGTGCGGCATAGCTCGCCGCGCCCAGAAGCTGGATGTCGCCGCGCTTCACACCATAGTCCCAGACATAGAAGGCCGCGCCGACCGGCAGAAGGCCGAGAAGCACGACGGCGAGCCATTGGCCGCCGTCGGCCGGCCAGACGGTCGTCTCGAACATCCAATGCGCGGGCAAGGAGAGAAGTGCTGTCGCCGCGCAAAAGCCTGTCACGACATCGCTCGGCACATCACGGAAGCGGCGCGAGAGGAGCGAATAGCTCGACCATGTCAGCGCGCAAAGGCCGGCCAGCGCATAGCCGACCCCATGCCCGCCCTCGAAGGACAGGCCATCGCCCTTGCCGGCGATGATGAGGCCTGCTCCGGACAGGCCAAGCAGCGCGCCGACCAGATGAAACCAGCGCAGCTTCTCGCCCGGCAACATGGCCGAGCCCAAGACGATCAGAAGCGGCCAGAGATAGGCGATTAGGCTGGCTTCCGCAGCTGGCGCGCTGCGCAAGGCCGCGAAATAGAGCGCATGATAGCCGAACAAGCCGATGACGCCGAGCGCCCAGACGGCGGGCGGCTGGCGGAACACCGAAAGCGGCACGCCGCGCAGTTTCAGCGCGGCGAGACCGACCAGCGTTCCCAACCCAAAACACATGGCATTGAGCTGGAGCGGCGGCACGGCACCGCTGCGCGCCGTCAGCAGCGCCAAAAGCGACCACATCAAAATGGCCGAAAATCCCAGCGCCGTCGCCATCTCGCCCCTCCGTCAAACCGCCTCCACGATAGCAAGGGACGCGCGACGGAGCCAAGCGAGTTGTATCCTTGCGCGCGAAGGCAGCCGAACTCGCCTTATCGAGCCGAGAAGCGAAGGGTTGGAAACAGCCTGCGAGCGAGCGCCCGTCACCTGGCCTGTTGGGGCGCTCGCATCGGCTGTTCCGAAACCTGCCGACGAGATCTGGTGGGGTGGGCGGATCGAACTTTTCTGCCGGAGCCTTCGGCGCGTCGATGCTCGCTTATAAACGAGAACCCATCCGCCGCTTTCCGCTCGAAGCTTCTGCCTTGGACCCTCTGCCATTGGCAGCCGCATCCTTGCGTAGATCTTAGTCGCTGGCTTGCGATCATCGGCGGGGGATGCCGCATCACAGCCTCTCCGCACTCAAGTTCCTTGCTGGTCGATCGCTTGTATGACATTGGCGATCGGGTCTTTCAGTGGTGGAAAAAAAGGCTCCGCGCCGCCGCGAAAGAACGGCGCGGAGCCGCCGCGTCAATGCGCCAGCGCCTTTTCCAGCTCGGCCTTGCTCATCTTGGACCGGTTGGGAATGTCGCGCTTTCGGGCTTCCGCATAAAGCTCGGCCTTGGTGTGCTCCTTGCCGCCCTCATGGCCATCGCGATGGGCTGCGGTCTTCTTGGCGATGTCCTTGGGCTGGGCCGAATGCTGCTCGCCCTTCTTGGTGTCGGCGCGCTTCTTGTCGCTGGTCTTCTTGTATTCCTTGTCGGACAGCGCCTCGCGGGCCTTCTTGGGCAGATAGCGCTCACCCGTCTCGGCACTCTTCTTGCCGGACTTCGTGCCCCAGTCCTCGTCCTGCCATTGCTGAAGGCTGTTGTCCTTGGACTTCTCGCCTTTGAAGCCGCCGCCTTCCTTCTCGTATTCGGCGGTCGCCATCTGTGCCTTGCGCGCGGACCACTGGCCCGGCTTGCCGCCCTTGGCGCCCTTCGTGACCTTGTCCTTCACCTTTTCCCAAAGCTTCGGATCGGTATGCTCTGCCGTGCTGGCCATCGGATGCTCCCGTGGTTGCATTTCCTTTGGCCGTCCAACGATCGAAACCGCACCGGGATGCGAGGCCACCCTGCGGCACGCCGCCGCGAGGGGACCTATAGGCGAAGGCAGGCGACCTTTCAGGCGATCAGAGCGCTGAAATCCGCGATCGAACGATTCTCGAGCACGCCGTGCGTCAGGAAATGCTGAAGCGGTTCGACGCCGGCCTGAGCGACATCGGCATTGTCGGCGAGATATTTCGTCGTGTTGAAGGCGGCAGACGGGTTACGCCCCTCATGCCAGCCATTGGCCGCGTAATGCGCCAGCGGATCGATCTTGGCCGCGGCGACATCACTGTTTTGCTTCAGGTAGAAGCGTGTATCGAACAGAACATTGGGGTTGCGTCCCTCGCGCCACCCATAGGCCGAATAGTGCTGGTGAGGATCCGCATGGGCGGCCGCCACGTCGGGATTGGCCATGAGATAATAGGTGGCGTCGAAATCATCCGCATCGATATGCTGGCCGATGACCTTATAGCTCGCGCGCCCCTCTGCCTGACCGGCCGTGAGAAAGTGCTGAAGCGGATTGACGTGGGCTGCTGCGACGTCCGGGTTGAAATGGAGATAGAGGCGCGTGTCGAAATTCAGCGAGGGGTCGCGTCCCTCCGCCGCTCCGTTCTGCGCATAGTGATCCAGCGGGTTCACGCCCGCCTTCGCGACATCGGGGTTGGCAGAGAGATAGGCTTTCACATCGAAATAGGGATTGGGGTTGCGGCCCTCGCGAAAACCGCTGGCGTTGAAATGCGCGAGGGGATCGACCCCCGCCGCATAAACGTCGCGCTGCGTAGCGGCGTAATAGAACGGATCGAAGAGCGGATGGCCGGGGTCGAGTTGAACCGATCCGTCGGAAAACTGGAAATGCTCGACATTGGACACGACATCGCGAGCGCCCGCGCCGTTGCTCTCCAGCAGCAACACCGAACCGTCCATGCTGATCCGGTGGTCGTAGGAGGCAAGCGCATTCGCGAGGATCGTCGTGTCGTCGCCTGCGCCCCCATCCAGCGTGTCGTTTCCGCCGCCGCCGATCAGCGTGTCGTTGCCATCATTGCCGAAGAGCTGGTTGTCGGCCGCGTTGCCGGTGATCCTGTCGTTACCGGCGCCGCCGATCGCGTTCTCGATCGTGACGCCGACTGCGATGGACACATTGCCCACAAGGCCGCCGACATCCGAGAAGGCCCCCGCATGAAGGTCGATCGTCTGGTTCTGCTGATACAGGGAAAAGTCGAACGTGTCGTTCCCGCCTGCATCCCAAACGCAGAAGATCAGCTTTGAGGTCGCATCCGCCGCCGACAGGAAGTCCCGCCCGGTATTGGAGTGGAAGCCGTAGATGTCGTTGCCCGTACGCGTGGTGGAGTTGGCACCATACAACCGCTGGATCGCGGCGATGTCGTCCATCAAGGGCGCAGAGGCATCGGCTTCGCCAAACTGGCCGCCCGTATGCGCTTCCGACCAATAGCTCATGATCGTGTATTGACGCGAGTCCTCATAATACACGGCATCGGCCGCGTAGGTGAGGGGCGTGCTGTCGGTCGCATTATAGTCGCCGGGATGTTTGAGCCCCAGCGCATGGCCGATCTCATGCGCCAGAACTTGCCGGCCATAGCCGAGAAGCGTCGGGGCGGTGTTGTAGCTGTAGGTGGAATTGTACCAGCTGTCTCCAGCCACGTTCGATCGGCCCGACGGGTCGGGATAATAGGTGAAGCCGGCCGCTCCCGACATTCCCGACGCGTAATTGCCGAAGAGGATCTGCGCGTTGTCCTGGGCGCCGGCGCTTGTCGCCGCCCCGGGCGTCACCTGCTTGAAGGTGACATTCGCCACGTCGGCCCAGGATTGCAGGGCCAGTCGGGTTTGCGCGATCTGTTGATCATTGAAAGCGGAAAAGCCGCCCGTATCGACCGGCATCCTCGCGGGCGGGCTCGTGCGGAAATCATAGGTCACGACGGCCGACAGACCCAAAGTGGCTTGGCCCGAACCGTTCCATGTCAGATCGCCTCGGCCGATCTGAGCCGCAGCCTGGGCGACGGTGAAGGAGGGTTTGTTGTTGTAGGTGCCGCTGCCGCGCGCATCGCTGTTCAAGGCGGCTAGACCCTGTATCACCCCAGCGGCATCGTTCATGTGATGCAGGGGATTGCCGCAATAGATGCACATGGGACGGTTGGACTTTCGATACGATCAGAAAGACAGGTAGTCTGCAAAAAAACACGCGAGGCGTGTTGCGTCGACTCATCTGCTTCCGATTACATAGAGATAATTTCCTAAATATCGCGTTTGGCGTGTGGCTTGGGCAACATTGAGGCCGTGTGGATCGAAGATTTGGGTTAAAGACCTTTGGATCAGTCTCGAGGTTCAGCCCGACCTGAAGCTTGTCTCCTTTTGGAAGAACGCTTTACTCTCGACCCAAAAGGTCAAGATTCGAGGTCAATCCATGCGGCGGCGTTTCATTCAGTGCGATGTGTTTTCTCCGCTGGCGGCGCAGGGCAATGGCTTGGCGGTGGTGCTCGACGGGGAGGGGCTGTCGGAGGAGGAGATGGCCCGCTTCGCGCGCTGGACGAATCTGGCCGAGACGACCTTTCTTCTGCCGCCGACCGAGCCTGCCGCCGATTATCGCCTGCGCATTTTCACCACGACGCGTGAACTTCCCTTTGCGGGGCATCCGACGCTCGGCAGCTGCATGAGCTGGCTTCATGCGGGCGGCGTGCCCAAGGAACCGGGCCTCGTGCGGCAGGAATGCGCGGTGGGCGTGGTTGAGGTCGACGTGGCGGGCGCGCGCCCGGCCTTCGTCGCGCCGCCGACGCGCATCGAGCCGCTGGCGCCGGACCGGCTCGAATCGGCCGCCCGCGCGCTGCGGATC
>NZ_BBWS01000031.1:0-44353 GCF_001463925.1 Aureimonas sp. N4 | reverse complement strand
CGCCGGACCGGCTCGAATCGGCCGCCCGCGCGCTGCGGATCGACCCCGCCGATATTCTGCGCTCGGCGCTTCTGACCAACGGCCCCGTCTGGGAGTTCCTGGAACTGCGCGATGCGGACTGCGTCGTGCGCGCGGATGCGAGCGGGGCAAGCTTTCCCGAGGAGCGGGCGATCGGTCTTCTGGGAACGTATCCGACGGGCTCCGAGGTCGATGCCGAGGTGCGGATGATCGACATCTGGCACGGCGTGAAGGAAGATCCGATCACCGGCTCGCTCAACGCGGCCATCGCCTGCTGGCTGAAGGCCGAGGGGCGGCTGACCCAACCCTATGTCGCCGCACAGGGGCGCTGCATCGCGCGCCACGGCCGCGTTCACGTCGCCCCGCGTGGGCAGGACATTCTGATCGGCGGCGACGTGTCGATCCTGATCGAAGGCGTGCTCGATTTCTGAGAGCCCGTTTGGAAACTCGGCGGTGGAGGGGCAACGAAATAGGGCCGGAAAAGGCCCGTCGCGCCGACCCGACCGAGTTTTTAGATAGGCTCTAAGGCTTGATTTTCAGGGTTTGGCGAATCGGGTCGCCGTCAGCGTCAGCGGGCCGACCTGCGTCGGAATGCGAACATAGACCGGCGCGTAGATGCCGCTTTGGCCGATCGGCGCGAACCAGAGCTGGATCGTGCGCCCTTGCAGGAACTTGATGCCGTTGGACGAGGTCCGATAGCCAGAGACCGGGCGGATGCGCGCGTTGCAGGCGATGGCCTTGCCGGAGAAACCGTCAGCCTGAAAGTCCTGCTCGCCGTCGCCCGGCGACAGGACGAGGTCGAGCCGCGACCAGCCGTCATAGAAGGGAACAGGCTGGCGGCAGATGGCGGCCGGGTCGCTGCCCGGCTTGATCATCAACCCGCCCAGGGGATCGACGACGCTGGCGAGCTGCGAAGGCTTCACCGGAATGAAGTCGGAGGGCGGCGGTGTCTGCGCGGGGGGCGCGATGTCGGAGGAGACGGCGCGCCCGTTGCGATAGCGCACATCGGCCCACCAGGACTTCTTGTCGCTCGTATATTGCAGCCGGTATCGCTCGGGCAAAAGCCGGTTGCCGGTGATGCGGCCCGATACGGAACTCGTGCCGCGCGTCGAAGACACGAGTTCGGCAAGCCCGGCCGAGGAGAGCTGGCCTTTGACCGAATAGCGTGTCGGCGAAAGGCGCGTCTCGAAGCTCGCGCGGCCGACCGGCAGGCCGATCAGCGAAATCCGGTACTCGGTCTTCAGGGCGCTCTGGGCCTCAGCCGCTGGGGCAAAGCTCATCAGGGCGAGGCCGAGAAGCGCGAGGCGTGCGAACATACGGTGATCCTTGGCCGGAGTGCCGGAAGCAGAAGCCGCGCCCGCGGGCGAGTGGCCGGAGCAGGGCGAGAGACGTTCCCAAAGGATGGGATTCGAGGGGGACCGGGCGCAAGGGGGCGGCACAGCTTTATGACGGCGGGTTGACGCAGAAGAGCGCGGAGACTATAGGAACCCACGATTTTCCGATCATGCCATGGGGTCGATGATCGCGCTGCCGTCCGGCGGCGGCGCGCCCCGCAAGGCCGTATCGATTTGTTTGAAAGGTGATCCCATGTCGCGCGCTTGCGAACTAACCGGCAAGGCCGTCCAGTCCGGTAACAATGTCAGCCACGCGAATAACAAGACGCGTCGCCGCTTCCTGCCGAACCTGTGCCAGGTCACGCTGATCTCCGACGCGCTCGGCCAGCGTTTCCGCCTGCGCGTCAGCGCCCATGCGCTGCGCTCGGTCGAGCATCGCGGTGGCCTCGACGCCTTCCTCGCGAAGGCCGCCGAGATCGAGCTGTCGCCCCGCGCGCGCCTTCTGAAGCGCCAGATCGCCAAGAAGGTCGCCGGCGAGGCCCAGGCCGCCTGATCCTTCGATCCTGAGGGACCGATTGGGAAGCGCTACCGCTCGCGGTGGCGCTTCTTGTTTTTTGGGGCGGTGTTTCGTCCCGAGACGCCGCTTCCGATTTGTCGGGGGCTCCCATCGACCGCTGGTGCCATACCCCAGCCTAAAAAAATGGACCAAACCGTGACCTCTTCGCGCCGCTACGTGCTGCCGGTGATCGCCATGACGATCATCGTGCTCTTCTCCAACGTCTCCGTTCAGTTTCCCGTGCAGGGTGAGATCGGGCCTTTGAAGCTCGCCGATCTTCTGACCTGGGGCGCCTTCGTTTATCCCTTCGCCTTCATCGTGACCGATGTGAACAACCGGCTCTATGGTCCGTCCATGGCGCGCCGGGTCGTGTATCTCGGCTTCTGTCTGGCGGTTGTCAGCTCCGTCCTGTTCCCGCCGATTCTCTACCGGCTCGGCCTCGTGCCGTTCGAGACGGAAGCGGGGCGTCTCCTGCGCATCGCGCTCGCCAGCGGCACGGCCTTCCTGATGGCGCAGCTCCTAGACATTCTCGTCTTCAATCGGCTGCGCCTCATGTCCTGGTGGAAGGCGCCGCTCGCCAGCGGCATTCTCGGCACGGTGCTGGACACGCTCACCTTCTTCACCGTCGCCTTCGCGCCGCTCTTCGTCTTCCTCGGGCCGAATGATGCCTTCTCGCTGGAACACGCGCCGCTCTTCGGCCTGCTGCCGGTGGAGGCCCCGCGCTGGCTCTCCTGGGCGCTGGGGGATTTCGGTGTGAAGCTGACGATTGCGATCTTCGGCCTCGTGCCCTACCGCGTGGTGATCAACAGCGTGTTGCCCTACCGGGACACGCAGGCCGTCTCGGCCTGACGACATGCAGCCGGATGCCTCAGGGCGTCCGGCTCGCCTCTGTGGGGGTATCGTCGCGCAGACGGAATTCCAGATAGAGATTGCGCTGGAAGAACGAGCCGTTGTCGTCCGAGACCACGGCAAGGATCGTCTCGCCGCGCGCGTTGGTCCAGACGTCCAACCCTTCCATATTGTCGATCTCGTTCCCGAAATCGGCTTCCATGATAACAGGCCCGTCCACCAGCGCGCCGGGTCGGATCGCGTTCGCATCGATGCGGCGAATGCGCATTCCGATCCGCCCGAAGCCTTCGTAGCGCCGTTCCAAAAGCAGGAAATCGCCGTTGTCGAGGAACGCGCCGTCCGTCGCCGACCAGACCTTGTCATGGCGCACGCTGAAGAGACCCTTGGCCCCGAGGCCCAGAATCGCCGCCAGCAGATTGCCCTCTGCGTCGATCGAATTCTCCGCTACGATGATGGCCGCGCCCTTCAGAGGGGAGGAGGCCTGCGAGACGGCAATGGTCTCCAAGCCGCCATTCGAGCGAAGCTCGCGGCGCGGGATGGGCATGGCGACGGGGCTGCCGCGACCCGGCGCGTCGGCGTCGAAGCGCTCGATCCGCGCATCCCGCTCGAAAGAGACGAGGGCGTGGCTCCCATCCAGCGCCAGCCCTTCCGCGTCGGCATCGCCCTTGCGCGCGGGCGGGCGGCCCGATCGGTCGAGGATCGGTGCGATCTGCGCGCTGTCGATGCCGAGAGGCTTTCCGTCCGCATCGCGCCGGATTGCGCCGCGAAACCAATAGCCCGTGTCCGTCACGGCCAGGAAGCGCCGTCCACCCTCGCGCAGCCGGATGGAGGAGACGCCTTCCAGCCGCCGGTCGCTTGAGCGGTAGCTGAAGCCGCCGATATAATCGAGCGCGCCGAAGCGCGTCTCGTCGGAGCCGATACGAAAGCGCGTGATCGGCTGGCTGGTGACGAGGGTCTCGCTCGGTTCGGCCCCGGCGGGACCGAGCGTCAGAAGCGCCAGTAGGGCGCAGGCCGCGCGACGGCGAGCGCGGCTCAACGAGCGCCCGCGGCGCGACGCTGGCGGCGCGAAGGCAGGGCGCCTTCGTCTTCGAAGAGGGCGGCGAGCTGCTCGGTCATCGCGCCCGCCAGTTCCTCGGCGTCCGAGATGGTCACGGCGCGGCGATAATAGCGCGTCACGTCATGGCCGATGCCGATGGCCAGAAGCTCCACCGGCGAGCGTGTCTCGATCTCCTCGATTACGGCGCGCAGGTGCCGCTCCAGATAATTGCCGGGGTTCACCGAAAGCGTGGAATCATCCACCGGTGCGCCGTCCGAAATCATCATCAGGATGCGCCGCTGCTCTGAGCGCGCCAACAGGCGGTTATGCGCCCAGATCAGCGCCTCGCCGTCGATATTCTCCTTCAGGAGCCCTTCGCGCATCATCAGGCCGAGATTGCGCCGAGCCCGCCGCCAAGGCGCGTCTGCGCTCTTATAGACGATGTGCCGGAGGTCGTTGAGGCGACCGGGGCGCTGCGGCTTGCCGGCCTTGAGCCAGGCTTCGCGCGACTGACCACCCTTCCAGGCGCGGGTCGTGAAGCCCAGCACCTCGACCTTCACGCCGCAGCGCTCCAGCGTGCGGGCGAGAATGTCGGCGCAGGTCGCCGCCACGGTGATCGGCCGCCCGCGCATGGAGCCGGAATTGTCGATCAGGAGCGTGACGATCGTGTCGCGGAAATCCGTGTCGCGCTCCATCTTGAAGGAGAGCGGCTGGAGCGGGTCCGTCACGAGGCGCGTCAGACGCGCCGTGTCGAGATAGCCCTCTTCGAGGTCGAAATCCCAGGCGCGGTTCTGCTGCGCCATGAGGCGGCGCTGAAGCCGGTTGGCGAGCCGTCCGACCGCGCCTTGCAGCGAAGCGAGCTGCTTGTCGAGGAAGGAGCGCAGCCGGTCGAGCTCGGCTTCGTCGCACAGCTCTTCCGCGCCCACCGTCTCGTCGAAGCTCTCGTTGAAGACCTGATAATCCGTGTCGCCGAGATCGCGCGGCAGCGCTTGGTTCGGGCGGCGCGATTCGCCGGGCGTTTCCGAATCGACGTCCTCGTCCTCGGTCGGCTCGTCGCTGGTCTGCTCGGAGGTCTCGGCCTCGCTCGCATCCTCGCTTTCGGCCTCGCCCTCGGCTTCCTGCGGCTCGGCCTCGTCCTGGCCGGCTTCCTTCTCGGCGCCGCTGTCTTCCTGATCGCGCGTCTGGTTGTCGCCGGCCTCGTCGGGTGACTCCTCGTCGGAATCATCCGACTCGTCGGCGAGTTCCTCGGCCATCTCCATGGACACGAGCATGTCGCGCAGCGTGCGCGCGAAGAGGCGCTGATCCTCGATCGTGTCGCCCAGCCGCTCGAATTGCGGGCCGGCCTTTTCCTCGATCCAGTCGCGCCAGACATCCACCAGCGCCCGCGCGCTCGGGGGGACGGGCCGCCCGGTCAGATGCTCGCGCACCATCAGGGCGATGGCGTCTTCGAGCGGGGCTTCCGTGCGGTCGGTGACGTCGGTGAGGTTGGAGCGGAAATACTTGTCCTCCAGCATGGAGGCGAGATTGTCCGCGACGCCCGGCATCGCATTGGCGCCGATCGCCTCGCAGCGCGCCTGCTCCAGCGCGTCGAACACGGCGCGCGCGCCGCGCCCGTCGGGCGAGAGCGTCGCATGGATGCGCGCGTCGTGGCGCGCCTTCCGCAGAGCCATGGCGTCCGACAGGCCACGCACGACGGCCACTTCGGTTTGGCCCGCGCGCTTGGGCAGCTCGGGCAGGCGCGCCCGATCTCCCGTCAGACCGGGGCGGTCATTGCCATAGGTGACTTCGAGCTGCGCATCGCCCGAAATCGCGCGCATACAGCCCGCGACCGCGCGGCGGAACGGCTCGCGGTCGGTGGTCTTGGGGCGCTGCCCCTTGGCAGAATTGTCTCCGGGGCGCGCCATGGTCTTAGTCGAGCACCAGGTTGGAGGCCGATTCCGGCAGGTCCTCGCCAAAGGCGCGCTGGTAGAACTCGGCGACCAGCGGCCGCTCCAGATCGTCGCACTTGTTGAGGAAGGTCAGGCGGAAGGCGAAGCCGATATCGCCGAAGATCTCGGCGTTCTCGGCCCAGGTGATCACCGTGCGCGGGCTCATGACGGTGGACAGGTCGCCGTTGCGGAAGGCCGAGCGCGTGAGATCGGCCACGCGCACCATCTTGGAGACCTGAGCGCGGCCCTTGTCGGTCTGGAAATGCTTGGCCTTCGCCAGAACGATCCCGACCTCGTTGTCATGCGGCAGGTAGTTCAGGACGGTGACGATCGACCAGCGGTCCATCTGCGCCTGATTGATCTGCTGCGTGCCGTGATACAGGCCGGTGGTGTCGCCGAGGCCGACCGTGTTGGCGGTGGCAAACAGGCGGAAGGCGGGGTGCGGGCGAATGACACGGGCCTGATCCAGCAGCGTCAGGCGGCCCGAAGATTCCAGAACACGCTGGATCACGAACATCACGTCCGGGCGGCCGGCGTCGTATTCGTCGAACACGAGCGCGACATTGTTCTGATAGGCCCAGGGCAGGATGCCGTCGCGGAACTCGGTGACCTGCTTGCCCTCGCGAACCGTGATCGCGTCCTTGCCGACGAGATCGATGCGCGACACGTGGCTGTCGAGGTTGAGGCGCACGCAGGGCCAGTTCAGCCGTGCGGCGACCTGCTCGATATGGGTGGACTTGCCCGTGCCGTGCGAGCCCGAAACCATGACGCGCCGGTTCTTGGCGAAGCCCGCCAGGATCGCCAGCGTGGTCTGCTTGTCGAACAGATAGTCGGGATCGATCTCGGGAACGTGCGGATCGGTCTTGCTATAGGCCGGCACCTTCAGGTCGCTATCGAAACCGAAGGTCTCGCGGACGGAGATCATGGCGTCGGGGAGGTTCGCCACTTCCAGTTCCGCTGCACTCATCATACCTCCAACGGCGCGAGAAAGGCCGCATCAGGGCCGTGCGCCACCAATCTTCGTCACTTGCGTTTCGGGACAAGCCCAGGCGGAGCGAAAGCGGACCGGACGATCCGATTCGTCCCGGATTAACAGAAGCCCGACTGCTTCAAAAGCTTGTAGGCTTGAATGACTTCGCGCAGGCGATCTTCCGAGCCGCGATCGCCGCCGTTGGAATCGGGGTGATACTGCTTCACCAGCGCCTTGTACTGGATGCGGATCGACTCGGCATCGGCGGTCTGAGGAACGCCCAGCGTGTCCAGCGCCTTCGACTCCAACGTGCGCGGCTTCTTGACGGGGGCGGGCTTGGCCGCTGCCGCGCCGCCCTCGAACAGGTTGAAGCGGTCGTGGATGCGCGCGTTGACGCGGCGCGGACGCCCGCTCGGAAGCGAGGAGGGCATCGCGGAGGCCGAGCGCGGGCCTGCCGAATTGTTGGTGCCCATGGGGGCGGTCGGGCGGTGGCCGGTCAGCGAATCCTTCAGATACTTCTGGATGTCGTCGTCTCCGAGACCCGAGAAGTAATTGTAGGACTTGTTGTAGAGGCGCACATGGTCGACGCAGAAGTTCAGATACTGACCTTCATGGTCGCGCCCGCGCGGAGCCTTGTGGGTGCCCGGCTGGTCGCAGCCTTCCCACATGCATTCGGGCGCACGCACCTTCTCCGCGGCCTTCTTGCCGGCGGGTTTGACGCGGATCTGGTCGAAGAGTTTGGAGTCGAGTGTCATCACGGCCGATTATGGGGCCCCGGAGGAGCGCGAACAAGAATTGACAGACGCGAAAACCCGTCCACAACAGGCTCCTTGTCCCCTATGGGAGCGGGCTTGTCGATCCGGGTGGTGGATCGCTTGTCCGTTTGAACAAATGTGAGGCGCGATCATGACCATTCAGGCCCGTATCGAAACGAAGCTGCGCGAGGCTTTCGGCCCGGAAACCCTGGCGGTCGTGAACGAAAGCCACCTCCACGCCGGCCACCACCATGGCGGCAGCGATCATCATGGCGGCTTCGACGGAACGGGCGAAACCCATTTCCGCGTGCGCATCGTGTCGCAGGCCTTTTCGGGCAAAAGCCGGGTGGAGCGGCACCGCGCCGTGAATGCGACACTGGCCGAGGAACTGGCCGGCGGCGTCCATGCGCTGGCGATCGAGGCGTCCGCGCCGGGCGAACCGACGCGCCGCTGAACCGGGCGGCTTTCCTTCGATGCGCACGCGGCTTCGCCGTCGCAATCGTCTTCGCCTCGCCACCGGCCTTCTATTCGCCGCCAGCCTCAGCTTTCTGGCGGGCATGACCGATGTCGTCGGCTTTCTCCTGGCCGGCGATTTCGTGTCCTTCATGAGCGGCAATACGACGCGACTGGCCATCGCGCTCTCGTCGGGCGAGGGGGGCGCGATCCTGCGCCTCGGGCTCGTGATCGCGACCTTTGTGGTCGGCAACGCATTTGGCGTGTTGTTCATGCGCTGGACGCGGGGAAGCCAGCCGGGGCTTCTGGCGCTGGTCGGGCTGCTCGCGCTGGTGCCGCTGCTCTTCGGCGAGCCGTCTCACGGCGTGCCGGCGCTGGTCTTCGCCATGGGCGCGCTCAACGCAGCGCTGGAGGAGGTCGACGGGCAGGCGCTCGGCGTCACCTATGTTTCCGGTGCCTTATCGCGCTTCGGCCGGGGGCTCGGGCGCTTTCTGCTCGGCCATCACACGAAGGGCTGGTGGACGCAGATCGTGCCCTGGACGGGAATGCTATCAGGCGCGCTCACAGGCGCTCTCGTCACGCAGCGCTCGGGCGGGGCGGCGATCCTCGTGGTGGCAGGCGTGGCTCTCGGTCTTGCGCTTGCCAGCCTCGTGGTTCCGCAGAGCTGGCGACGCATCTGGCTGGCCAAGCGGCCCTTCCGCCGTGAAACGCATGGCGGCGCTCCGCTTCGCTGACGATTGAGGAGCGGCTTTGCGCCGTGCGCCCGCTCAGGCCGCGAGTTCGCTTAAGCCGCGAGTTCGGCTTCCAGAAAGCGCGTGATCTCGGACGGGTCCACATTGTTGGCGACGAAGGAGTGGCCGATGCCACGTGTCAGGATGAAGGTCAGCGCGCCGCGTACGACCTTCTTGTCCTGCGCGATCTTGCTCATCAGCGCGTCCAGCGTGAAACCGGAGCCCGGGATCTCTTGAATGCGCGTCGGCAGACCGGCCGCGCGTAGGTGCGCCACGGCGCGCTCGGCATCCTGCCCCGGGCATAGGCCCTGACGGACGGAATAGCGATGGGCGAGCGCCATGCCGATCGACACGGCTTCGCCATGCACCAGCCGCTCGGCGTCATAGCGCGCCACCGATTCCAGCGCGTGGCCGAACGTGTGGCCGAGATTGAGAAGCGCGCGGTTGCCGTCCTCGCGCTCGTCGCCCGCCACGACCTCGGCCTTGGCCTGGCAACTCGCGGCGATCGCCTCGGCGCGCTCCGGCCCGCCCGCGAAAATCGCGCCCCGCTTGGCTTCCAGCCAGTGGAAGAAGTCCGGCCGGTCGATCAGCCCATATTTGACGACCTCGGCATAGCCGGCGGCAAACTCACGGGCTGAGAGGGTTTCCAGAACATCCGTGTCAGCCAGAACCAGCGCCGGCTGGTGGAAGACGCCGACGAGATTCTTGCCGCGCGGGGAGTTGATGCCCGTCTTGCCGCCGACGGAGGAATCGACCTGCGCCAGAAGCGATGTCGGCACCTGCACGAAGCGCATGCCGCGCCGCGCGACGCCCGCCGCGAAGCCCGCGAGATCGCCGATCACGCCGCCGCCGAAGGCGAGCACCGCATCGCCCCGCTCCAGTCGCTCTTCCAGAATGCGGTCCACCACCGCTTCGAAATGGGGAAAGCTCTTGGTCGGCTCGCCTGAGGGCAAGCGCATGGTCGCGTGGCCGACGCCAGCCCGATCCAGCGAGGCGCGAAGAGCGCTGCTGTGGAGATCGTCCACCCGCTCGTCCGCCACGATCAGGAGCCGGGCCTTGGGCATCAGCGCCGCGATCTCGCGGCCCGCCTCGGCCAGCAGTCCGGAGCCGATCAGAATGTCATAGGAGCGCGGCCCCAGCTCGACGCGAACGGTGCGGCGCGAAGGGGTCTCGTCGGTCATGACGCGGCTTTCCGATGGCTGGAGCGCCCGGCGAGCGATTGCACGATCTCGCGTGCGATCGTGTCCCGCTTGGCATTGCGCGAATGGATGTGGATATCGGCCGTGCGATAGATCGGATAGCGCGCGTCCATCAGGTTCTTCATCGTGGCGCGCGGGTCGGCCGTCTTCAGGAGTGGGCGCGTCGGGCGCTTGGAGACGCGCTCCATCAGCGTGTCGAGATCGGCCTTCAGCCAGATCGTGACCGAACGCTCCTTCAGGATGCGCCGCGTTTCCTCGTTGATGAAGGCGCCGCCGCCGGTCGCGATCACGTGCTGCGGGCCATCGATCAGTCGCGCCACCACGCGCGCTTCCAGCGCGCGGAACTCCGGCTCGCCATAGGCGGCGAAGAGTTCGGCGACCGTCATACGCGCCGCCTCTTCGATTTCCTGGTCGGTATCGACGAAGGGCAGGTCGAGAAGCGCGGCGAGGCGCTTGCCCACATGGGTCTTGCCCGCGCCCATCAGACCAACGAGCACGATCGAGCGACCGCGCAACCGGGCGACGGCGTCATGCTTCAGAGGCTCGTGGTCGGCACCGGTCATGGAACGAAAGCTTCAAAAATGCTTGTAAAGCGATGGTCTGAGACCAGAAAACCCCCAAGCCGTCAAGCGAACCGGATGGTTCGAAACGACAGGCGGCCGGAGACGCAGGCACTGCCTTCGGGAAAAGACCTGTCGCTTCGCGCCGGGTGTCACTAGATTGCCCCACGGGGACGAGACGGAGCGCGCGCTCCGAAGGGAAAGCCACGCCTGTTCATGCCGACACTCACACGCCTTCTCATCGTTCTCGCTCTCCTGGCGGGCGCGGTCTTCGCGGTCATGTGGGCGCTCGTCACCTTCGTGCGCCCCGAGATCGTGCCGGTGACGATCGACGTGCCGATTCCCGCGCTTCAGGAACGGCGCGCGCCGGTGACCCCGCCCGCGCCGGCTTCGTCCGCTCCTGCCGTGGAGGGGCTGCGATGAGCGGCATGGACGGTGCCCGGATCGAGAGCTTTCTGGAAATGATGGCGGTGGAGCGCGGCGCGGCCGACAACACGCTCCAGGCCTACCGGCGCGATCTCGACCATGCGCGCGAATTTATGGCGGGCGAGCGGGTCGCCTTGTGCGCGGCATCAACCGAATCGATCCGCCGCTATATCGAGCATCTGGACGAGGAAGGCTTTGCGCCCTCCAGCCTGCAACGGCGCACCAGCGCGCTGCGCCAGTTCTTCAAGTTTCTTTATGCCGAAGCGATCCGGCCCGATGATCCGACCTCGCCGATCGAGGGCGCGCGCCGGGCGCGCAGCCTGCCGAAGATCCTCTCGGAAGCCGAAGTGGATGCGCTGATCGACCGGGCGGAGGCGGAGGCCGCCGCGCCCGATCTCTCCAGCCCGGCGCTGACGCGGGCGCTGCGGATGCACGCCTTGGTGGAGCTTCTCTACGCCACCGGCCTGCGCGTGTCGGAACTCGTCTCCCTGCCGCGCTCGGTTCTGCGCTCGCGCCAGCGGTTGATCGTGGTGCGCGGCAAAGGCAACAAGGAGCGCATGGTGCCGGTGGGCGAACGCGCGCGGGACGCGCTTCAGCGCTTCGCCAGCGCGCTCAAAGCCTCGCCCAGCGCCGAGCGGGACGGCGCTTATGAAAGCCCCTGGCTGTTTCCGGCCCTGTCGGAAAGCGGGCACCTGACGCGCCAGGGCTTCGCGCGGGATTTGAAGGCGCTCGCCGCCCGCGCCGGCATCTCGCCCGATCGCGTGTCGCCCCATGTCCTGCGCCATGCCTTCGCCAGCCATCTCCTGCAGAACGGCGCGGACCTTCGCGCCGTGCAGGAACTGCTCGGCCATGCCGATATCGGCACGACGCAGATCTACACCCATGTTCTGGAAGAGCGGCTCTTGCGGCTCGTCACCGATCTTCATCCGCTCTCGGCCTTGGCGGCCGAGGAATAGGGTGCGCCGCCCCATAGGCCTTGACACAATGAGGTCGGATCGCCAGTTTGCCGGCCGACGCGAACACCCCCGGAGGGATGGCGGCGCCGTCCGGCCGATCGCCGGCGCTTCGACGAAACCAGGCCCGCGCGCCGCTGGCCCTGCCACGAGGACGGCTTCGGGCCGCTGCTGAATGCACAATTATCTCGACTTCGAAAAACCCGTCGCCGATCTCGACAGCCAGATCCTCGAACTGAAGAAGATCGGCTCGGGCGAGGATAGTCTCGACGTTTCGGAGGACATTCAGCGGCTGGAAAAGCGCTCCTCCGACGCGCTGGTCGATCTCTATCGCAAGCTGACGCCCTGGCAGAAGACGCAGGTCGCCCGTCACCCGGACCGGCCCCATTGCGTGGACTATATCTCCCGCCTCATCACCGATTTTACGCCGCTGGCGGGCGATCGCTATTTCGCCGAGGACTTTGCGGTGATCGCCGGCTTCGGCCGCTTTCGGGGCCGTTCGGTCGCCGTGATCGGGCAGGAAAAGGGCTCCGACACCCAGACCCGTCTCAAGCATAATTTCGGCATGGCGCGGCCCGAGGGCTATCGCAAGGCCGTGCGCATCATGGACATGGCCGAGCGCTTCGGCATTCCCGTCCTGACGCTGGTGGACACGGCCGGCGCCTATCCCGGCATCGGCGCGGAAGAGCGCGGCCAGGCCGAGGCCATCGCCCGCTCGACGGAGACTTGCCTCAAGCTCGAAGTGCCTCTCGTCTCGCTCGTGATCGGCGAGGGCGGCTCGGGCGGGGCGATCGCCATCGCCGCCGCCAATCGCGTGCTCATGCTGGAACACGCGATCTACAGCGTCATCTCGCCGGAAGCGGGCGCATCGATTCTCTGGCGCGACGCCGCGCGCGCCAAGGATGTCGCCCAGGCGATGAAGATCACCGCGCAGGACCTCAAGGGTTTCGGCGTGATCGACGAGATCGTGCCCGAGCCGCTCGGCGGCGCGCATCGCGATAAGGACGCTGCCATTGAGATGGCGGCCGATCGTGTCGAGGCCGCCTTGACCGAGCTGTCACAGCTCGACGGAGCGGCGCTGCGGCGTGATCGGCGCGAGAAGTTCCTCGCCATCGGCCGCGACCTCAAGGTCTGATCTCCCGTCTTGTTTGGTCGGCTCGCCAAGCTCCGCGAGCCGCCGGGCGAGGTGTGACTGTTTTTCGAGTGCGTTTTCCTGTAGGGAAGGCGAGACGGATGGTTTGTTCCGGCCATCCGTCGCTATGCCGTGCCATCGTCAAAGGCGGGGCGAAGGTCAGTTCGACACCGGGAATAACATGCATTTTTGATCGGGCGTTAAGGGATTGGAAACCGTCCCGGCTCGACAAGAGGTGATACGAGACGGCGTGGATCCAGTCGGCGCTGCCTCGCTTCGGCGCTCCGGTGCCGATCCATGCATCGGTTTGCCGGCGAGCCGAAGAGGGACGAGGCCGGTCGAGGGGATGAGACGGAACATGTCCGCACGACGCCTTGCTGCTGCTGCTTTCCTGGCCGGCTCGCTTCTGGCGTTGTCGGGCTGCACGGGCGGCGCCGACTTCGGCGATCTGATGGGCGCGGACGCGCCGCTGCCGCCCAGCCTCGTCAAGCTCATCCGCACCAACCAGATGGGCGAGAATTCCGCCATCATGGTGCGGATTTACAAGGAAGAATCCGAACTCGAGGTCTGGAAGCAGAAGAGCGACGGCAGTTTCGCGCTGCTCAAGACCTACCCGATCTGCGCCTGGTCCGGCAAACTCGGCCCCAAGCGGAAAGAAGGCGACCGGCAGGCGCCCGAGGGTTTCTATTCCGTCACGCCCGGCCATCTGAACCCGAAGTCTAACTATCACCTCGCCTTCGACATGGGCTATCCCAACGCCTATGACCGCGCCAACGGCTCCACCGGCCAGAATCTGATGGTGCACGGCTCCTGCAATTCGTCCGGCTGCTACGCCATGGACAATTGGCAGATGGAAGAGCTTTACGCGCTCGCCCGCCACGCCTTCCAGGGCGGGCAGAAGGCCATCCAGTTTCAGGCGCTGCCTTTCCGCATGACGCCCAAGAACATGGCGCGGCACAAGAATTCCGAGCATTACGCCTTCTGGAAGATGCTGAAAGAGGGCACGGACCGCTTCGAGCTGACCAAGAAGCCGGTGGCGGTCGCCACCTGCGAGAAGCGCTATGTCTTCGACGCGACGCTGAGCGACGGCCGCGTGCTCGATCCCGACGGCACATGCCCGGCCGTCGCCGAGCCCGCCGACCTCGTCGCCAAGCGCAAGGCCGACGACGAGCTCGAACAGAAGATCGCCTCCACCATGGCGCCCGAAGAGTTCGCGACGACACCGAGCCTCGTCTACAAGACCGGCTCTCCGATCTCCGCCGAAGCCTATGCCGCCGAACAACACCGCCGCGAGGGCTATGACCGCGACGGCAAGCCGCTGAACGCCAAGACCTCGATGTTCAAGAACCTGTTGCAGAAGCGGGTGTTGAACACGAGCGACGCTTCGCGAGACCAGTAGGGTTTAGCGAGTTCGTTTCAAACGCTTTCTCCAGACATCTCGCGTCGTGGGATAGACGTCCGTATCGCTGCTCAAGGAGAGCTGGAGTTGTGCGCCTAGTCTTTTGGCTACGGCGATCGACGCAACGTTCTCCCTGTGAATGACATGGATGGCTTCTGCCCAGTCGAGGTCGATAAATGCCCATTCCAAGCACCGGGTTGCCGCTTCGGAGGCATAGCCTTTTCCCCAAAAGGTTCGGCTGAGAGCCCATCCAATCTCGCGGCCGGGCCAGTTGGGCGGCATCCACGCGCCGGCGCGCCCGATCCACTGACCTGTCTTCTTTTCCAAGATCGAGAAGTTGCTGAAACCTTGGATCGACCAAGCACCGGCAAAAAGGCAGAGATTGCGCCAAGCGGCTGTCGCATCCTGCGGGCCACCGATGAACCTCGTCGTCTCTGGGTCCGATAAGAAGCTGCTCCAGGCCGGAAGGTCCTCAGCCATGGGAGGGCGTAAAAGGAGGCGTTCCGTTTCCAGCATTCTGGTGCTCCTTCCAATGGCCTGTCTCGCGAGCTAACGGCTCGGCAGATGGAAAAGCGTTGGAGTTGCCTGTAAGGACCCTGGCAAGCGGGTCCGGATGCGAACCCCCAGGCCTTTGGGTCGATGGCGGCCATAGCCCATACACGAAAAAGGCCGGCGTCTCCGCCGGCCTTTTTCGTGTCCGCTGTCTGCCTCAGGCGATCTGCTCGTAGGCACCGTGGCAGTGCTTGTACTTCTTGCCCGAGCCGCAGGGGCAGGGGGCGTTGCGGCTGATCGAGGTCCAGGTGCTCGGATCGTTCGGGTCGATCTGGAGCGGGGCCTCGGATGCGGGTGTGAAGTCGGCCGTCAGGCGCTCGGCGCCCTGGCCGAACTCGTCCTCGCCCGTCAGCGGATCGATATGATGGGCCTGCATCGGCGGCATATCGAGCGGGGCGGTTTCCTCGGGGCGCACGATCTCGACGCGCATAAGCTGCTGCGTGGTGCGCTCGCGCAGGTGCGTCAGCATCGACTGGAAAAGTTCGAAGGCTTCCGACTTATACTCGTTCAGCGGGTCGCGCTGCGCATAGCCACGGAAGCCGACGGCCGAACGCAGATGGTCCAGATTGACCAGATGCTCGCGCCAGAGGGCGTCGATCGTCTGAAGCACGATCGAGCGCTCGATATAGCGCATGATGTCGGGGCCGAAGCGCTGCTCCTTCTCGGCGAAAGCCTTGTCGGACGCTTCCAGAATGCGCGTGCGCACGTCCGCATCGTCGATGCCTTCCTCTTCCGCCCAGGCGGCGATCGGCAGGTCGAGATTGAGGAACTCGCGGATTTCCTCGGTCAGCTCGGCGGTTTCCCACTGTTCGGGATAGGCGCGCTCGGGCATCCGCTTGGCGACGAGATCCTCGATCATCTCGTGGCGCATGTCGGTGACGGTCTCGTCCAGCGACTCGGCGTCCATGAGCTCGATGCGCTGCTCGAAAATGACCTTGCGCTGGTCATTCATCACGTCGTCGTATTTCAGAAGGTTCTTGCGGATGTCGAAGTTACGCGCTTCGACCTTCTTCTGCGCCTTTTCCAGCGCCTTGTTGATCCACGGGTGGACGATGGCCTCGTCTTCCTTGAGGCCGAGACGCGTCAGCATCGCGTCCATGCGCTCGGAGCCGAAGATGCGCATCAGGTCGTCCTGAAGCGACAGGTAGAATTTCGACTGGCCGGGGTCGCCCTGACGGCCGGAACGGCCACGCAGCTGGTTGTCGATGCGGCGCGACTCGTGGCGCTCGGTGGCGAGCACGTAGAGGCCGCCGGCCGCCAGTGCTTCCTGCTTGAGACGCTGGATGTCCTCGCGGATCGCGGCGATCGCGGCCTCGCGCTCGGGACCTTCCGGCATATCGGCCAGCTCGTGCTCGATGCGCATGTCCAGATTGCCGCCGAGCTGAATGTCGGTGCCGCGACCGGCCATGTTGGTCGCGATCGTCACCGCGCCGGGAACGCCGGCCTGCGCGACGATATAGGCTTCCTGCTCGTGATAGCGCGCGTTGAGAACCTGGAAGTTCTTCAGCCCGTCCTGACGCAGGCGCTCGGCCAGCATTTCGGACTTCTCGATCGAGGTCGTTCCCACCAGGATCGGCTGGCGGCGCTCGGCGGCCGCGCGGATTTCCTTGGCGATCGCGCGGAACTTCTCCTCGTTCGTGCGATAGACCTCGTCATCCTCGTCCAACCGTTTGACCGGCAGGTTGGTCGGAATCTCCAGAACGTCGAGATTGTAGATATCGGCGAACTCGGCCGCTTCGGTCACCGCCGTACCGGTCATGCCGGCGAGGCGCTTGTACATGCGGAAATAGTTCTGGAAGGTGATCGAGGCGAGCGTCTGGTTCTCGGGCTGGACCGTGACGCCCTCCTTGGCTTCCAGCGCCTGATGCAGGCCTTCCGAAAAGCGGCGCCCCGGCATCATGCGGCCGGTGAATTCGTCGATGATGACGATCTCGTCGCCCCGGACGATATAGTCCTTATCGCGCTGGAAGAGCTTGTGGGCCTTCAGCGCGTTGTTCACGTGGTGAACGATGGTGACGTTCTCGATGTCGTAGAGCGAGTCGCCGACGAGATGGCCGGCCGCCTCCAGAAGGCGCTCCAGCTTCTCGGTGCCGTCTTCCGTGAAGGAGACCTGACGCTGCTTCTCGTCCACCTCGTAATCTTCGGCCGTCAGCTGGGGGATGAAGCTGTCGATCGTGCGGTAAAGATCGGAGCGGTCGTCCAGCGGGCCGGAGATGATGAGCGGCGTGCGCGCCTCGTCGATCAGGATCGAGTCCACCTCGTCGATGATCGCGAAATGATGCCCGCGCTGCACCATCTGCGAGCGCTCGTATTTCATGTTGTCGCGAAGATAGTCGAAGCCGAGTTCGTTGTTCGTCGCGTAGGTGATGTCGCAATTATAGGCGTCGCGGCGTTCATCGTCCGACATGCCGTGCATGATGACGCCGACCGTAAGGCCCAGGAAATTGTAGACCCGGCCCATCGTGGCCGCGTCGCGCCGTGCGAGATAGTCGTTCACCGTGACGACGTGGACGCCCTTGCCTTCCAGCGCGGCGAGATAGACGGGCAGCGTACCGACCAGCGTCTTACCTTCGCCCGTGCGCATTTCGGCGATCGAGCCGCCGGCCAGCACCATGCCGCCGATCAGCTGCACGTCGAAGGGCCGCAGGCCGAGCGCGCGCTTGGCCGCCTCGCGAACGGTGGCGAAGGCCGGCACCAGAAGATCGTCGATCGTCTTGCCCTTGGCGATCTCGTCGCGGAACTGGTCCGTGCGGGCGCGCAGCTGATCGTCCGACAGGGCCGACAGTTCGGGTTCGAGCGCCGAGATGGCGCGCACCGTGGGGTCGAACTTGCGGACCCGGCGGCTGTTGGCCGACCCCAGAAGCTTGCGGGCAAGGCCAGCGAAACTCACCATCCGTAACGTCCTTCCAGGAAACTCTCTATCGGGCGCGGCGCGCCCGTCGTCCGATGCTTAAAGCCGAGATCGGCCCCGTCACCCGCACCACCAGGGCGGCATGAAGGCAGCTGGACTTCTAAATTGTGCGAGAGATAAGAGGGGGCCTGATCGATGTCAACGCCGCGACCTCCGTGCCGCGCGGCCCTCAAAACACCGCAAAGCCGCTTCTTTGCGGTATGCAAGAGACCTGTGCCGTCTTGGGCGATTCGTCTTCGCCCCGGGCCGCTTTCCCTGAAAGGCTCCTTCGCCTCATGCTCGACCTGACCCGCCTCCGGCTCGCCGCCTCCAGCCTCGCCCTGATGACGGCCCTCGTCGCCGTTCCCGCCTTGGCGCAGGACACGCCCGCGCCGGCCGCGCCCGCTAGCGCCGAGGCCGCGCCGGCGCCCGCCAAGCCCCTGCCGCCCGAGACGGTGCTGGCCAAGGTCGGCTCGCAGGTGATCACCGAGGCCGATCTCCAGGCGGCTTCCGCCGATCTCGCCAGCCAGTTCGGCCAGCTGCCGCCCGAGCAGCAGCGCCTCGCCGTGCTGTCGGCATTGATCGACATCAAGGCGCTGGCCGAAAAGGCGGAAGCCGCCAAGCTGCAGGACCAGCCCGATGTCGCCCGTCGCATCGCCTTCCTGCGCGAGCGCGCGCTGCATAACGCTTATTTCGAGAAAGAAGGCGTGGCCGCCATCACCGATGCCGAGCTGAAGGCGCGCTATGACGCCGAGGTCGCGGCCATGAAGCCGGTGGAGGAAATCCACGCCAAGCATATCCTCGTTCCCACCAAGGAAGAGGCCGAGGCTGCGATCAAGGAACTCGACGCCGGAAAGGATTTCGACGCGGTCGCCGCCGAGAAGTCCACCGGCCCGACCGGCCCGCAGGGCGGCGATCTCGGCTTCTTCGGCCCCGGTCAGATGGTGCCGCCGTTTGAAGAGGCCGCCTTCAAGCTGGAGCCGGGCACCTACACCAAGGAGCCGGTGCAGACCCAGTTCGGCTGGCACGTGATCAAGGTTCTGGAAAAGCGCAAGCAGCAGCCGCCGGCCTTCGACCAGGTGAAGGATCAGGTGCGCCAGATCGTCATGCGCGAGAAGTATATCGCCATGGTGCAGGCCGCCCGCGAGGCCGAGAAGGTCACCTATGAGGACCCCGCCCTGAAGGCGCAGGTCGAGGCCATGGAAAAGGCCATGTCGGGCGCCGCTGCCGCCGACCCGGAAGAGGCCGCCGACGAGGCCGATCAGGCCACGCCCGACGCCGCCGCCAAGCCCGCCAACTGATATTTCAGGGGCGCATATCGTGCGCTCCTGACAGCCCGTTGCAGACGCCCGCGATCCCTCGCGGGCGTTTTCGTTTCGCAACATGCGCCCGTTCGCTCGCCGGCCCTTGCGGCGCAGGGGCGCATCGGGCAGGAAGCGCGCGTTCGCCCCAACCTCCCAAGAGGGAACAGTCATGGCCACCGCCGTTTCGCCGCTTGCGCCCAGCACCTATCCCGACATGCCCGCGATCGAGGGCGTCGCCATTGCGACCGCCGAAGCGGGCATCAAGTATCGCAACCGAACCGACGTGCTGCTCATGCGCTTCAATGAGGGCACCAGCGTCGCCGGCGTGTTCACGACCTCCAAGTGCCCCTCCGCGCCGGTGGATCATTGCCGCCTCGCCCTGAAGGCCGGCACGGCGCGCGCGCTGGTGGTCAATTCCGGCAATGCCAATGCCTTTACCGGCAAGAAGGGCGTCGCCACCTGCGAGGCCACCGCCAAGGCCATGGCCGAGGCGCTGGGCTGCCAGCCTGAGGAAGTGTTCCTCGCCTCGACCGGCGTGATCGGCGAGCCGCTGGACGCGGGCAAGATCACCCGGCAGATTCCGGCGCTGATCGCGGGTGTCAGCGGCGCGCTGTGGCGCGAGGCCGCCAACGCGATCATGACCACAGATACCTATCCCAAGGTCGCGACACGGACGGTCCAGCTCGGCGACGCCACGGTGACGCTGAACGGGATCGCCAAGGGCGCGGGCATGATCGCGCCCGATATGGCCACCATGCTGTCCTTCCTCGCGACCGACGCCAAGATCGCGCCCGCCGCGCTCCAGGCGCTGCTGGCGGACGCCGTCGCCCCGAGCTTCAACTCGGTGACGGTGGATTCCGACACGTCCACCTCCGACACGCTGCTTCTGTTTGCGACCGGCAAGGCCGGCAACGCCGAGGTGACGGATGCTGCCGATCCGCGCCTTCAGCTCTTCCGCGAGGCGCTGAACGCCATGCTGCTCGACCTCGCGCGGCAGGTCGCGCGGGACGGCGAGGGCGCGCGCAAGGAGATTCAGGTCACGGTGTCAGGCGCGGTGAGTGACGCCTCCGCCAAGCGCATCGCGCTGTCCATCGCCAATTCGCCCCTAGTGAAGACGGCGGTGGCCGGTGAGGACGCCAATTGGGGCCGTGTCGTGATGGCGGTCGGCAAGGCGGGCGAGCCGGCCGAGCGCGACCGGCTCGCGATCTTCTTCGGCGATGTGCGCGTCGCTGTCGAAGGCGAGCGCGACCCGGCCTATAGCGAGGCCGAAGCTTCGGCCGAAATGAAGAAGGACGAGATCGCCATTCGCGTCGAGCTGGGTCTCGGGACCGGGCGCTGGACCGTTTATAGCTGCGATCTCACCAAGGACTATGTCGCGATCAATGGCGACTACCGGAGCTGACGCGCCGGTAAGCCTGGCCGTGGTCCGCCGCCTCGAGGCGGCGGGCTTTCGCGCCTGGCCGGCGACATCGACCTTTTTCGACGGCACATGGGCCGTGCGGCTGACGACGAGCTTTCCGGCCAAGCGCCTGAACTCGGTCAATCCGCTCGACCGGTCCGACGACAACCGGCTGGACGAGCGGATCGAGGCCGCGCGCATGCGCTTTGCCGAAGTCGGCAGGCCTCTCCTGTTTCGCCAGTCGCCGCTGTGCTCGCCCAAGCTGGTGGCGCATCTGGATGAGGCTGGCTGGTCGCGCTTCGGGGAAAGCGTCGTCTATATCGCCGATCTCGCCGCGATCGATCTCGACCCCGGCGTCGATCGCATCCCGATCCATGACGGCCAGCGCTATCTCGAAGCCTCGCTCATCGTGCATGAGCGCCCGGCTTCCCTGCGGCCGGGCTTGGAGGAGGTTCTGAACTCGATCCGCCCGCCCGCCGCGTTCTTCATCCGCGAGGACGAAGCGGGCGTGCCGCTGGCCGTCGCCCTCGCCATCACGGACAACGATCTCGCCGGCATTCTGGATGTGGCCGTGGTTCCCGCCGCCCGCCGGCGCGGCATGGCGCGCGATCTCGTCACCACCGCCCTGCGCCACACGATGCATCGCGGCGCGCGCACCGGCTGGTTGCAGGTCGAGGCCGACAACGAGGCCGGCCTTTCGCTGTACCGCAAGCTCGGCTTTCGCGAGGCCTATCGCTATGTCTACCGCGCGCCGCCAGGCGTCGCGGTCTGACCCCTTTCCATTCCTTCGCCGGAGCCTCTCTCATGCCCACGCCTCGTCTTCTTCTCGTCGCGGCCTGCGCGCTGATCGATGCCGACAATCGCATTCTCCTGACCGAGCGGCCGGCGGGGAAGAGCCTTGCGGGCCTGTGGGAGTTCCCGGGCGGCAAGGTGGAAGCGGGGGAGACGCCCGAGGAAACCCTGATCCGCGAGTTGCGTGAGGAAATCGGCGTCGAGACCAAGGCCGATTGCCTCGCGCCGCTGACCTTCGCCAGCCACACCTATGAAGACTTCCACCTTCTGATGCCGCTCTATGTCTGCCGCCGTTTCGAGGGCATTGCGCGCGGTCTGGAGGGGCAACAGATCAAATGGGTTCGCGCGGCGGACCTGCGCGCCTATCCCATGCCGCCGGCGGATTTGCCGCTGATTCCGTTTCTGGTCGATCTTCTATGAGCCGCGACCAGATTCCGCTGCGTTAAGGATATGCCTTAAAACGGGCTTTACCACTTCCGGGCGAAATTGGGGCACGAAGTTCGGTCCCCTCGCGCCAGGAGGCTTGCATGTCGAAGTCCCGTTCCAAACGCCGTACGCGCCGCTCGGGAGCGGGTGCCGCACTGCTGCGCGCGATGCTTCTCGTCGGCCCGCTGGCCTTGGCGATCGTGGTCGGCCTGTCGCCTCGGTTCGAGCGCAGCCTGAGCGGCGATGGCATCGACATGTCGATCACCGGTTCGGTCGCGCCGTCGAGCTTCAGCTTCGCCATGGGCGCGCCGTCCTCGCCTTCCTATCTGAATCCCTGCCTGCGTTTTCCCGATGGATCGCAGAGGGGCGCATGTTGAACGCCCTTTCCGCCAGCCTGAGCCTCACCGTCAGGCGCGCTCTGACGGATCGCTCCGGCGCGACGGCGATCGAATATGCGCTTCTGGCCTCGCTGATCGCGGTGGCGGCCATCGGCGGGTTCCAGGCGGCGGGCGTGTCCGTCTCCGACATGATGTCCGGCGTTTCCACCAAGGTCAGCGCCGCACTGACGAACTGAGCCGGTCTGACGGGGGCTCAGGCGTCGGGCTTGGGCTTTAGGGCTTCGGCGAGGCTCATCTTCGCGCTGCCGGGCTTGAGCGGCTTCTGCTGGCTGTCATGCGGACGCCAGCCCGAGACATAGACGATGTCGAACGTGGCGCGCAGGCGCCCGTCCGGGTCGGCGAAGCGCTCGGCGTAGATTTCGCCCGCGCGCAGAAACAGCCTGCGTGTGGCCGGGCGGCGCGAGCGCGCGTCCAGCATGTTGGTCATGCCCATGGCGCGCAGATCGCGCATGAGATGGAAGATCGTGTCGTAGCGAACCGTCAGCCGGTCGAGATCGATCACCGGTAGCGCGAAGCCGGTGCGCTGAAGCAGCGAGCCGATGTCGCGCATGTCGGCGAAGGGCGCGACGCGCGGCGAGGCGCCGCCCGAAAGCTCGGCCTCAGCCGCCAGCAAGCTGGCCCGCAGCTCGTTCAGCGTGTCCCCGCCCAGAAGCGCGGCCAGGAACAATCCGTCCGGCTTGAGCGCGCGGCGCACCTGCACGAAGGCTCCCGGTGTGTCGTTGGTGAGATGCAGCGACAGGGCCGAGATTACGAGATCGACGCTCTCGTCCGCCAGCGGCAGCATCTCCTCGTCCGCCACGACGACCTCACTGCCATGTCCGAGCAGCTTCTCGTCGCGCTCGATGCGCAGAATGCGATCCACTTGGCCCCCGGCGGCGAGCCGGCTCGCGAGCTGACCCGAATAGCCGGCAAGATCGACGCCCACCGCGAACCGGCGCTGCACCAGCGACAGACGATCCACCAGATCCTCGGCGACATTCTGAAGCAGGAAGTCCGCTCCGGGCTCGGCCTTGGCATGGGCACGCAGGCGGCGCTGGCCGAGAAGGGCGCGGTCGAACGGGGCAGGGGCTTCGGTCATGGCGGGCTCTCGAAAGGCAAGGTCTCGGCAGGCGAAAGGCGGGACGGTCTCCGGCAAGCGCCGCGGGATGGCGCGGCGGGTCTTGCGAGTGGCCGTCAGGCCTATATCGTGAAGTCTTGGCAAGAAGGCGAACGAAATTCGCGGCGCCCGCTTGCCCATGACAACGGGCGGGCCGCTCGCGGCCCGTGGACGGGGAGGGATGGAGCCGATGACGCCGATCTTGCGAGGTTGGACGCTGGTGTCGCGTTCGCTGACGCGCTTCCTCTATCCGCCCGTCTGCGCGGGCTGCGCCGTGGCGGTGGGCGAGGCGGCAGCCCTTTGCTCGTCCTGCTGGCGCAGCCTGCATTTCATCGAGAGGCCTTATTGCGAGGCGCTGGGCCTGCCTTTCTCCTATGATCTCGGCAAGGGTTTCCTGTCGGCCGAGGCGATTGCCGATCCGCCCGTCTTCGCGCGCCTGCGGGCCGCCGTTCTTTACGAGGACCTGGCGGCCAAACTGGTTTCACGTCTCAAATATGGCGACCGGACGGACCTCGTGCCTTTGATGGCCGGATGGATGCGCCGGGCAGGGGCCGAGCTTCTGGCAGACGCCGACCTCATCGTGCCCGTGCCGCTTCATCGCACGCGTCTGTTTCGCCGCCGGTTCAACCAGTCGGCCGAACTCGCGCGGCTCCTGTCGAGCGGGCAGCCGGCTTTCGCCCCCATGGCGCTGCGCCGCGTCAAGCGCACGCGCTCGCAGGTCGGGCTCGGGCCGACCGAGCGGCAGGCCAATGTGCGCGGCGCGTTCGAGGTGCCGGCCGCCCATCTACCCGACATCAAGGGCAAGCGCGTGCTTCTGGTGGACGATGTCTTCACCACGGGCGCGACCGTCTCGGCGGCCGTGCGCGCGCTGAAGCGCGGCGGCGCACGGGAGGTCGATGTGCTCGTCTTCGCAAGGGTTGCGGCCGGGCGCGGTTGACCGCATATGGGATGGCTGATCCGACCGTCTTGCCTCGACTTGCCAAGGAGCCTTCATGCCCCCCGTCACGATCTACACACGGCAGCTCTGCGGCTATTGCTCGCGCGCCAAGCAGCTTCTCTCGTCCAAGGGCGTGAGCTTCGACGAGAAGGACGCGACCGTAAATCCCGCCTTCCGCCAGGAGATGATGGAGCGCGCGCCCGGCCGCTCGACCTTCCCGCAGATTTTCATCGGCGAGACGCATGTCGGCGGCTGCGACGATCTTTATGCGCTGGATCGGGCCGGCAAGCTCGACCCGCTTCTGGCCGCCTGAGAGGGCTTCGCGATGACCGTCTTCAAGGCCGCGCTCGTCCAGATGCGCTCCGGCGTCGATCCCGCGCGCAATGCCGAGGCGATGGAGCGCCTTGTGACCGAGGCCGTGGCAAAGGGCGCGCATTACGTACAGACGCCCGAGATGACCGGCATTCTCTGCCGCGACCGCCAAGTCTTTCGCCAGCATCTGAAGCCGGCCGAGGCCGATCCGGTGGTGGCTGCCGCGCGGGCTCTTGCGCGCCGTCATCGCATCACGCTGCATCTCGGCTCGACGGCGATCGAGGCTCCGGATGGCATGGCCGCCAACCGCGCCTTCCTGATCGGGCCGGATGGCGAGACAATCGAGACCTATGACAAGATCCACATGTTCGACGTCGATCTCGACAAGGGCGAAAGCTGGCGCGAATCGGCGACCTATGTTCCCGGCGCGCGGGCGGGACTGGCCGAGATCGCGGTGAATGGCGGAGCGGCCAAGCTCGGCTTTGCAGTCTGCTACGACATGCGCTTTCCCGAGCTTTTCCGCGCCGAGGCGCTGGCGGGCGCCGAAATCCTGACCGCCCCGGCCGCCTTCACGCGCCAGACGGGCGAGGCGCATTGGCACATTCTCCTGCGCGCGCGCGCCATCGAGAACAATTGCTTCATGCTGGCCGCTGCGCAGGGCGGGCTGCATGAGGACGGGCGCGAGACCTATGGGCATTCGATCGCGATCGACCCGTGGGGCCGGGTGCTCGCCGAGGTCGCGGGCGACGAGCCGGGCATTGCGCTCGCCGAAATCGCCACGGGCGAGGTCGCGGCCATTCGCGCCAAGATTCCCAATCTGAAGAACCGCCGCCGTTTCGACGCGCCGGCCCCGCGCGGGGACTTCGCTCTCGCATGATCCACTATTCCCTGCGCTGCGAGCCGGCCGGGCACGGGTTCGACGGCTGGTTTCGATCCGGCGCCGATTTCGAAGCCCAGGCCGCGCGCGGGTTTCTGGAATGCCCCGTCTGCGGCGCGAAGGATGTGTCGAAGGCGCTGATGCGCCCGGCGGTCTCGACCTCCGAGCGCGCCCTGTCGCGCCCGAGCGAGGGCGCGGCGGCTGTGGGTGTGCCGAGTGAAGTCGCCGAGGCCATGGCGCGCTTGCAGGAGCTTGCCCGCGAGGTTCGCGCCAAGGCCGATTATGTCGGCAACGAGTTCGCCGAGGAGGCGCGCCGCATTCATTACGGCGAGGCCGAGGAACGCCAGATCTATGGCGAGGCCTCGGGCGGCGACGTGCGCGCGCTGATGGAGGAGGGGATCACCGCCATCCCCCTGCCGCCGCTGCCCGAAGACAAGAACTGAATTCAGACTTCGCCTCGCCGCGCGAGGCACGAGCGTCCGTGATCGCAATTCGGAAAGGATGGCCGTGGCCAAGACCAAGACCTGGGCGAAGGCCCCGTCGCCCTGCATCTCCGTCTGCAAGTTTCGCGACAATGGCCATTGCATCGGCTGCGGCATGACCAAGCCGGAAAAGAAGCGCTTCAAGAAGCTCGGCGGCAAGGCCGAGAAGAAGGGCTTCCTCACGCTGCTCGTGGCACGGCTGGAAGCGTCCGGCCGGCTCGGCTACTGGTCGCGCATGTATCGCCGCCGCTGCGACAAGAAGGATCGGCCGTGCCCGCTCGACAAGCTGGACGCCGCGCCGGGCACGGAAGCTCTCGACAAGCCGCGCGTGGCTGCCTAGCTGCACGCTATGTTGTTCGTTTGAGGCGGTGGTGATGAGCGTTTCTGAGGTCTGGGCCGATGCTCCGAGCCCCTGTGTCGATGTGTGCAAATACAAGCGCGCGGGGCGCTGCGTCGGCTGCATGATGACCAAGGCGGAGAAGGATTCCTTTCCGCGCTCGGGCAGCGCCGAGGCCAAGAAGGCTTTCTTCGACGGACTGATGGAGCGGCTGCGCTCCGAACACAAGAACCCCGCCTTTTGGGCCATCGCCTACAAGCGCAAATGCGAGCGCGAGGGTATGCCCTGTCCGCTGGACGAGGAAGAAGCAGAGACGGCCGGCTGAAGCCGGTTCGGTTCTGCCGGATGGGCTTGAGCGAAGCGTATCAGACTATCTTCGAAGCCACGGACGAGAAAGGCCCGCCGGATCGCTCCGGCGGGCCTTTCTTGTCTGCCTGACGAATGCCGAATTAAGCGGCGGTCGTCTTCAGGTGAGCGCGGAGCATCCACGCGAACTTGTCGTGCTTCTCGATGCGGCCGGTGGCCATGTCGTTGGTCGCCCAGTCGCCATGCTGCTCGGCGACCTGCGCGAGGGCCGAAAGCGTGGACGACAGGGTCTCCTGATCCTTCATGAGGACTTCGACCATGGTCTTGGCGTCTGTGCGACCGTCATGCTCGGGAACAGCGGAGCGCTCGAGGTAGAGCGAGTAGCGGCCTTCGGCATGGGCGTCGAACGCCTTGATGCGCTCGGCGAGAAGGTCCTGAGCCTCGAAGTGATCTTCGTAGATTTCCTGGAACAGCTCATGCAGGGCGCCGAAGCTCATGCCCGTCACGTTCCAGTGGAAGTTCTGCGCCTTCAGTGTCTCGATGGCGGTCTCGGCCAGAGCCTGCGTCAGGCCATTGACGATTTCTTCCTTGGCGGTCGGTTCGATCTTCGCGGCGACGAAACCCATGGGTCTCTCCTTTCGTGACGGTGGACGTCGATGGTGAGTCTGGGCAAGGCGGCCAGGCCACCTTAGAATGGTTCTAAACTAGCGAGTCCGGAATGCTGGCGCAAGCTAGTTTTGAATCATTCTAAACTGCGAGGCGGAGTTTTCGGTCTGCGGGAAACGCGGCTGACCGACGGCATTGCAATGCCCCGACGAGCGTAAGTTTAGGGAACTAACAGTCAGGATGACGACCAGCGGTCCAGCCGCGCGACGGTCGATGACTCGGAGCGACAGGGTCGATCCGAGCGCCATGACGGGTCAGGCCGCCGCGTCGAGCGCGCGGACCATGCCGTGCGACAGGAAGCGCATCCAGCGCCGCGCCTGCGGACGCACGCGCCAGGAAACGAGGGCGCCGGCGGCGGCGTCCTGCTCCGAGCGCCAGGCCGCGAGGAGGCGCAGCAGCCAGGATTCGTCGTCGCTGACCTGCGAAGCGCCGGGGCGATAGACCGTCATCTCGGAGGTGGCGTGATCGCACAGCGCCCGGAAGAAGACCGTGGCATAGCGGTCGAGCGAGGCGGTCGGTTGCCCCGCGAGAAGGTAGCAGGCGCGTTCCAGATCGGCCTTCGGGGCGAGCTGCGATCGCAGCGCCAGCCAGCGCAGCCGTTCCAGTTCGAGGCGCTGCGTATCCGACAGCTCGCGCGCCGCCGCGACGCGCTCGGCGGTCGGACAGCGAGGGAAAGCCAGAACCCGGTTCTCGTCTTGAGCCGGGGTGACGCGCATTGCCAGAACGGACATCAAATGCTCTGCCTCACTCGCGACCATCCGGGCCGCGAAAACATGACCTTCGATGGAAGCATTCTCTAGCAGAGCTTGGCCGCCACCGAAAGGGGCATTTGCCGCAAGATATATTGAGATCAGGACCGGCGCGCGAGCAGCATGTAGTTCACGTCCAAGTCGCGCGAGCGACGCCATTCGTCGGCTAGCGGATGATAGACGACGCCCGTCTCGTCGATGAATGCCAGACCCTCGCCCTCGACGGGGCGGCGGATTTCCTCCGGGCGCACCAGCTTGGAATATTGATGCGTGCCCTTGGGCAGCCAGCCCAGAACGTATTCCGCGCCCACAATTGCAAAGGCCATGGCCTTCATCGTGCGGTTGATCGTGGCGACGAACAGGAGCCCACCGGGCTTCACCATGCGCGCGGCCGAGCGCAGAAAGAGATCGACATCGGAGACGTGTTCCACGACTTCGAGCGCCAACACCACGTCGAACCGCTCGCCGGCCTGATCCAGCGCCTCGGCCGTCTCGGCCCGGTAGTCGATCGACAGGCCGCCCTGCGCGGCATGGAGCTTGGCCACCTCGATATTGGTCGCGGATGCGTCTGCGCCGAGCACCTCGGCGCCCAGTCGCGCCATGGGCTCGCAGATCAGCCCGCCGCCGCAGCCGATATCGAGAATGCGCAACCCCTTGAAGGGCGTCAGCGAGGATAGCTCGCGCCCGAAATTCATCGAGATCTGCTCGCGCAGATAGGCCACGCGCACGGGGTTGAACTTGTGCAGCGGCTTGAACTTGCCGGTCGGGTTCCACCACTCGGCCGAAAGGCGCGAGAAACGCTCGACCTCGTCCGCGTCCACCGTCGTCTGCCGCGCCGCGTCCGTCATCTCATGTCTCCGCTCGCCGTCCCTGTGTGAAGGGGCATGTTCCGCCGCGAGCACGATTGTCAAGCGCGACCGCTGCGCGCTCTGCTTGCGAAACGGCGGCGCTTCGGTTAACTCGGCCCGCCTGCCTTCGGCTTCTTCGCTTCATTCAAGGGAACACGCCGCCGGCCGGCGTTTCTTTATCTTGCGGGTGTCCGCCGCGCCGTTCGGGCGGCGACGGGGCCCCAAGCTGGCACGATGGTTTCATGGCGCGTCTCGTTCTCAAATTCGGCGGCACTTCCGTCGCCGACATCGCCCGGATCCGTAACGTGGCCCGCCATGTGAAACGCGAGGTCGACGCGGGTCATCAGGTGGCCGTGGTGGTTTCGGCCATGTCCGGCAAGACCAACGAACTGGTCGGCTGGTGCACCGAAGCCTCTTCCATGCACGACGCGCGCGAGTACGACGCGGTCGTCGCCTCGGGCGAGCAGGTGACGGCGGGGCTTCTGGCGATCACCCTGCAGAACATGGGCATCAACGCCCGATCCTGGCAGGGCTGGCAGATCCCGATCCGCACCGATGGCGCGCACGCTTCGGCCCGTATCCAGGAGATCGACGGGTCCGAGATCGTGCGCCGCTTCGCCGAGGGCCAGGTCGCCGTGATCGCCGGTTTTCAGGGGCTGGCGCCCGACAATCGCATCGCGACGCTCGGCCGGGGCGGCTCGGACACCTCGGCTGTGGCCGTCGCCGCCGCGCTCAAGGCCGATCGCTGCGACATCTATACGGACGTGGACGGCGTCTACACGACCGATCCGCGCATCGAGCCCAAGGCCCGGCGCATGGCGCGCGTTTCCTTCGAGGAAATGCTCGAAATGGCCTCGCTCGGCGCCAAGGTGCTACAGGTGCGCTCGGTGGAACTGGCCATGGTCCACAAGGTGCGCACCTTCGTGCGCTCCTCCTTCGAGGACCCGGACGCGCCGGGCATGGGCGACTTCCTGAACCCGCCCGGCACACTTATTTGCGACGAGGATGAAATCGTGGAACAGCAGGTCGTCACCGGCATCGCCTACGCCAAGGATGAGGCGCAGATCTCGCTGCGCCGGGTCGAGGACCAGCCGGGCGTCGCCGCCGCCATTTTCGGCCCGCTCGCGGACGCCGGCGTCAATGTCGACATGATCGTGCAGAACGTCTCGGAAGACGGCACGCGCACCGACATGACCTTCACCGTGCCGGCCGGCGACCTCGCCAAGGCCATGCAGGTGATCGAGGCCGCCAAGACCGAGATGCGCTTCGACGTGGTGCAGTCCGAACGCGGCCTCACCAAGGTCTCGGTGATCGGCATCGGCATGCGCTCGCACACGGGCGTCGCGGCGACGGCCTTCAAGGCGCTGGCGGCGCGCGGCATCAACATCCGCGCCATCACCACCTCGGAGATCAAGATCTCCATTCTCATCGACGGCGAATATACCGAGCTGGCCGTGCGGAGCTTGCATTCCGTCTACGGTCTCGACAAAGCTTGATCCCGGCGGCGCCCGCGGCGGGCGCCTGTCCCCTCGTCCCGCTCGGAGCGATTCGTTCGGGAAGGCCCATCGCTGACGGAAGACGCCTCTGATGCGAAGCGACTCCTCGGGACCGCGCATGTTGATGCGCCGGATCAGGGAACTCATGGCCGAGCCTCTGGAACCCCAGGCTCGGCTCGATGAGATCGTGCGCCAGATCGCCGCCAATATGGTGGCGGAGGTCTGCTCGCTTTATGTCCTGCGAGCGGACGGTGTTCTGGAGCTTTACGCGACCGAGGGCCTGAATCCCGGCTCCGTGCATCTGGCGCAGCTGCGCCTGGGCGAAGGACTTGTGGGCACGATCGCGGCGACAGCCCGCGCCCTGAACCTTCAGGACGCGCAGAAGCACCCGGCCTTCACCTATCTGCCCGAAACGGGGGAGGAGATTTTCCTCTCCTTCCTCGGCGTGCCGATCCTGCGCGCGGGGCGCACGCTCGGCGTGCTCGTTGTGCAGAACAAGGAAAAGCGCGTTTATCGCGACGAGGAAACCGAGGCGCTCGAAACCGTCGCCATGGTGGTCGCCGAGATGATCGCGGCCGGCAGCCTGGAAGGGCTGTCGCGGCCGGGCGTGGTGCTCGATCTCTCGCGCCCCGTTCACTTCACCGGCATCGCGCTGGCCGATGGTATCGGCCTTGGCCATGTCGTCTTGCACGAGCCGCGCGTCGTTGTCACCAATCTCTTCAATGAGGACGCCGAGGCCGAGGTCTCGCGTCTCGACCGCGCCGTGTCCAATCTTCGCATCTCCATCGAGGACATGCTGTCGCGCCGTGATATGGCGGCCGAGGGCGAGCATCGCGCCGTTCTCGAAGCCTATCGCATGTTCGCGCATGATCGGGGCTGGGTGCGCCGCCTCGAAGAAGCCGTGCGCAACGGCCTGACCGCCGAAGCCTCGGTCGAAAAAGTGCAGAATGACATGCGCGCGCGCATGATGCACATGACCGACCCTTACTTGCGCGAACGGCTGCACGATTTCGACGATCTCGCCAACCGCCTCTTGCGCGAGCTGATGGGCCGTTCGGGCGACATGTTCGCCGATGGCGCATCGGGCGATGCGGTGATCGTCGCCCGTTCCATGGGCGCGGCCGAGCTTCTCGACTATCGCCGCGATCAGATTCGCGGCCTCGTGCTCGAAGAGGGCGCGCCCACGAGCCATGTCGTCATCGTCGCACGCGCGCTCGGCATTCCCGTGGTCGGGCAGGCCAAGGGCGCCGTCTCCATGTCGGAGAAGGGCGATGCGATCATCGTCGACGGTGAGGAGGGCAGCGTCCATCTGCGCCCGCCCGTCGATATCGAGAACGTCTTCGCCGAGCGCGTGAAGTTCCGCGCCAAGCGGCAGGAGCGCTACCGCGCGCTTCGCGACGTCGCCGCCTGCACCAAGGACGGGCAGGACGTCGATCTGATGATGAACGCGGGTCTGCTCGTGGACCTGCCGCAGCTGGAAGCGGCGGGCGCGGCCGGCATCGGCCTGTTCCGCACCGAGCTTCAGTTCATGATCGCCTCGACCATGCCCAAGACCAGCGATCAGGAGCGGCTCTATTCGGCGGTGCTAGACGCGGCCGGCGGCAAGCCCGTGACCTTCCGCACGCTCGACATCGGCGGCGACAAGGTTCTGCCCTATCTCCACCAGTCACCAGAAGAGAACCCGGCGCTCGGCTACCGCGCGCTGCGCCTGGCGCTCGACCGGCCGGGCCTGATGCGCACCCAGCTTCGCGCGCTTCTGAAGGCGGCGGGCGGGCGCGAGTTGCGCGTGATGTTCCCAATGGTGACCGATCTCAACGAGCTTCGGCAGGCGCGCGACCTGATCAGCCGCGAGTTCAAGCATCTGACGCGCTTCGGCCATGTCATGCCGCGCCGGTTGAAGCTCGGCGCCATGATCGAGGTGCCGTCGCTTCTGTTCCAGCTGGACGAGCTGATGCAGCTGGTGGACTTCGTGTCGATCGGCTCGAACGACCTGTTCCAGTTCTTCTCGGCAGTGGACCGGGGCAATGCGCAGATCGCCGGGCGCTTCGACGATCTCTCGACGCCTTTCATGCGGGCGCTGCGCGAAATCCTCGACGCGGCCAAGCGCAACTCCGTATCAGTCACGCTCTGCGGCGAAATGGCGGGGCGTCCGATCTCGGCCATGGCGTTGATCGGCCTCGGCTTCCGCTCCATCTCCATGACCTCGGCCTCGATCGGCCCGGTCAAGGCGATGCTGGTGGAACTCGACGCCGAGGCCTTGAACCGGCGGATCACCGCCCATCTGGCCGAGAAGCATCCGAAACAGACCTTCCGTCAGTTGCTTGAGGAGTTCGCGGCCGCGAACTCCATCCCCTGCTGAACGGAAAATCGGACCGCAGCGAGACGGGGGGCCTGACACCGGGCCCCTTTCGTGTCGGTCCTACTGAAGGCAAAGAATGGCCATTCTCCCCGAAAACACCATGACGGAGATCCTGAGGCGGGCGGACCAGCTGCAGGCCGAAATGGCCTCCGGGCCCGATCATGAGACCTATAAGCGGCTCGCGACCGAATGGTCCGGCCTGGAAGACGTCGTCGCGGGCATCCGCACCTATCGCGCCGCAGAGCAGGAGCTGGCCGATCTACGTGATATGCTGAACGATCCCGCCTCCGACCGCGACATGCGTGATCTCGCCGCGAGCGAGATCGGCGAGGTGGAGACCCGGCTGGAAACGCTGTCGGCCGAGCTTCTGATCCTGCTCCTGCCCAAAGACGCGGCGGACGCCAAGGGCGCGATCCTCGAAATCCGCGCCGGCACGGGCGGCTCGGAGGCCGGTCTGTTCGCGGGCGATCTCTTCCGCATGTATCAGCGCTATGCCGATGGTCGCGGCTGGAAGGTCGAGGTGCTCGAAGCCTCGGACGGCGAGGCGGGCGGCTACCGCGAAGTCGTCGCCTCCGTGAAGGGCGTCGGCGTGTTCTCGCGTCTGAAATTCGAGTCCGGCGTTCACCGGGTGCAGCGCGTGCCAGCCACCGAGTCGCAAGGGCGCATCCACACATCGGCCGCGACGGTCGCGGTGCTGCCGGAGGCGGAGGAGGTCGACATCGACATCCGCGCCGAAGACATCCGCATCGACACGATGCGCTCGTCGGGCGCTGGCGGGCAGCACGTCAACACGACCGACTCGGCCGTGCGCATCACGCATCTGCCGACCGGCATCGTCGTGACCTCCTCGGAAAAGTCGCAGCACCAGAACCGCGCCAGAGCCATGCAGGTTCTGCGCGCGCGCTTGTTCGACATGGAGCGCTCGCGCCTGGATGCCGAGCGCTCCGCCGACCGCAAGGCGCAGATCGGCTCGGGCGACCGCTCCGAGCGCATCCGCACCTATAATTTTCCGCAGGGGCGCGTCACCGACCACCGCATCAACCTGACGCTCTACAAGCTCGACCGGGTGATCGAGGGTGAGATGGACGAGCTGGTGGACGCGCTGGTGGCCGACGATCAGGCGGCGCGGCTCGCCGCCATGGGCTCCTGACGAAGGCCATGAGCGAGAGCAGCCTCGGCGCGCTTCATCGCGGCCTCCGGCAGGCCTTCCGGCAGGCGGGGCTGGCAACGCCCGATCTCGACACGCGGCTTCTTCTTTGTGACACGCTCGGCCTCGACAGCGCCGGACTGATCCTGCGCGAGGGGGAACCAGTCGCAGCCGAGGCGGCGGCACGGCTCGCCGAGCGCGCCGCGCGCCGGCTCGCGGGCGAGCCGGTGGGGCGTATTCTCGGGCGGCGGTTCTTCTACGATCACGAGTTCGAGCTTTCGCCCGAAACGCTGGAGCCTCGTCCCGACACGGAAATCCTGGTGGAACTGGCGGCGAGCGCCTTTCGCGCGCGCGGTGAGGACGAGTTCGTGTTCGCCGATATCGGCACGGGCACGGGCGCCATCGCCGTTTCGCTTCTGGCGCTGTTTCCGCAAAGCCGCTGCGTGGCGGTGGATCTCTCCGAGGGCGCGCTCGAAACGGCGCGGCGCAATGCGGAAGGGGCAGGCGTCGGCGCGCGCTTCTGGCCGCTGCGGGGCGATTATCTGGCGGCGCTCGCGCCCGGCTCGCTCACAGCGATCGTCAGCAATCCGCCTTATATTCCCTCCGCCGACATCGAGACGCTGGATGCGGGCGTGCGCGAGCACGACCCGATGCTGGCGCTGGATGGGGGCACGGACGGGTTGACGGCCTATCGCGCGCTCTGTGCGACGGCTGCGCCCAAGCTCAAACCGGGCGGCGATTTGCTCCTCGAAATCGGCATCGCGCAGGAGGGGGACGTGCGGGCGCTGGCACGCCAAGCGGGCCTGAGCTGGCGCGAAACCCGCGCGGACCTGTCCGGCATCGCGCGCGCCCTGTGGTTTTGCGGCGACGATGCGTTGGAAAAACAGGGGAAATCGGCAGGAAACTGACGTGAACTTGGAGGCGACACAAGCGAACCCCTTGTGAGATCGCGCGCGGATCACTACACAAGTTCCTGAAAGACGGAATGACCGAGGGGGACGTCCCCTCCGTTCGGACGGGAATTGCCCCCATCCGGGTTGCGGGACGCTCGAAGAAGCTCCGTCCCGTCCGTCACAGCGGCGAAGGGGATCGCCGCAACGGACCGCACACTTCATCAGATGAGGAATGCCGGCCGAACCTACCCGTTCGCCCGGCAGATACTCCCTAGAAGACCCGAGCGAAGCCGCCGAGCGCGCTTTCGCGATATGGAGCCCAACCGGCTCGCAGAGCCGGATATCCAGATGACAGGATGGTCATGAGGCCAGGACAGCAGCAGCAGAACAAGCAGCGGATGCGCGGGCGCGGCGGTAGCGGCAACGGCGGACGCAAAGGCCCCAATCCTCTGTCCCGCTCCTTTGAGTCGAACGGTCCCGACGTCAAGATTCGCGGCACCGCCCAGCACATCGCCGACAAGTACACGACGCTGGCGCGCGACGCCGCCGCGTCCGGCGACCGGGTGATGGCCGAGAACTATCTCCAGCACGCCGAACATTACGGCCGGATCGTCGCCGCCGCGATGGGTGAGTTCAAGCCTTCGCAGCCCGAGCGCGACTTCGACGAGTTCGAGGACGATCTGGAAGAGGGTGCCGGTGGCGAGATGCCGGCGGCCCCGCAGGCCGAGCGCCAAGGCGGTCAGGGCTTCAACGGCCATGGCGGCGAGCGTCAGAACCGCGACGGGCAGAACCGCGAGCATCAAAACCGGGATTACCAGTCCCGCGACGGCCAGAACCGGGATGGCCAAAGCCGGGACGGCCAGAACCGCGACAATCGCGGCGAGCGGAACGATCGCGGCGAGCGCCGTGAATTTCGTGGCGAGCGCGGGGAGCGTGGCGACCGGCCGTACAACCGCGATCGCAACGACAATGGCTACCGCGACCGCCAGCAGCAGGGGCCTGCGGGCACCGGGCCGCAGCCTTTCGCCACGCCGGAAGGCGAGGAGAACCGCGCCGCGCCGCAGGGCGAAGGGCAGCGTTTCGAGGGCCAGCGCCGCGACAACCGGGACAATCGCGAAAACCGTAGAGACCGCGGCGACCGCGGCGACCGCCCGCGCTTCAACGAGCGAGGCGAGCGCAACGATCGCAGCGGCGAGCGCCGCTTCGAAGAGCGCTTCGGCCGGTTCGACGATCGCCGCCGCGACGACCAGCGCCCCGAGGGTGCCCCGGCGCAGGCCGGCGAAGTGCAGGCTTCGGGCGAGGCTCCGGCCGCGCCGCGTCCCGAGAGCGTCGAGACGCACCACGCGGCTCCCGTGCCCGCGCCGGTCGAGACGAATCCCGTGCCGGCTCCCGCTGCGACCGTCGCCCCTGCGGCTCCGGTGTCCGAGCCAGTGTCGCCCGCCAGCGAAGCCGCCGCGGACGAGCCCAAGCGCCGTCCCCGCGCGCGCCGCGAGGCCGCGCCGAGCGAGGGTGAGGCCGCTGTGGCGCCCGCCAGCACGGAGGAGCCCAAGCGCCGTCCGCGCGCTGCCGCCGCTCCGGCCGCTTCATCGGAGGCCGAGGCTGCCGATGCGGCCGCCAAGCGCAAGCCCGGCCGCCCGCGCAAGAAAAAGGGCGAAGGCGGCGAAGGCGAGGGTGGCGCATCCGATCTGGAACTCGCCTCGCACGACTGACCGCACGTCTCTATCCGCATCGAAAGGCCCGGCTCATCCGCCGGGCCTTTTCGCGTTTCGGGTTCCTTCACAGCGCTGTGAAAAAAGATGGGAAGGAGGCCTTGGGCGGGGCCGACCCCCTCTTTGATCGGGCTGAAACGCCACCATATGCTCTATCAGCGGCTGGCCGGATGGCAGCCGACTCCCAGGATACGGGCTCCATGCCGCCGAGCGGGTGGAGAGCTGATAAGGAGACGAAACGAATGGATATGGAACGCTATACGGAGCGGGTTCGCGGCTTCATGCAGGCCGCGCAGACCATGGCTCTCTCGCGTGACCATCAACAGTTTTTGCCGGAGCATCTGTTGAAGGTGCTGGTGGACGACAACGAAGGTCTGGCTTCGGGCCTGATCGATCGCGCGGGCGGCCGGTCGAAGGATGTGCGCCTCGGCGTCGACGCGGCGCTGGATGCGCTGCCGCGCGTCTCGGGCGGCAATGGGCAGATTTATCTCGCCGCGCCGACCGCCAAGGTCTTCGCGACCGCCGAGGAGATCGCCAAGAAGGCCGGCGACAGTTTCGTGACGGTCGAGCGCCTGCTTCTGGCCCTCGCCATGGAAAAAAGTGCCAAGACGGCCGAGATTCTGTCGAAGGCCGGCGTCAATCCGCAGGCGCTGAACGCCGCGATCAATGAACTGCGTAAGGGCCGCACGGCCGACTCGGCCTCCGCCGAGCAGGGCTATGACGCGCTCAAGAAATATGCCCGCGATCTCACCAAGGACGCGCGCGAGGGCCGTCTCGACCCGGTGATCGGGCGCGACGACGAAATCCGCCGCACGATCCAGGTTCTGTCCCGCCGCACCAAGAACAATCCGGTTCTGATCGGCGAGCCCGGCGTCGGCAAGACGGCGATCGCCGAAGGTCTGGCGCTACGCCTCGTCAACGGGGACGTGCCCGAAAGCTTGCGCGACAAGCAGCTGATGGCGCTCGACATGGGCGCGCTGATCGCCGGCGCGAAATATCGCGGCGAGTTCGAGGAGCGGCTGAAGGCGGTTCTGTCCGAAGTGACGGCGGCGGAAGGGGGCATCATCCTCTTCATCGACGAGATGCACACGCTGGTCGGCGCAGGCAAGGCGGATGGCGCGATGGACGCGTCCAACCTCCTGAAGCCCGCCTTGGCGCGCGGCGAGCTGCACTGCGTCGGCGCCACGACGCTCGATGAATATCGCAAGCATGTCGAGAAGGACCCGGCGCTCGCCCGCCGCTTCCAGCCCGTCTTCGTGTCCGAGCCGACGGTGGAGGACACGATCTCCATTCTGCGCGGCTTGAAGGAGAAGTACGAGCAGCACCACAAGGTGCGCATCTCGGACTCGGCTCTGGTGGCCGCCGCGCAGCTCTCGAACCGCTACATCACCGACCGCTTCCTGCCGGACAAGGCGATCGACCTCGTGGACGAGGGCGCGGCGCGCCTGCGCATGGCCGTCGATTCCAAACCGGAAGCGCTGGACGAAATCGACCGGCGCGTCGTGCAGCTCAAGATCGAACGCGAGGCGTTGAAAAAGGAGCATGACGACGGCTCGCGTTCGCGTCTGGAGCGGCTCGAAGCGGAACTCGCCAATCTGGAGGAAGAGTCCGATCGGCTCACGACCTCGTGGCAGGCCGAGAAGTCCAAGCTCGGGCTTGCGGCCGACCTCAAGAAGCGTCTGGACGAGGCGCGCAACGAACTCGCCATCGCGCAGCGCAAGGGCGAGTATCAGCGCGCGGGTGAACTCGCCTATGGCGAGATCCCGCAGCTGGAGCGCGAGCTGACGGAGGCGGAGGCGGCCGACGGCAAGGTTTCCATGGTCGAGGAAACCGTGACGGCCGACCATATCGGGCAGGTCGTCTCTCGCTGGACCGGCATTCCGGTGGACCGGATGATGCAGGGCGAGCGCGAGAAGCTCCTCTCGATGGAAGACTCGATCGCCAAGCGCGTCGTGGGGCAGGGCGAGGCCGTGCAGGCCGTGTCCAAGGCCGTGCGCCGGGCGCGTGCCGGCTTGCAGGACCCCAACCGCCCGATCGGCTCGTTCATGTTCCTCGGCCCTACGGGCGTCGGCAAGACGGAGCTGACCAAGGCGCTCGCCACGTTCCTCTTCGACGAGGACACGGCGATGGTGCGCATCGACATGTCGGAATTCATGGAGAAGCACTCCGTGGCTCGGCTGATCGGTGCCCCTCCGGGCTATGTCGGCTACGAGGAAGGCGGCGTCTTGACGGAGGCCGTCCGGCGTCGGCCCTATCAGGTGATCCTGTTCGACGAGATCGAAAAGGCGCACCCGGACGTCTTCAACATCCTGCTGCAGGTGCTGGACGACGGGCGTTTGACCGACGGGCAGGGCCGCACGGTGGACTTCCGCAACACGCTGATCGTCATGACCTCGAATCTCGGCTCCGAATATCTCGTCGCCCTTCGCGACGATGAAGAGGTGGACGCTGTTCGGGGCCAAGTGATGGACGTGGTGCGCACGGCCTTCCGCCCGGAATTCCTGAACCGCGTGGACGAAATCGTCCTGTTCCACCGCCTGAAGCGAGCGGACATGGGCGCGATCGTGGACATCCAGATGAAGCGTCTGGAGAAGCTTCTGGAAGAGCGCAAGATTGTGCTCGAACTGGACGACAGCGCGCGCGACTGGCTGGCCGAGCGTGGCTACGACCCTGCCTATGGCGCGCGTCCTTTGAAGCGCGTCATCCAGCGCGAGGTGCAGGACCCGCTCGCCGAGCGCATCTTGATGGGGCAGGTGAAGGACGAGGACCATGTGAAGATTTCGGGCGGAACCGACCGCCTGAACTTCTACGTCGTCGGTTCCAAATCGGCGGCTAGCGGCGATCTCGTCGCAGCCTGATCTGCGCCGTAATATCAAAAAAAGGGGCGGCTCGGTGAGCCGCCCCCTTTTGGTTCGGAATGTCGTGAACGTCAGTAGGACACGCCGTAATAATCGTCGATACGCTTGCCATAGGCGGGATCGACCCAATCCGGCGAGGTGTCGGAGGCGTAACGCGGTGCGTTCTTCAACTGGTCGATCGTGATGCCGACCACATAGCCGCCCTGGCGTTCGTCGTATTTCAGAACGTCCCAAGGTATCGGATGGTAGTCCTCGCCAATGCCGAGGAACCCGCCGAAGGACATGATCGCGTACTTTACGCGCCCGTCCCGCTTGCCGATCACGACATCATAAATATGACCGAGATTGTCGCCATCCGTGTTGTAGACGCGCGTTCCGTTGACCCGGCTCGCCTCGATGTTGTCGGCCCCGACCTGCAACTCGGAGATCGGTCCGGTTCCCATTGTCGAAGACATCTTGGCCACTCCCTGAATTGAACATTTTCTATCAACGCCCGGACAGGGCGCCTGTTCCCGTTGGCGGGCATGGGCGTTAGGTGAAGGGCCGACGGCATCCCCGCGAAAGGACCCAAGACATGAGAGTGGTGGAACTGGCCGACGGAACGAGCGTCCCGGCGCTCGGGCAAGGCACGTGGATGATGGGCGAGACGAGCGCGCGGCTGAATGAGGAGCTGGCCGCTCTCCGGCTCGGGCTCGATCTCGGCATGAATCTGATCGATACGGCCGAAATCTACGGCGACGGCGCGTCGGAGGAACTGGTCGGCGAAGCCATCGCCGGGCGGCGCGACGAGGTGTTTCTCGTGTCCAAGGTTGCGCCGAGCCATGCCTCGCGACGCGGAACGATCGCGGCCTGCGAGGCGAGCCTGGAGCGGCTCGGCACCGACCGGCTCGACCTCTATCTCCTGCATTGGCGTGGCCGTTTTCCGCTGGGCGACACCGTCGCGGCGATGGAGGATCTCATCGACGCCGGCAAGATCCTGCGTTGGGGGGTGTCGAATTTCGACGTGTCCGACATGGACGAGCTGATGGAGGTGGAGGGCGGAGATCGCTGCGCCGTGAATCAGATTCTTCTCAATCTCGACCATCGCGGCACGGAGTTCGACCTTCTGCCCTGGCTGGAAGAGCGGATCGTCGCGACCATGGCCTATTCGCCGATCGGGCAGGGCGGCTCGCTCCTGCGCCGGCCCGAACTTCTGGAAGTGGCCGACCGGCACGACAAGACCCCGGCCCAGATCGCGCTGGCCTTCACGCTGCGCCGCCCCGGCACGATCGCGATCCCGAAGGCGAGTTCGCTGGAGCATGTGCGCGAGAATGCCGAGGCCATCGACATCCGGCTCGACGCGGAAGACTGGGCGCTTCTGGACGAGGCGTTTCCGCCGCCCGAGCGCAAGATGCCGCTCGCGATCATCTGACCGGGTGACGAACGGAATAGAAAACGGCGTTCGAGACCGAATGTGATGGGACGGGCGATCACGAAGGGTTGACGCCGGTTTCATCCCGCGCGACGTGACGGGGCACTTGCGGGACGCGCGTTCCGCGCTTGCAGCCCCGCCAGATCAGAGCCGCCGATGTCCTCGAACGCCCGCACGGCCCGTCGTCTTCGCCACCTTCGCACCCTGCGCCGTTCGCGCGCGGTCTGGTTGTCGAGGCGGGTCTGGCGCCCCCGCCTGATCTTCTGGGCCGGTGCGATCGCCATCGGCCTCGTCAGCGTCGTCTTCGCCAAAGCGTCCGACGAAGCGCAGCGCGCCTTCTCCGCCCTGGCGGGCGCGCCGGGAGGATGGGGGCTCATGCTGCGCGCGCTGCTGCCGCCGCTCGGCTTCGCGCTCTCGGCCTATTTGGCCACTCGCTTCTTTCCCTTCACGCAAGGCAGCGGCATTCCCCAGGCCATCGCCGCGCGCCACATGGAGCGGGACGACGAGCGCGGCCTTTTGCTGTCGCTGAAGGGCGCGGTCGGCAAGATTCTGTTGACCATCTTCGCGCTGTTCGTCGGCGGATCGGTCGGGCGCGAAGGGCCGACGGTTCAGGTCGGGGCGGCCATCATGCTGGCCGCCGGCCGCATCGGCGGCATGGCCCATGCGCGCGGCTTGATCCTCGCGGGCTCGGCCGCCGGCATCGCCGCCGCCTTCAACACGCCGCTAGCGGGCGTCGTCTTCGCCATCGAGGAAATGGGCCGTGGCTACGAGGCGCGCACCAATGCGCTGGTCATGTCGGCCGTCATACTCGCGGGTCTCGCCTCGCTGGCTCTCACCGGCGACTATTCCTATTTCGGCGAGTTCACCGGCCTCGTGCACGATGCGCGCGACTGGTTTCTGGTGCTGCTGTGCGGCGTGGTGGGCGGCGCGTTCGGAGCGCTGTTCAGCAAGGCGGCGCTCGGCATCATGCGGCGTTTCCGCCTTTGGGCGCGTGGGCAGCTGTGGCGTCTGGTGGCGGTGGCGGGCGCCTGCGGCCTCGGCGTCGCTCTGGTCGGCTTGCTGTCGGGCGGCACGACCTATGGCACGGGCTACGAGATCGCACGTGGCGCGATCGAAGGGCAGGGCGCCGATCCGTTCTACTTCGTGTGGAAGTTTCTCGCGACGCTCCTGTCCATGGCCTCCAGCATTCCGGGCGGCCTCTTCGCGCCCTCGCTGTCGGTTGGAGCCGGGCTCGGCGCTTCGCTCGGCCTGTTGGTTGGAACCAGCAGCATGGGGCTGGCGGCGACGCTCGGCATGGCCGGTTATTTCGCCGGCGTGGTGCAGGCACCCATGACGGCCTTCGTCATCATTCTGGAGATGACGGCGACGCGCGACAACGTCATGCCGCTTCTGGTGGCCTCCATGATCGGTTTCGGCACGGCCCGCCTCATTTCCGGCGAACCGCTCTATCACACCCTGTCTCGCAACTTCGTCGCCGAGATCCTGCGGCGAAGCCGCGCCGCCGAGCAGGAGGCGGGGCAGGCAAAGAACGGCCGTGCAGGGTGAGATCAGAACGCGGCGGCACGGGAAATCGCCCAGCCGCCGTCTTGTTTCGTTCACAACTTGTTAACCATCTTCGCGCCAGTCTGACGCCCTATCTGCTCTCGGACGCGTTGCGCAGCATACGCCGTCGGTCGGGAAAGGACGCGAGATATGGTGAAGACGAGACTCTGGGTCGCGGCCGCTCTGGCGCTGGCGGGCCTGTGCGCGTCCCATGCTCCGGCCAACGCGCAGCAGGGCTATGGCGCTCAATACGAGGATTACGGGCCCGGCACCGAAAGCTTCGTGGACGAGAACGGCAATATCGTCACCGTGGATTCCTACGGCCGCGTCATCGCGGTGGAGCGCCCCCGCAGCGTGGAGCGCCGCCGCGACCGCGCCCCGCCGGGCGTCGAATATCAGGTGCCGCGCGGCAACGGTGCCCAAGACGATCCCTATGCCGGCAATGGCAACGAATATGCCCGCGCCGAAGATCCCTATGCGCGGGGCGGCAACAATGGCTGGAACGATGGCCCGGTCGAGTTCGCGCCGCTGCCCGCGCCGGGCACGGACGGCTACGCGCCGCCGGACCAATCCATAAACGGCTCTCTCGCGCCCGATGGTAGCGGCTACGGCAACGTGCCGCCCGGCTCCGGCCTCGGGCACGAGGGCTCCACCATGATCGAGCGCCATCCCGCGCCCAAGGTGGTCGGCCCCAAGGGCAAGAACGCCAAGGCCGAGATCGCCGCGCTTCAGGTTCTGCTGAGCCGCGCCGGCATTTCGCCGGGCGTGATCGACGGTCGCCTCGGCTCCAACGTGGACAAGGCCGTCGCCGCCTATACCGAGAAGACCGGCCGCACGATCGACGCGACCGACGCGCGCGCCTTAATGGAAGAGCTGATGGAGACGGGCGGCCCGGCCGTCACCTCCTATACGATCACCAACGAGGACGTGGCAGGCCCCTATCTCGCCTCGATCCCCGAGGACTACGCCCACAAGGCCGCATTGCCGGCCATGTCCTATACGCGCGTCACGGAAATGCTCGGCGAGCGCTTCCACATGGACGAGGACTATCTGAAGGAGATCAATCCGGGCGCGGACTTCAATCGGCCGGGCACGATCATCAAGGTCATGGCCGTGGGTCCCGGCGTGACGGGTGAGGTGACGCGCATCATTGCCGACAAGGGCCGCGAGCAGGTCCGCGCCTACGATGCGAGCGGCCATCTCGTCGCCGCCTATCCCTCCTCGATCGGCTCGACCTCGACGCCTTCGCCCTCGGGCACGGTGGAGGTCAAGCGCATCGCCTTCAATCCGAACTACACCTACAATCCGAAGATCAACTTCAAGCAGGGCAATAACGACAAGATCCTGACCATTCCCCCCGGCCCCAACGGCCCGGTCGGCACGATCTGGATCGCCCTGTCGAAGCCGACCTACGGCATTCACGGCACGCCCGAGCCCTCCAAGATCGGCAAGACCAACAGCCATGGCTGCGTGCGACTGACGAACTGGGACGCGACGGAACTCGCCAAGATGGTGAAGCCCGGAACGGTGGTCGAGTTCATCGACTGACCGCAAGGCCCTTGAAGACGATCCGAAGCCCCGCTCGAACAGGCGGGGCTTTTTCGTTTGCGGGGTCGCGCGAACCCTCCTTTCGCTGGAACCCCGGCGTGGCCGCGCTCGTTGGAGGCGCGAGGTGGAGGGGGATTCCATGGGACTGACGATCATGCGGGCCGAGGCGCGCGGATGGGCCTTCGTGCGGACTCTTCGCGGGCTGGCTCTGGCGTTGGCGGCGGGTTCGATGCTGGGTGCTGCGCCGGCGGCTCGGGCACAGGAAAAGCCGCCCGTTCCATCGGCTGCCCCGGCTCGGGCGGGCACGCCGGCAACGGTGAACTCGGGGAGCGCTGCGACGGGCGACCCGCGCGGCGATGCAGCGGCTCCCGCCGAGCCGAACCCAGCCACCGTGCCTATCCCGGAAGCCAGACCCGAACCCGCGCCGGCCGATACGGCTCCGGCGGGTTCCGAGACGCCCGCGCCACAAGCGCCTGTGCCGGAGACCAAGCCCGGCGCGCAGCTCTCCGAAGAGGCCAAACCGGCCGAGCCGGGCGGTCAAGCGCCATCTCCCGCCGAGGGCGCAAAACCCGCGCCGGATGCCGACAAGACCGCTGACCCCACAAAGGAGGCACCCGCCGCGAAGCCGCAGCCTCAGCCGGCCTATGTGCCGCCGGACAAGGCGCGCACCGAGCCCGAGCCCGGCGCGCCCGCCGTTCCCGACATGGCGGTGACGCCGGC